>JBBSAX010000047.1:0-25910 GCA_038251885.1 Pyrinomonadales bacterium | reverse complement strand
TAAACTTGATTGCGTGCCGTGTTCCTTGTATCTTTCCAGTTATCGCTTGTTCGCAAGCGAGATGAGCTTGTTGTTTTTTTTTGTTCACATAAAAATCATACCAACAAGCTCATTCTTTTTTTACTGTCCTGTGCTTAGAAACAATCATAATATTTATTTATTTTGATTAAAAACAGTTTTCGCCGCCATTTTTGCGAGTTTCCAAGTTCTGCCCCAATCAATTCCTTCGCTTTCGCCGTTTTCGCCGCGTCCTAGGATTTTGTCAACAAACATTTTACGCAAGTCTTTTCCTTCGCGGCGGAGCATAAATTCTTTAGCGTAAGGTTTCGCTGTTTCAAAGAAGTTGAATTCGGGATCGGTGATAATTCCGATTCCTTCGAGCGTCATCAAAGCCCGCATAATATATGTGAAATTCGACGGCAGACGGAACGGATAATCATACATTACGTCGGCGAGATCGTATGTCAGTTCTTTGAATTTAACGTCTTTGAGTTTCAAATCGAGATGCAGCGCAAACATTTTTATGACGACTTCCTTGATCTTGGATTCGTCTGCGCCGGGTTTTAGGAATTCGAGATCAATCAAATCCTGCGCGATTCCCGCCGGTTCTTTGGCGACGACGTGGAAAAATGCGTCAATCATTTTTGCTTGCAGTTTTGGTGTAATTCGTCCGACCATTCCGAAATCAAAAAACGCGAGTCGTCCGTCAGGCATTACCAAAAGATTTCCCGGATGCGGATCGGCGTGGAAAAATCCGTCTTCGAGAAGTTGTTTCAGATAAGTTTTAATCAATAAACGATTGACTTTTTCCGAAGAAACTCCGCGTGCGCGAAGTTTCTCTAAATCAGTAACTTTGTCGCCGTGAATAAATTCCATCGTTAAAACTTTTTCGCTCGTCGCGTTCCAGTAAATTTTCGGAACGTGAATATTTGTCCATTCTTTGAAACTTTCCGAAAAGCGTTCGGCGTTTTTGCCCTCGGACGAATAATCCATTTCTTCGTGAATCGTTTCGTCAAATTCGCGTAACATTCCCGCCCAATCAGCATTTTCGTTCAGACTCGGAAATCTTTCGGCAAATTTCGTAACTTTCCCCAAAATTTCGATGTCGCCTTTGATAATTCCCGCGAGATTCGGACGCTGAACCTTGACCGCAACTTCTTCGCCCGTAAAGAGTTTAGCGCGATAAACTTGCCCAAGACTTGCCGCCGCAATCGGTTCGACATCGAATTCGGCGTAAACCTGATTGATCTTTTTGCCGAGTTCTTTTTCGATTCGTGCAAAAGCGATGGAATTCGGAAAAGACGGAACAGAATCCTGCAATTCGCCCAACGCTTTAACAAACGGCAAGGGCAAAAGATCGGCGCGAGTTCCGAGCGATTGTCCGATTTTAATAAACGTCGGACCGAGTTCGATCAAATTTTCTTTCAGCCAAACGGCTTGTTTTTCGTGATTTAATTCTTTATTAGCCTCACTTCCGAGAAACCACCAGACAAGAAAAAGCATAAATTGGTGAAAAAACCACAGATTGACTTTATGAAATCTTTCGCCCAAAACCGCCAGCCGGGTTAAACGACTCGCCGTTTCCACTCGCGCTTCGGCTTGCTTCAAATGCTGCGCGTGGTGCATTTCGTATTGATCCAAATAAAGATACAGCGCGAGCATTCCGATAACTTTTGAAACCTTAAAAAGCCGCAGATAACCGCGAAAACCTTCGTAATTTTTCTCGACCTCAGTTTCCTTTTCGATCAAAGATTTTTCTTCGGCGATTAGTTCCTCATTGGAAATCTGCTTTGAAATCGGCAGATTTTCCGTTTTTACCAAAGCGTGATTGCCGTTTGAACCGTTTTCGCTGACGGCAACTTTATCAATCTCAAATGTTTTTTCTTTTAACGCTAAATTCTTGTTTTCTTCCATTATCGAATCCTTTTATCCAACCATTCTTAGAATCACAGAAAACGATTTAGTTTGCAAAAAAGTTCGTAAAGGTTTGGAACAATAAATCAAAAATTCTTTGCGATTAGATGCTGTCTGTGATTTTTCTGCACAAAAAAGACGGCAAATCATGAAAATGCCGTCCATTTATTCTATAAGTTTATTTTTTACAAACTGAAGTTAAAACTAACAAATCCCGTTGCTCTGACAGGTTCGCCGTCGCGTGTAAAGGGTTTGAACTTCCATTTTCTCACGGCATCTTGCGCCGCTGCTTGGAGCATTGTCGGTCCGTCCGTATTTTGAACTTTCAACACTTTTCCTTCTTCGTCAACTACAACTTCGACCTTTACAATGCCCGTCATTCGCATACTTCGCGCAACTGACGGATAGACAGGACTCGGTTTTTTCGTCGCATATCCGACCAAAGAACCAACCGATAAAGGCGAACTGTCTTTCGTAGTTTCTTCCGTTTTGGCAACTGTGTTTGATTCCTCAGTTTTTTCTTCGGTTGTTGTTTCAGTTTTCGGCGCAGATCCGATAACTATGCGGTTTCTTTTTGTTTCGTTTGATGCTTCGTTATTTGCTGGTTGTTCCGTCGTTTTAGGTTGTTCTTTTTTGATTTCTTCTTTAGGATTTTCGACGGGTTTGAGAGTCGTTTCGTTTTTGGCAATTAATTCGTCGGAAGGCTTTTTAATAACGGTTTGTGTCGTTTTTTTCTCGACACCTGGAGTTTCTTTTGAAACCGGAAGCATAATCGAGGATTGTTCCGTCATTTGGGGCAAAATCGGCGGATTCGTGTTCGATGCAACGGTGTTTTCCATTCCCGGAGTTTGCGGCATCGTTACGGCATTGATGACTGTGCTTCTCGAATTCGTCAGTTGTTCGCGTGCGTCGCCGACTTCCATTTTCCAACGGTTTGCGTCGTAATCATCTTTTGCAAAACTGCCGCGTGCGGTCGTCGCGCCTTCGAGCAAAGCCATCGTATTGTCCATATTTTTCGCCTCTTTGCCTAACTCTTTAGATTGCATAATGACCAATTCCAGAGTTTCACGTATTTTTTCGATGTCATCGGTCGCCGGTTTCGGCAAGCTGCGGTCAGATACGTTAAAACCGAGCGCACGATAGCGTTCGAGCTGAGATTTCGCGCCTTTTACGACTTGCGAAGCGACTGCAAAATAATTCGCCGCCGCATTCGGTCTGTTTGCCTTTAAATCTTTTGAAAGATCATTTAGAAAATCCTGCGCGTTTTTGTAATCGCCTTGTTCCAAAAAGCTGTTCATCAGCAGAACATTGACCACGCCATGAACAGTCGGATCGGCACTTTCGCGCTTGATATTGTTTAATTCATAGATCGCAGCACCATAATTTTTGACGACGATATACGCTCTGGCTTTTGCCACTCGCTCCCGCATCACGTCAGCGGAAGACATCACCGCCGGCGTTGTTTCCTGCGCGATTGCCGTCAATGCAAATGTAATAATTAACAAAAAAGCTGTCGAATACGTCTTAATTTTTAGCGGCATTTTCTATTTTTACCTCTTTTTTCAAATTTAAAATCTAAAGCCAAAACCCGCAAAGGCTTTTCTTTACCTGTAACAATCCGTTCATTATGCTTCAAAAAAGCGTTTTTAAGCAAGTTTTTTATAACACTCACTTATGGATTCGATAAACTATTGATGATTTTCGTGCGATATGCGTTTGCGTCTTTTTTTATAACGCTTTCGTTCAAAGTAATCAAGTTTCGATTACGCATTATCACTTTTCCGTCAATGATTACGTCGTTGACATCATTTGCCTTCGTTGCATAAACAAGTGCTGAATAGACGTTAAAATAAGGCGTTTGACTCAAATCGTCAAAGTTGACAATGACAATATCGGCGCGTTTTCCGGTTTCGAGCGAACCGATCTTTTTTTCGAGATGCAGTGCGCGGGCGCCGCGAATCGTCGCCATTTCAAACGCTTCTGCGGCGGAAACGACCTTCGGATCGCCGGAGAAAACTTTGTGAAGTTTTGCCGCTGTGTCCATTTCTTCCCAGATGCTCAGATCGTTATTTGAAGCCGCGCCGTCAGTTCCCAAACCGACCGATAAATTCATCTTTAACATCAAAGGAATCGGCGCAACGCCTGCCGCAAGTTTCATATTCGACTGCGGATTATGCGCGATGCCGACGTTGTATTTCTTTAAAATTTCTAATTCTTTTTCATTCGCCTGAACGACGTGCGCGGCGATCAACTTATCGCTCAAAAAACCGATCTTTTCGACATATTCAATCGGTCGCATTCCTTTGTGTTTTTGCTCGATAAATTCGGTTTCCGTTGTTGCTTCCGCTAAGTGCATCACGAGCGGCGCGTTTAACTTATCGGATAATTTTTTGGCTTCTTTCAGATGTTCTTCCGAAACCGTGTAAGGCGCGTGCGGCGCGATTGCCGGAATAATCAGAGAATTTCCCTGCCATTTTTTGACAAATTTTTCTGTGTAATTAATTGCTTCTTCCCAAGTTTTGTTGTCGGGAACGGGAAAATCAATTACGGTTTCGCCTAAAACGCCGCGCATTCCGGCTTTGTAAGTTTCGTCGGCGATTGCGTCTTCAAAATAATACATATCGCAGTAAGTCGTCGTGCCGCCGCGAATCATTTCGGCGAGTCCTAAACGAGTTCCGACGCGCACGAAATCTTCCGTGACATTTTTCGCTTCCGCCGGAAAAATGTATTTCGTCAGCCAATCCTGGAGGTCTAGATCGTCGGCAATTCCGCGAAAAAGCGACATTGGAACGTGCGTGTGCGTGTTGATCAAACCCGGAATAATTATTTTCCCGGCGGCATCAATCGTTTGCTTCGATTTAAACTGTTTATTAATTTCGTCCGAAGTCCCGACAGCGACGATTGCGCCTTTTTCAACGGCAATCGCGCCGTTTTCGACAATGCGTTTTTCCGTATTCATCGTGACGACCGTGCCGCCGCGAACAATTAGATCAACCATTTTTTTCTGTGCGAAATTTGTTTGTGGAAGAAACAAAAGAAGGAAGGCGAAAATTATTGATAAATTTTTCATACCGCAATTTATAATAAAACAGGTAATTAAATCAACTGTCGGGCGATTATTCAAATTTATTAAGACCTTTCCATTTCGTAATAAATTTACGATACATTCGAAAAGGCGTTTTATTGGCAAACTGCCGATAATAATCATTATATTGCAAAGAATAGAGATAACTCGCGTGATTGTTCAAAAGACGTTCAAGAATCGGCGGACTTTTATGAAGCGGAAAATCGCCGATCTCGACGGCAAAAACTATCGCGGGCAAATTATATGCGCGGAATTTAATCTTTTTTTCTTTTAAAAATTCAATGCAATCGGAAATTCCGTTGTAAGTGATGACCGCATCGTGAAAAAGAATCGCGCCGTTTTCATCCAAAACATCTAGGCAAAACTTAAAATCCCGAAGCGCGGCATAATCCGTATGTTCGCCGTCTATAAAACAAAGTTGAACTTTATCTCTCACTTCGTCTGCGCCGATCTCACCCGTGTCGCCGTCAATCGTCGTGATCTTGTTCATCTTTTCGGGCGCGACATCGGATAAAAGTTCGAGCATTCTTTCGGTCGAATTATTCAAATACGTATAATCAACGCCGCGTTCATCAGGCTGATGAAGCGGACGTTTATCAATCGAATAAATTTTCCGGCATTTCTCATCAAGGAGATGCGGCTGAATGCTTCCGCCCAAGTAAGAACCGATCTCCAGATAATTATAATCCGGCATGAGTTCGCGCACCGCAAGCTGACACGCCAGCAACGATTGCTTATCTTCATCAACCGATTGACTCTGTATTTTCTCGAAAAGACTCAAATCGAGATTGCTTATTTTTTCTTCAAAATTGCTCATTATAAATTTACTTCAAAAATTTCGCGTCGAACGCACGCGGCAATAATTCTTTCATCTGCAAGGTTTCATTTTTATCATTTAAATTGGCAAACGTAACCGGAACATCACCGCAAAACTCCCAAATTATTTGTCGGCAAATTCCGCACGGCGGCGTTAATTCTTCAGTATCGGCGACCACTGAAAGGTGAGTAAAATCCTTTTCGCCTTCGGAAACCGCCTTCCAAATCGCCACGCGCTCGGCGCAAACCGTTCCTCCGTAAGTCGCCGATTCAACGTTGCAGCCCGTAAAAATCTTCCCATTCTTCGTCCGCACAGCCGCGCCGACCTTAAATTTTGAAAATGGCGCAAACGCTTTCTCACGCACATCTTTCGCCGCTTTAATTAATTCTTTTTTATCCTCAACAGAAATTTCCATCAAAAAATGTTTTACCTTTTACCTTTTACTTTTTACCTTACTGACCGCTTCCCGCCGACCATTGCTTGCTGACTTCTTCGCGGATTTTTCCGCATAAAAGTTCGATGCCGATGTTGGAATTTCCGCCTTCGGGAATAATTATGTCGGCGTAGCGTTTTGAAGGTTCAACAAATTCAAAGTGCATCGGACGAACCGTTGCGTAATACTGCGCGATGACCGATTCGACCGTTCTGCCGCGTTCGATAATATCGCGCGAAAGTCTTCTGATGAAACGAATATCATCCGGTGTGTCCACAAAAACGCGCACATCAAGGAGATCAAGAATTCTTCTTTCAGCAAAAATCAAAATTCCTTCGACAAGCACGACAGGTTTCGGTTCGAGATGTTCGGTTTCCGGTTTTCGCGTATGTGAAGCAAAATCATAAACCGGCATTTCGACTTGTTGACCGCCTTTTAAACGCTTGATGTGATTCATCAAAAGATCGCTGTCAATCGCGTCCGGGTGATCAAAATTCGCCTGATGACGTTCGTCGAGCGGCATATCTTCGAGATTTCGATAATAAGAATCCTGCTCGATCAAAATCACACTTTCCCTGCCGACCGATTCGATAATCTTTCGCGCAATTGTTGTCTTCCCCGAACCTGTTCCGCCGCAAATACCGATAATCATTTTGTTTAGTCCTTTGTCATTTGTCCTTCGTCATTTGAATTTTTTGTGCCGATTGAACTTAAATAAGCGTTTAGAGTTGGGGACAATTTTTGAATAATTGGTTTCAGAGTTTCGATTTGCTCTTTTGTTAAAAGATTGCGTTTAAATGCGCGACGCAACCAATGTTGTGTTTCTTGCAGAGAACCTCTCGAAATCTTGATAAATCGGCGATTGTCTTGATAACTTCCACGCCCTTCGCCTTCCGCAATATTTGCTCCGACCGAATCCGCCGAACGCACTAATTGTTTCCCGACCGTATCTTTTGCAAAATAATCCCACTTAATTACGATACTCCAAATCTCATCCGCTAAATCTTCCGATAATTGATAAACCCTTAAATTCTCAAAATTAGTTTTCGCCATTAGTATTTCTCCAAAATTATTTGTAAAAATCTAACGCAAATTCTTACAAAGGACAAAGGACAAAGGACTAATCCAATTTAGGGATTATTTTTTTCAAGAGAGATTGAAACGTATGTGCAACTTTTGCGCCGGTTTCCATAACTTCGGCGTGATTTATTGATTCGTCGGAAATTCCGGCGGCGAGATTTGTGATGCAGGAAATTCCCAAAACTTTAATTCCCATCTGCCGCGCGGCAATCGCTTCGGGAACGGTTGACATTCCGACCGCATCGCCGCCCAGCAGCCGAATCATCCGAATTTCCGAAGGTGTTTCATAACTCGGACCCGACAAACCGCAATAAACTCCGCGCCGCAAAATTCGGTCAAGTTCTTGTTTTTTCCCCGTCTGTTCTTCTCTCGCTTTGGCTTTTTCAATTGCCATTTCTTTGGCGGCGGCAATCGCAATATCTTGATATTCAAGCGAATAAACTTCGGTCATATCAGGAAAACGATCACCGAATCGTTCGTCATTTTTGCCGCGCAGAGGATTAATTCCCATCAAATTTATATGATCGCGGATGAGCATCAAAGTTCCTTGTTTAAAGTCCGTATCAACGCTTCCCGCCGCATTTGTCAAGATCAGAGATTTCACGCCCAAAATCCCGAAAACACGCACCGGAAAAATCACTTTCGACATTTCATAGCCTTCGTAATAATGAAAACGACCTTGCTGAACCGCAACCGAAACGCCATTGACTTCGCCCAAAACAAGTTGTCCGGCGTGTCCTTCGACGGTTGATTTCTTAAAGTGCGGAACTTCTTCATAAGGAATTCTCACTGCATTTTCCATTTCGTCCGCAAATCCGCCCAATCCGCTACCTAAAACGAGCGCGACTCTGATTTCTTTATCGTATTTTGAACGGATAAATTCCGCTGTTTCTTGTGCTTTTTCGTAACTCATAGATTTTTAATCTTTTACCATAAATATTTAATGGTAGGAAATGCTAATTTTATTAATTGACAAATGATACTACATACAGTATCATTAATAGTTATTGAGAGAAAAACCAATCTACATTATCTCAATTGGATATCTTCAGCCTAGCGTTGTAACAGGTGCATTAGACGAATATTTTAACCAAAATATATAAACAAAAGTGTATTCGAATACGCTTCCATAGAGGAAGAAACCAATTATGCCTAATAGATTGGAATTGATTGAAAAGACAATTGAAAAAATCAATAAAGTTAAAGAGATAAGATTTTCTCAACTTTTGAAAATTTGTGAAGATTTTTTTGGAAACTATCGCATCAGCGGAAGTCATCATATATTCAAAACTCCCTGGCAAGGTGATCCCCGAATCAACTTGCAAAAAGGAAAAGGCAATAAAGCCAAACCTTATCAAGTTCAGCAAGTTCTTAACGCATTGCGTAAATTAAAAGAGCTTGAAAAAGATAAGCAAGATGAACAAAAGGACTAATAAACAAGTCAAAAAAGTGAAAAAAGAAAGTTTGCCGAAAGCGAAACAATATCTTTACAGCATCGGTTGGTCTGAAAAAGACGAAGCCTTTGTTGCCCGTGTTGCAGAATTTCCGTCTTTAGCCGCACACGGCGAAACTCAGGAAGAAGCAATGAAAGAAATTGAGGAAGTCGTCGGTTTTGTGATTTTAGATTTGAAAGACAATAATGAACCGATTCCAGAACCTTTCGGCAAGCGATCTTTCAGCGGACGACTCGTTTTGCGAATGCCTGAATATATGCACCGTCAATTAGCCCTTGAAGCATTAGAACAAGGCGTTTCGCTCAATCAATTATTAAACTTAAAATTAGAGGCAAGCAGATGAAAAAACTTGCTTCTTTATTTTTCCTTTCTATACGGAATTCCCAAAGCCTTCGGCGCACGCGATAAGCCGATAAATCCTGCCAAAACTATAATCGTTAAAACGTATGGAATTATTTGAATAAACTGCACGGGAATATTTTCGCCGTTCGACATTTTGACGTTTGCCAGCGGAATCGTCAAGGCTTCGGTAAAGCCGAAAAACAGACACGCGAGCAAAACCGGAACAGGTTTCCACTTTGCCAAAATTAACGCCGCAAGTGCAATATAGCCGCGTCCGGCGGTCATTCCGCGTGTGAAAAGTGAAGATTGTCCGATTGATAAATACGCGCCGCCCGCCGCCGCTAAAATTCCCGAAATTATCACGGCTGTGTAACGCATTTTGACGACATTGACACCAGCCGCGTCCGCCGCTGCCGGATTTTCGCCCGTCGCACGAAGCCTCAAACCGAACGGCGTTTTGAACAACACATACCAACAAAACGGAACAAGCGCGAAAGCCAAAATCGAAGCGATGGAAACATCGAAAAATGTCGGTAAAAGAAACGCTTTATCAACTTGCTGCGTCGAACCCGCCGAATCATAAATCGCGCTGCTGATGAGCGCGGGAATTCCGAGCATCAAAATATTTATTCCAAATCCCGCGACAACCTGATCGGCTTCAAATTTGATACACGCGACAGCAAAAACAAACGCCAGCAACGCGCCCGATAAAATCCCGCAAAACATTCCGATAAAAGGATTTGAAGTTTCAAATGTAACAACCGCCGCCGTAAACGCGCCCGCGAGCATCAATCCTTCAAGCGCAATATTGATAACGCCCGAACGCTCGGAAAACATTCCGCCCAACGCCGCAAAAATCAAAGGCGTGGCAAATCGAATCGTTGAAAAAATCAACGCTATTGTAAAAATTTCACCCATTTTATTTTGTATATCTTTGCAGACAAGCAACGAATAAAATAACTATCGCTTGCAAAACTTCAACTAAATCTTTTGAAACATATTGTGTAAAGGCATCAACGAAAATGCCGCCGCGATAGAGAATTGCGAAAAATATGGCGGCAATGAAAACTCCGATCGGATGATTTCTGCCCAAAAGCGCGACGGCGATTCCTAAGAAACCGACTCCGCCGGAAAAATCGTGATAATAAAGATAGCGGTTGCCCAGAACTTCGCCGATGGCGACCATTCCGGCAAGCGAACCGGAAATTGTCATCGCAATAATAATTTGCTTTTTCGGCGAAATTCCGCCGTATTCCGCCGCACTCGGATTTTCGCCGACGGCGCGAAGTTCATAACCCCATTTTGTTTTCCAAAGAAAAATGTAAACCAAAATGCAAGCTAAGATCGCGATCAAAAATGCGACACTTAAAGGCACGAAATCCGACATTCCGGGAATAAATTGACTGATACGCGGAATGTGCGCGGCTTCACCAATCGGCGCAGTTTGCAAGATCGCATCACCCGGAATTTTGTAATAATATTGCGTAAAATAGCTGACCAAAGCGATTGCAACGAAGTTCAGCATTATCGTATTGATAACTTCGTGCGAGCCGAATTTCGCCTTCAAAATTCCCGGAATCGCGCCCCAGATTCCGCCCGCCACAATCGCCGTCAAAATACAAAATGGCACTAATAAAATTGCCGGAAGTGATGTCCACGAATAATCTACATTTTCGCCGAAAACATTAACGACAGTTCCGCCGAATTTTATTCCAACCCAAGCCGTTGCAAAAGCCGCGACGTAAAGCTGACCTTCCGCGCCGATATTAAGGAGTCCGCAGCGAAATGCGACAGCGACAGCCAAGCCCGTGAAAATAAGCGGCGTAGCGTAAAAAAGCATATATCCGACATCATCGAGCGAGCCGAATGAGTTGGAAATCAGTAAATAAAACGTCTGAAACGGATTGTCGCCGATCAAAACGACAAGCAATCCACCGACGATAAACGCTGCCAAAACCGCTAATAAGGGTGATAAAATTTCACGAAAAATTTTCATTTTTGTTGTTTTAGAAAATTATAAAAATCATTATTGCCAAGAGCGCAATCGAGCAAATTCCCAAAAGAAGTTCTCTCTGGATAAATTTTTCCGGTAAACTTATTTGTTTGTAAATCCTGCGGTTACGGAAAATCGTGTAGGCAGAATTAAGAATTATCAGATAAAAAAACCAACGTGCGGGAATATTTATCGAACTGTATATGTTCAGCAAAACCAAAACGACCAACGCGCCGAGAAAACCCCAGTTTTGCGGTCGGCTGAGTTTGTTTTCATCGTGTAAAAGCCTAGCTTTTTCTTCTTTTTGCTCGGGCGTGAGCAGTTCGGCATTTTTGTAATTGAAATAAATAAACGCGACGCTCGTTAAAATATTCAAAGCCCAGAAAGCCCAAAAAGGTAGATATGTCATAATTTTTTCTCAATCGGAAGATTTTTTGTATGCGTAGCTAAATATACATTTCTAAGCCAATTGTGTCATCTAAAAAGTTAGAAAAATGTGAATTTAATGATTGTAGAATTTTTAGTTGCCAGACTTGACAAAGAAGCACTCAAGTTTTATTATGATTCAAGACTAAGCAAGTTAAATATCTTAGTCATTAAAATTCTAAAGAAATTAAATTAGGAGATGAATGATTATGAATATTATTAAATATGATCCTTTTCGGGATTTAAGAAGTTTACAGGATGAAATGAATCGTCTTTTCAGCACGAGTTTTCCGCGCATTTCAAATCAGGAGGAAATGTCAACCGGCTGGTCGCCGAGCGTTGATATTTACGAAGGCGAAAATCAAGTGGTTTTAGAAGCCGAACTTCCGGGAATGAAACGCGAAGATTTTGATCTTTCGATTGAAAATAATGTCATTACTTTGAAAGGCGAAAGACGTTTTGAGAAAAAAGACGAAGGCGATAATTATCACCGCGTCGAAAGAGCTTACGGCTCGTTTACGCGTTCATTCAATCTGCCGCGCACGGTTTTGACCGAAGACATCAAAGCCGAATTCAAAAACGGCGTTTTAACGGTAACTTTGCCAAAAAAAGAAGAGGCAAAATCGCGCAAAATTGAAGTTACGGGCGACAGCAGCGATGTGAAAACGATAGAAGCAAAAGCAGAAAATGCTAATGCTTAAAACGATATTTTCTTCAAATCAGGATAGCGAGCGGTAGCGAGTCCCTTGATACTTATTCAACTTGATTTTATGTGAAGTTGCTCACTACTGTTCGCAATACCGATTTTTAAAATAAAAAAAATGAGATTTGACAGATTTACAATTCGCGGACAGGAAGCAGTTCAGGAAGCAATCGGAGTTGCCGAGAAAAACCAGAATCAGCAAGTTGAGCCGGAACATCTGCTTTCAGCGATGCTTCAACAAAAAGAAGGCGTTGTGCGTCCGATTCTTGGAAAGATCGGCGCAAATCCGCAAGCAGTCATAAGCGAAATTGAAACGGCAATCGAAAAATTTCCGAAGGTTTCAGGCGGCAGCGGGCAGCAATATTTCAGTTCGCGCATCAATACGATTTTTCAAGACGCGCAAAAAGAAGCTGAAGCGATGCAGGACGAATATGTTTCGACCGAGCATCTTTTGATGACGATTGCCGATGAAAAGACGGGCGACGCGGGCAAGATTCTGCGTTCGAACGGAGTTAAAAAGGAAGATTTAATCAAAGTCGTCGAACAGATGCGCGGCGGTTCGCGCATTACGGATCAAAATGCCGAAGAAAATTTTCAAGCACTCGATAAATACGCGCAGGATTTAACGGAACTCGCACGCAAAGGAAAACTTGATCCGGTCATCGGACGCGACGACGAAATTCGACGTTCAATTCAAATTTTGTCGCGCCGCAGAAAAAACAATCCGGTTTTAATAGGCGAACCCGGCGTTGGTAAAACGGCAATTGTCGAAGGTTTGGCGCAAAGAATCGTTTCAGGCGATGTGCCGGAAACTTTGAAAAACAAGCGACTTGTCGGTTTAGATTTAGGCGCGATGCTCGCCGGTGCGAAATATCGCGGCGAATTTGAAGATCGCCTGAAAGCGGTTTTGAAGGAAATCGAAGGTTCGAACGGACAGATTATTTTGTTCATTGACGAGCTTCATACATTGGTCGGCGCGGGCGCATCGGAAGGCGCGATTGATGCGTCGAATATGCTCAAACCCGCGCTCGCTCGGGGAACTTTGAAGGCGGTCGGCGCGACGACTTTGAACGAGTATAAAAAATATATCGAAAAAGATGCCGCGCTCGAACGGAGATTTCAACAAGTTTACGTCGCTGAACCGAATGTCGAAGACACGATTTCGATTCTTCGCGGTTTAAAGGAAAAATACGAAGTTCACCACGGCGTTCGCATCAAAGATTCGGCAATCGTTGCGGCGGCAACTCTTTCAAATCGTTATATTTCCGACAGATTTTTGCCCGACAAAGCGATTGATCTAGTTGATGAAGCGGCTTCGCGTCTGCGAATCGAAATTGATTCTCTGCCGCAAGAGATTGACGAATTGGAGCGCGAAATTCTTCAGCTTGAAATTGAAAAACAAGCACTAGGACGCGAAACTGACGAAAAATCAAAGTCGCGGCTTGCCGACATTGAAAGACGCATCGCCGACTTGCAGGAAGAATCTTCCGCAATGAAGGCAAAATGGCAGTCAGAAAAAGATGAAATTAACAAGATGCGTTCGGCAAAAGAAGAGCTTGAAAAAGCGAGAATGGAACTCGAACAAGCGCGTCAGGCGGGAGATTTAAACAAAGCGGCGGAATTACAATACGGCAGAATTCCCTCGCTCGAAAAACAACTTGAAAGCGAGCAAGATCACCTTTCCGAATTGCAAACGGACGGCGTAATGCTCAAAGAAGAAGTTGACGAAGAAGACATTGCCGAAGTCGTCGCAAAATGGACTGGCGTTCCGGTTTCAAAAATGCTCGAAGGCGAAATGCAGAAACTCGTGACGATGGAAGATCGTCTGCGCTCAAGAGTTATCGGACAAGATGAAGCACTCGAAGCGGTCGCAAATGCGGTTCGACGTTCACGCGCCGGACTTCAAGACCCGAATCGTCCCGTCGGTTCGTTTATCTTTTTAGGTCCGACCGGTGTTGGTAAAACCGAAACAGCACGGGCTTTGGCAGAATTTCTGTTCGACGACGAACGCTCGATGATTCGGCTCGATATGTCGGAATATATGGAAAAACACGCGGTTGCGCGAATGATCGGTGCGCCGCCTGGATACGTCGGCTACGAAGAAGGCGGACAATTGACGGAAGCAGTTCGTAGAAGACCTTATTCGGTCATTTTGTTTGACGAAATCGAAAAAGCGCACCCGGACGTTTTCAATATTTTATTGCAAATATTAGACGAAGGACGGCTGACGGATTCAAAAGGCAGAACGGTTGACTTTAAAAATACCGTGATGATTATGACAAGCAATCTCGGTTCAAGAGAAATTCAATCGGCGCAATTAGTTGATACGCCGGTCAAGGAAATGGTTTTGGATGTTTTACGAAATCATTTCAAACCCGAATTTTTGAATCGGATTGACGACATCGTTGTCTTTAGTCAATTGTCGCGCGAAGAAATCGCCAGCATTATTGATGTTCAGCTAATTCGCTTGCGAAAATTGATGGCGGAAAAAGACATTCGCATTGAATTAGACGAATCGGCGAAAGAACTGCTGGTCAAAATAGGTTACGATCCGAGTTTCGGCGCAAGACCTTTGAAACGTGCGATTCAAACTTTGATTCAAAATCCTTTGGCGATGAAACTTTTGAGCGGAGATATTTCTGCCGGACAAACCGTAAAAGTTTCAGCCGACGCGGATCAAATGAAATTTACGCCGGAAACTGCAAAGGCTTCGGCGTAAAAATGTAAATATTTAATAGTGGTTAGTGAATAGATTGTTTTGACCTTTGTTTGATATTCTTAAAAGGTAACAATTATTCACTAATTCACTATTACATTATAAAATGAGCTGGTTTAATAAAAAAAAAGAAATGAACGAACAAGATTTAGATAACGAAGAAATTATTGAAGGTGAGGCGGAAGATTTTACCGTGAAAGATAAAAGACGTTTTAATGAAGACGGCGAACTAATAGATGTTGATGTCAAAGATGACCCGAAAGAAAAAGTTAAATCGCCGGAAGTTGTCAGATTGGAGAATGAATTAAACACTGTAAAAACGAGGTGCGAAGCTGCGGAAACAAAACTCGTTGATGTGCAAAAACGGTTTGACGAAGCAAAAAATAATCTCGAACGCGAAACAGCGGAAATGCGTACGCGTCTGACAAAAACTTTGGAACAACGCGCACAGCAAGGTCAGTTTAATTTTTTGACGACGCTTCTTCCTGTTTTGGACAATTTGAATTTGGCGATTGACCACGCGAAAAGTGATTCTTCGCCGGAACATCTGCTTGACGGAGTAAAAGGCATAGCACGTGTCTTTGAACAAGCCTTAATGAGTGTCGGCGTGAAAGCGGTCGCTTCGGTCGGCGAAAAATTCGATCCCGAATTGCACGAAGCCGTTGATATGATTGAGGTCGAACCGGAAAGTGATGAGATGATTACGTCGGAATATTCCAGCGGTTATACATTCGACGATAAACTTCTTCGTCCGGCGCGAGTTCAGGTTGGCAAAGCGATGACGCAAAAGGCACAAGGGTAAAAAGCAACTTAATGAAAACAACAATAATAAAAATCAGCACAATATCGTTTTTTATTGTGCTGATTTTGTTGTCTTTAAGCTGTCAGAATCCAATTTCCGATTCTGGTCGAAAAACAAATAAGAATAATGAGATTTCTCCGAAACCTGAAGAAACTGTTTTAGCTGATAAAATTGGAAAGCCGAAATTTGTTGATGTACCGAATCTGGCTAATAAATCTTCGACGGAATTCGATAAAATTTTCGGAAAACCTTTGCAGATAACCGAAATTAAAGACAATCGCGCAATGATGCCGGGCGAATATCGTCTTTATAAGGTTGAAGGACATCCGAAAGGTTTGTCGGTTAGATTTTACAAGAATCAGGCAAAGAGATTTAATTTGATTTTGGGAACACCGTTGAAAGCTTCAAAAGATGCGCTTTCGGAAGTTTTCAAAATTAATCTCGACGGAATTTCTCCTGATAAGACGAGTGAAACTTTATCGGAGAAATGGAAAGGAAAATTTAATGGTGTAAATTTTGAAACGGTTTATGCTAAACGCGAAAAGGTAAATGGTGATTTTACAATGGTTCACGCCGAAGTCGGGAATTAAAAGTATCGAATTTGAAAATAGATTTTGAAAAGTTTTCAAATATTTCTTTTCCCTGACTTTTTCAAGTGGTATTATTATTTAACAAGGCAGAAAATCTCTGCCGAACGGCATCAGAGATATTGGAATTATAATCTGAGAGAAATTTTATGGCAGATATTGACGCATACAAAGATAAATTTAGTGAAAGCGGACAGCGAGTTTTAGAAGTTGCGCTCGATGAATCGAAAAGACGCGACCAGAATTATATTTCGGTCGAACATATACTTCACGCCATCGCGCAGGAAGAAGATGAACTTTTTAATTCAACGATGCGTGATCTGGCGGTTGATCCGCGTTCCGTTAAGTTATTAATTGAAAAACGCATCGAAGCCAGTCGCCAACATACCGGCAAAGGTTTCCGCATTGCGCCTGAAACAACCGATTTGTTCAAGCGTTCGATGGACAGAGCGCGGGCGCAAGGTCGCCGCGTGATCGAAGCGAGCGACATTTTTTATGTTCTTTCAAACGACGAGCGCAGTCTTCTCAATGATGTTCTGCAAAACCTCGGCGTTCCATCAGAGGAACTCGCACAATCAGCGCGAACCGTTATCAAAAAACGTGAACGCGAAGAAGAAAAAGCGCGTAAGAAATACGCACTTCCGTCATATTTGAAACATTTCGGCGTTTCATTAAACAAACTCGCAAGAGAAGATAAATTACCGCCGACCATCGGACGCGATCAGGAAATTCGCCAGATGATCGAGATTCTGTCGCACCGCGAGCGTTCAAATTCGCCGATGCTTGTCGGCGAACCGGGCGTTGGTAAAACGGCTGTTGTCGAAGGTCTGGCGCGAATGATTGAACTCGAACCGGAAAAAGTTCCCGAACGTCTGCGAAATTCGCACATCGTTCAACTGCAAATGGGTGGACTTGTCGCCGGAACGATGCTTCGCGGAATGTTTGAAGAACGGATCAAAGGAATTATTGATGAGGTTAAAGAAAAAGATCACATCATTTTATTCATTGACGAAGCGCACACGATTATCGGTGCAGGCTCGGCAATGGGAACATCGAGCGATGCCGGAAATATGTTTAAATCCGCACTCGCACGCGGCGAACTGAGAATCATCGGCGCAACGACTTTGACCGAATATAAAGAATATATCAGTGAAGACGAAGCACTTGCCAGACGTTTCAGACTCGTCAAGGTCGTTGAACCGACAATTGATCAAACGAAGGAAATTCTGCTCGGAATTCGTCCGCGACTTGAGAAAAATTATTCAGTAACGATTTCCGATGAAGCGATTAACACGGCACTCGAAATGTCGCCGAAATACATTCGCAACTTACATCTGCCGGATAAAGCCATCGGCTGGCTCGACACGGCTTCGGTCAAGGTCGAGATCAACGAACCGACTTCGATGGTCGTTAAAGCCGAGCATATAATTGACGTGATTTCGCAGGAATCGCGCATTCCGAAAGATATGATCTTCCGCGATACGACCGACCGTTTTTCCGAAATGGAAAAAGGCTTAGGTCGGCGTGTGATCGGACAAAAAGAAGCGGTCAAAGCAGTCGCGCAAAGTCTGCGTCTTAATAAAGGTCCGCTTAAAGAAAATCATTACAAACCTGACGGAGTTTTACTTTTCTTGGGACCGACGGGCGTTGGAAAAACCGAACTTGCGAAAGCAGTTGCCGAATTTATGTTCGGCGACGAAGAAAAAATGGTTCGGATTGATATGTCTGAATACGGCGAAGGCACGGTCGGCATAGAAAAGTTGATCGGAATGCCGCGCGGAATCGTCGGCAGTGAACGCGGCGGAATTTTGACCGAACAACTTCGGGAAAATCCATACACTGTTCTGTTGCTTGATGAAGTCGAAAAAGCTAATCCGTATTTGATGAATATTTTCCTGCAAGCCTTTGACGAAGGTTGGATTACAGACGGTCGCGGCAAAAAAGTTTATCTTTCCGACGCGATTGTCATTATGACTTCTAATTTAGGTTCGGAAAGTTTCAAAAAATACGAAAAACCGCTCGGTTTCGGCAAGAAATCAACCGGCGAAATGAAGGAAATCAAAGGCGCGGTAATGAAAGCCGCCGAACAGAGATTTTCACCCGAATTTCGCAACCGTATTGATGAAATCATCGTTTTTTCACCTTTGACGATGGATGAAGTCCGCGACATCGCGCGAATTTATCTGAGAAAGCTGAAAAAACAAATGGAACGTCAAGGTAAAGTAGTCGAAGTTACCGAAGAAGCCTTAGATTTATTGACTGAAAAAGGTTTCAGTCCGACTTACGGCGCACGTTTCCTGAAACGCCACATTGACCAAAAAGTTAAAATTCCGATCACCAATGAATGGAAGACAGCGACACACTTTAAGGTTGATGTCGAAGACAACGAAATCGTCGTCAAACCGATGGATTCATTCAGTTTAAACTAATGATTTCTTGAAAATTTTGCTAAAAAAGACTTTAACGAATTATTATTATAAACCGTTAAAGTCTTTTAACTTTTAGGAGGAAAATATGCTCTCAGCTAAAAAACAGATAATTTTCTGTTTAGGAATTTTTTTGTTCTTACTTACATTTTCGAATCTTGCCAAAGCACAGAATATTTTATTTAATTATAATTATAAACTCGAACCCGCAATGATTACCGCCGCGCCGGAATTTATCGGCGCACCGGAAATAAATTACCCGGATGAAGCGCGAAAAAACGGCGTTGAAGGAATGCTCAAAGCGTCTTTTACAATCGCCGAAGACGGTTCGACTCAAAACATCGCAATTGAACAAAGTTTGCCGAACGGCGTTGACGAAGCGGTTAAAACAGGCTTGCAAAAATTGCGTTTTAAACCTGCAAAATTTAATGACAGAGTTGTTGCCGTCAAAATGTATTTCGACTATGTAGTTTCTGCCGTTTATGATGAACAGGACAAAAACGTCAGCAAACCGAAAGTTACATCACAGCCCGAACCTGTTTATCCGGCAAATTATTCAGCCGAAAAATTAAAAGGTGAGGTTCTTGTCGCTGTAATTTGTAATGCTGACGGAACTGTTAAGGTTATGGGAACAAATAGTGTAATGCCGAAAGAATTTGATGTTGCGTCAAGAGAAGCCGCCGAAAAAATTAAATTTGAACCGGCGATGCACAAAAAAAGCAAGAAGGCAGTTTCACAGCAAATAACCGTGAAATATAAATTTAAGCCTTAAATAATGAGTTAAAATAAATCGAGTCTGCAATTAATTAATGAATCGAACTCCACTTCTTTTTCTAAACGTCATAATAATCGCCACTTGCGGTTTGATTTACGAATTGCTTGCCGCAACCGTTTCTTCTTATGTTTTGGGCGATTCGGTTACGCAATTTTCGCTTGTGATCGGAATCTATCTTTCGGCAATGGGTGTCGGTTCGTGGCTTTCGGGGTTTTTGGATGAAAATTTAGCCAAACGCTTTGTCGAGATCGAATTCGGTGTGGCGATCATCGGCGGATTTTCCGCGCCGCTTCTTTTTCTCACGTTTGCCAATGTTTCATATTTCAACATAATTTTATACTCGACGGTTTTCATCATCGGCGCACTCGTCGGTTTGGAAATTCCATTATTGATGAGGATTTTGAAGGACGAATTAGATTTCAAAAAACTCGTCGCCAGAGTTCTCGCGCTCGATTACGCCGGAGCTTTGGTCGCATCACTTTTGTTTCCGATATTTCTTGTTCCAAAACTTGGTCTGACGCGAACGAGTTTGGTTTTCGGCATTTTAAACGCTGGAGTCGGACTTTGGGGAACTTGGTTGCTTGAAAATTTAATTAAAAACCGTGACGTAAACATCTTGCGAATCAAGGGTTTTGTCGTCCTAATTCTGCTTCTTATCGGATTAATTAAAGCCGATGCGCTCACGTCTTTAGCCGAAGACGCGCTTTTTGTTGACAATATAATCTACACGAAAACTTCGCCGTATCAGCGCATTGTCGTTACAAAAGGCAAAACAGGCTACGCGCTTTTTTTGAACGGAAATCTGCAATTTAATTCGTTTGACGAATATCGTTATCACGAAGCACTCGTTCATCCGGCGATGCTTTCAGCGGGCGAAACACCAAAGCGCATTCTAGTTTTAGGCGGCGGCGACGGCTTGGCGGTCAGGGAAATTCTAAAATATCCGTCGGTCGAATCGGTTACGCTTGTTGATCTCGACCCGGAAATGACCGGACTTTCCAAAAAATTTCCGCCGCTTGCCGAACTAACAAAAAATTCTCTGCAAGATCCGCGTGTTTCCGTTATTAACACCGATGCTTTTGTCTGGCTCGACAATACCGAAACCGAACCATTTGATGCGGCAATTGTTGATTTTCCCGACCCGAACAATTTCGCGCTCGGCAAACTTTACACAACTCGTTTTTACAATCTCTTGAAACAAAAACTCGCGCCCGACGCGGCGGTCGTTATTCAATGCACATCTCCTCTGATCGCACGAAAATCTTATTGGAGCATCATCAAAACTTTAGAAGCCGTCGGTTTCAGCGTCAAACCATATCAAACGACAGTTCCGAGCTTCGGAATCTGGGGTTACGCGCTTGCCAAAAAAGAGCCGTTCGAGATTCCGAAAACTATTCCCGAAAATCTCGATCTGAAATTCTTAAACAACGAAACAATCGCTTCGATGTTTGAATTTTCGTCCGACACATCTTTCCCGAAAAATGAAGAAATTGAGATAAACCGCCTTGATAATCAGGCTTTGGTCAGATATTACGAAGCGGAATGGCGGAAATTTGAGTAGGAAATTTAACAGGGATGAGGAGGATGAATAGGGATTTTTAAGAATCTATCTAAATTCAATGAGGAGAAAGAAATGCTTTATAAAGAATTGACGGGGAAAATTTTGGAAGCTAGTTTTGAGGTTGCAAACGAGATGGGAATTGGCTTTCTCGAATCTGTTTATCAAAAATCTTTAGCCATTTCGTTGAAACAAAAAGGCTTGAAGGTTGAATGGGAAGTTCCGTTAAAAGTTAAATTTAGAGGTTCGATAGTCGGTGAATTTTATGCTGACATTTTGGTCGAAGATAAGATTATAGTTGAATTAAAAACCGTCAAAAATTTTGTAAATGAGCATTTTGCACAAATCATAAATTACCTAAAAGCCACAGGATTTGAAGTAGGTCTAATAATAAACTTTGGAAATTCAAAATTAGAATACAGACGTTTTGATAACAAATTTATCAATAAAAAGATTGACATCAAAGATTTATTAACCGAATAAAAATCCCTGTTTATCCTCTTCATCCCTGTTAAAACTTTCCTATGAATTTCACGCGCCGCGAAATCTTAAAATCTTTTTTAGGCTTGCCATTCGCGCTTGCCGCGTGCAAATCAAATTCCGGGATTATTTCTTACGACGGCGAAATCGTCGGCGCAAATGCGAGTATCGGACATATTTTGCGCGAAAATCGCTCGTTTGAAGTTCCCGAAAACAATTGGGAAAACACGAGAGTTGCGATAATCGGCGGCGGCGCGGCGGGTTTGACTGCCGGTTGGAAATTTAGCGAGAAAAATTTTAACGATTTCATCCTGCTCGAACTAGAAAACCGCATCGGCGGAACTGCCGCGAGTGGAACTTCAAATCTCGTTTCATATCCGTGGGGCGCACATTATTTGCCGATTCCGTTTAAGGAAAACACAGAATTGATCGCGCTGCTCGATGAAATGAATCTCACCGAAGGACGTGATGAAAAAGGCGAAATCGTTGTCAAAGAGCAATTTTTGATTCGCGAACCGGAAGAAAGAATTTTTTACAAAGGTCGCTGGTATGAAGGTTTGTATCTTCACGCCGGCGCAAGTATAGAGGACGAAAGACAACTCGCCGAATTTCAGAAACAGCTTGATTTTTGGGTTGATTGGAGCGACGTTAAAGGCAAACGTGCATTCGTTTTGCCGATTGCAAATTGTTCAAACGATGCAGAAGTTACCGCGCTCGATAAAATTTCGTTTGCCGATTGGTTAAGGCAAAAAGGTTTTACATCCGAACGCTTGATCTGGTATTGCGATTACGCCTGCCGCGACGATTACGGTTTGCGGCTCGAAACAACTTCGGCGTGGGCAGGACTTTTTTATTTCTGCTCGCGCGTTCGCAAAAGCGGTGAAGAATCGCAAACCTTTATCACATTTCCCGAAGGCAACGGGCGATTCATAAATCACTTAGCCGAAAAAGTTAAAGATAAAATTCGTCGTTCGCAGATCGCCGTTGAGATAATTCCGAACGAAAGCGGCGTTGACGTGATTTGCTATAATGCTGAAACAAAGGAAATTCGCGGCATTCACGCCGAAAAAGTAATTTTCGCCGCGCCGATTTTTACGGCAAATTATCTGATTCGAGATTTCAAACAAAATCCGCCGTCATTTGTCCGCGAATTTGAACACAACGCTTGGTTTGTAGCAAATTTATTTTTGAAAGATCGCCCGAAACACAGATTTCCGAGAGATTTTCCGCTCGCTTGGGACAATGTTTTATACGAAAGTCCTTCGCTCGGATATGTCGTCGCGACGCATCAAAAAGGAATTGATTACGGCGGATCGGTTTTCACATATTATTATCCGATGGCTGAACAGAACGGACGTGCAAAACTTTTAAGTCTTGATTGGAAAGAACTTTCCGATATTTGCCTAACCGATTTAGAACGCGCACATCCCGAAATTCGGGGACTGACAACCAAAATTGATATAATGCGCTGGGGACACGCAATGATTTCCCCGCGAACAAACTTTTTATGGTCAGGCGCACGCGAACAAGCACAGAAACCTTTTAGAAATATTCACTTCGCGCATTCCGACTTGAGCGGAATCGCGCTTTTTGAAGAAGCATTTTTTCACGGACTTCGTGCGGCAAATGAGATTGTTGGAGAAATTAAAACAGGATAGACAGGATGGTTAGGATAAATGCTTTATGATGAATTGACCGGAAAAATTTTAGAGGCTTGTTTTGAAGTCAGCAAAGAACTTGGCGCGGGTTTTCTCGAATCTGTTTACGAAAGATCTTTATTTGTGGCACTAAAGGAAAAAGGCTTGCATGCTGTTTGCCAAGTTCCTTTGAAAGTTAAGTTTCGCGGCGTAATTGTCGGAGATTTTTACGCTGATATTTTGGTTGAAGATAAAGTTTTGGTTGAATTAAAAGCAGTAAATCGAATTATTGGCGAACATAAAGCGCAAGTTATAAATTATCTAAAAGCGACTGGAATCGAGATCGGTCTGCTCGTAAATTTCGGAAATGCAAAATTGGAATACAACCGATTGCATAAATAAAAACTATCCTGAAAATCCTGTCTATCTTGTTTGAATTAAACTTAGAATGAACGAAGTAACGTCAAAATCAAAATGGCTTTTTTCGAGAGAAATTGATCTGTCGGTTTTTCTTGGAAGCGCAGTTGTGTCGCTTTTGCTTTTGGCGATTGGTTGGCAGTTTGGTTTTTTAAATGCAGATACGCCGGATTGGACTTGGATTTCGGCGATTTTGCTCATTGATGTCGCGCACGTTTGGTCAACTTCGTTTCGCGTTTATTTTGACAAGGAAGAATTAAAGGAAAGATTCTGGCTTTATATTTTGGTTCCGGTTTTCGGTTATGTCGTCGGCGTTGCGCTTTATTCGGAAGGTGAATTGACGTTTTGGCGGTGTTTGGCGTATTTGGCGGTTTTTCATTTTGTGCGTCAGCAATATGGTTGGGTTGCGCTGTATCGGCGTAAATTAGGTGAAACGAGCCGTTTAACTTGGTGGATTGATGCGGCGGCGGTTTATTTGGCGACAGTTTATCCGCTCGCGTTTTGGATGACGAATCAGCGGAATTTTAACTGGTTTGTTGTCAATGATTTTTTTACTTTGCCCGTTTTGGTCGAAAAAATTCTTTTTCCAATCTATGTTCTTGCACTTGCGACTTATTTCGGGAAGTCAATTTATCTATATTTCAGCGAAGGTTTTTTGAATATCGGGAAAGACATAATTGTTTTGACGACCGCCGTTTGCTGGTATGTCGGAATTGTCGCGCTCAATTCCGATTACGCTTTTACCGTTACGAATGTGATAATTCACGGTGTTCCGTATTTTGCTTTGATCTATTTTTATGCGAAGGCGCGGCGCGAGAAAACGGGGAAAATTTACAAAACTCTTTCGCATAATTGGTTTATATTTTTGATGACGCTCTGGTTTTTTGCGTATGCGGAAGAACTTATCTGGAATCGCGGCGTTTGGCACGAGCGGAATTGGATTTTCGGTGCGAACTGGAATTTGGAAGACTGGAAAATGTATCTCGTGCCGCTGCTTGCCGTGCCGCAATTAACGCATTATATTTTAGACGGCTTTATATGGCGGCGCAAAGCTGGCAAAAAGTTTCGTCTGGTTTGATATAATATATCTTTGGTACAAATATTCTTTAGATAATTTTGCAGGAAAAAAATAAACAATATGAAAAAAATTTTGATATTAACAATCATTTGTGCTTTTTCAATTTTAATCGGTTGTTCAGCCGGTTCGGACAGCACTCCGAAATCTGCCGCGAATACAAATTCGGCAACCGGCACAAAACCTGCTCCACAACCTTCAACGGCTGAAAATAAAAAAGCCGAACCAGATAAAATGGAAGACGGAAAATCTGATGCGGATAGATCGAATTCTAATAATAAATAAGGTTGATCTGCACAAAACCAATTTTGAATAAAATGATCAAAAATTTGCTGAAAATTTATCTTTTACTTTCGCTGATTTTTACATTTGCGTGTAAAAAAGGTGACGATTCACCGATTTTTGATCTTACAGACGACACGGATAAAGCCGTCCAATTGATTGATTCAGCCAATGCTGACCTTAAAGAAATCAAAAAATTATACAAAGCCAACGAAAATCGCGTCGAAGATTTAAAGATTGCGATGGGCAATAAAAAAGTCGAAGAAGCCAAAAAAATCGCTAACGACGCAGTTTATGCCATTAATGACGGAATGTCTTTGGGAGAAAAGGCGGTTGCAAAAATAGAGGAAGCGAGAAATTTGGACATCAATGATGATTTCAAGGAATATCTCGATTTGAAGGAAACCAGCATCCGCAAATTTATGGAAGCGTTCGGTTTTCGCCGTGAAATCGCTCTTGCTCTGCGAAACGGCTATGATCCCGAAAATCTTAAACAGCGCGAAATTGTTTTAACTGAATTTAAGGAAAAAGAACAGAAATTTAAGCAACTCGAAGAGGAAGCTCAAAATTTAAGCCGTAAAGCCAATAAACTAGCTAAACAAGCCGCTCAAGGTGACAACGATGAAGGATAAAGGTTCAAAGTCAGAAAAGTAAAAATGTGCAAAAGTTTATATTCATTTTGAAATACTTTTGGCACATTTTCACTTTCATTTTTTTAACTAAAAATTATTCCAAAATGCGCGGAGCAGTCATAATTTGCAGATCAAACGGCGCAATACGCGATTCGGGCGTTGTGATTCGAAGATTCATTTGACTCGGATTTAGTTCATATAATTTTTCCAAACCTTCGCCGAATCTGATATTTCCATCTTTTGAAACTTCCGGCGTAACTGAAATTGTCTGACGAT
>JBBSAX010000046.1:0-25962 GCA_038251885.1 Pyrinomonadales bacterium | reverse complement strand
ATAGAGTCGGCACGGCGGCAGGTTCGTTTTGGGTTTTCGGTCATCAAGTAACACTTGTTGTCGAAGATTATCAGTTCGATGTGATGGTTTATTTTGCCGAAGAAGAATGTTTCAATCGAAATGTTTTGGGCAGACGCGGAGCAATAGAAAACTTGAAAATCGGCATTATTGATTACGACGGCAAACTTTATCTGAGCCGTTATGAGAGCGAGTAAAGTAACGGAACGCGAACTTTAGTTCGCCAGTCAGATAATATGAAAACTCCCAAAGGCTGGCATCGTCGCGGTTACCTGCCGCATTTTGACGGCGGCGAAATTACGCAGTTTATTACCTTTCGCCTTTATGATTCTTTGCCGCAAAACATTTTAAATTCTCTGAAAAACACTTCAAATGACGATAATTTAGAAAACCAAAGACGCGCCGAAAGATTTCTCGATCAAGGGTTTGGAGAATGTTTTCTAAAAATTCCGCAGGTTGCTGAAATTGTTCAAAATAAATTGCTTGCAATGCGTGAAAAAGATTTTCTTCTCAAATCTTAGGTAATTATGCCGAATCACGTTCATTTGCTAATCACGCCTTGCGCGGGAAAATCGCTCACAACAATTATTCAATCAATTAAAGGCGCAACTGCGCGTGAAGACAACATTTTTCTAAAACGCACGGAAGCATTTTGGATGCGTGATTATTTTGACCGTTACATCCGCGACCATGAACATTTCGTCAAAGCCTTTAATTACATCGAAAACAATCCAGTAAAAGCCGGACTTTGCGAAAAACCGTCCGATTGGAAACATAGCAGCGCATCGGAACGCGAACTTTAGTTCGCCAGTCAAATATTGAGGAAAAAAGATTAAAATATTACAATTGGGATTTGAATATTTAGAAAATTTTGGAGACTGGCGAACTGAAGTTCGCGTTCCGTTAAAATATGTCATCATTTTTTGAAGTAATGATCGAGCGCAATTTTTCATCGGCGCATCAACTGCGCGGTTATAAAGGGAAATGCGAGAATCTGCACGGACACAATTATAAGATCGAGATTTTTGCCAAAGGCGAAGAACTCAACAATATCGGGCTTTTGATAGATTTCGGCGATCTGAAAAAAGCGGCGGATGAAATTGTCAATTATCTAGATCATCGAAATTTGAACGAATTGCCGCCATTTGATGAAGAATTAAATCCTTCGGCGGAAAATCTGGCGCGGTATTTTTGCGAATATTTAAACTCGCGCGTCGGCGATGAAAGAGTTCAGGTTTACAAAGTTCGCTGCTACGAAACTCCGACCAGTGTAGCAACTTTTCAAATCGGATAATTCCGTATAAACTCCAAAAATCACGTTTTTTCAAACGTAATTTTTAAGTCAAATCAGTTTAAAAAAATGAGAAAATTTATTCTTTCTTTGTCGGTTGTAATTTTATTTGTCGTTTCAATAGCGGCGCAAAATTTAGGAAAATTCGGCGGCGTTGTCAAAGATCAAAACGGTTCGATAATCGTCGGTGCGCGGGTTTTCTTTTTGAATGAGAATACGCGGATGGAACAAACGACCGTTACGGATGTCAACGGCGCGTTTTCGTTCGATAAAATCACTTCCGGTTCCTACACTTTGCGCGTTTTGGCAAAAGGTTTTGCGCCACTGACGAAAACTATACAAATTTCAAATTCTGGAATCGAAAATCAGGAAATAATTTTGGCGATAGATCAAACCCGCGTGGTTGTTTCGGCGGAAGTCGGGCAAGCGGAATTGCGTGAAAATGTTCCGCAGGCGGTCAGCGTAATTACGACGAATGAAATTTTAGAACGCACAACATCGGTTTTATCGCAGGTCGGCAGGGAAGAAGCCGGATTAAACGTGCAGACAACAAGTCCGACCATCGGCGCGGTTGTCGTGCGCGGTTTGACGGGGAAAAATGTCGTTAATTATGTTGACGGAGTTCGCTACACGCATTCGGGACAGCGCGGCGGAATCAATACTTTTTTTAACTTGAATGACGCAAGCAGTTTGCAATCTATCGAGGTTTTGCGAGGTCCCAATTCGGCGCAATATGGTTCGGATTCTTTGGGCGGAACGGTTAATCTTTTGAGCAAATCAGGAATTTACGGCTCGGACAAAGCCGAATTTCACGGCGACGTAAATACTTTTTTCAATAGCGCAGCCAGAAGTTACGGCGGTTCGACGTTTTTGAGTTACGGCACAAATCGTCTCGGCGGTTACGTTAATCTTTTCGGGCGAAGAGTTAATGATTTGCGAACGGCGAACGGAATTGATTCGCATTCTTCGATCACGAGATTTCTCGGATTGCCTTCAACGATTCTTTACAAAAGAAGTCCCGACACAGATTTTTCGCAATACGGCGGAGCGTTTCGCCTTAATTTTGCGCCGACTGACGATCAGCAATTTGTTTTTCATTACCAACGCAGTCAGCAAGACGGCGGAAAGCGTTTTGACCAACTCGTCGGTGGTGACGGAAATTTGATCGCCGATTTGAGAAATCTGATGTTAGATTTCGGCTATTTGCGCTATGTCAAACAAAATCTCGGATTTTTCGACAGCGGTTCGTTCACGGTTTCCTTTAACAGCCAACGCGAAGAGCGCGTCAACCAAGGCGGACAGGGAAATCCGGCGGGAGGAATTACGCATCAATACGAACGCACAACCGCGACCGGATTCAGTTTCTTTTTGGATAAACAATTACCTTTTAGAAATTCGTTTATCTTCGGTGGTGATTTTTATCACGAGAAACTCAATTCACCGGCGTTCACATTTAATCCGGTAAATAATACATTTACAATTTCGCGTCCGCGTGTTCCGGATGAAGCGCGTTTCGATTCGGGCGGTTTGTATGTTCAGAATTCTTGGAATGCGATTCCCGACCGTTTGCGAATTACGGGCGCATTGCGTTACAGCGCGGCGGCTTACAAAGTGCGCGCAGAAGACAGCCCGATCGTTAATGGACGAAGACTCTGGCAGGACGACAGTTTGCGCGTCGGAGATTTTTCGGGAAGAATCGGCACGGTAATCCGCGTTGCCGACGGTTTGCGTGTCGCGCTCAATTACAGTCGCGGTTTTCGTTATCCTTCGATGACCGATCTCGGAACTCTCGGTTTAACGGGCGACGGTTTTGAAATTGATTATCTTTCGGCGATAAATTTGGGCGGAACGATCGGTTCGACGGCAGATTCGAGCGCGACAAATACCGGAATTTCGGTTGCCAAACAGCGTTCCGAGATCAGTTATAACTTTGATGCGGGTTTGCGTTGGACAAATAAATGGTTTGATACTGAATTTACGGCGTTTCGGCTTGACTTGAATGACACGATTGTCAAACAGTCTTTGATCTTGCCGCAGGGCGCAGTCGGACAATTTTTGGGCGATCAGCCGATTGTCAGCCAGCTTCCGAACGGTGTAGTCTTTGTTCCGCTTTCAACCGCTCCGGTTCTTGTCCGTTCAAATTTTACCGATGCAAAAATTTTCGGACTCGAATATGAACTCGAAGCGAAAATCACGAGAGATTTCAAGTTTCAGGGAAATTTTACATACATTCGCGCTGAAGACAAAGCGACGGGCGAACCGCCGAATATCGAAGGCGGAACGCCGCCGCCGACCGGATTTTTGAGTTTGAAATATGCTCCGGTCGGAAAACGTTTTTGGATCGAAGCATATTCAAATCTCGCGGCAAAACAAGACAGGCTTTCTACGCTAGATTTGAGTGACAGAAGAACGGGCGCACCGCGAAATCGTTCGCAGATCGCCAATTTTTTCCGGCGCGGCGCGTGCGTTCGCGGTCTGACAAATAATCCCGACGGCGTTTGCGGCACGGGCGACGAAACAGTTTTACTTTCAACGGGCGAAACGCTTCTTCAAGTTCAAGACAGAGTTTTGGGAGTCGGCGTAAATTCTTCGCAACTTTTCTCATCTTTGCCGGGTTATGCACTTTTTAATTTGCGCGGAAGCGTTCGCTTCGGCGAAAACTCGCAGGTCTTTATCGCGTTTGAAAATATCTTCGACCAATTTCACCGCAACCCGAGCTGGGGAATTGACGGCGCGGGAAGAAGCTTTTTACTACAATATAGATATAAATTCTAGAACAACGGATAACGGATAACGGATAACGGATAGTGGATAATAAAATCAAAAAATCATCCATTATCCGTTATCCGTTATCCGTTAATCTCAGACTCTCAAAAAATCGCCGCGCCAATTTTTGATCTCGCGTTTAATTTGATCGGGGTTTTCAAATTCGCCTTTCAAAGTGCGTTCAATTAACGAAGGAAGTTCTTCATCGCTCGCAAAACGCAGAGCAATCATTTGATTTGTTTTCAAATTTCGTGCTTTTTCCGCTAAATCTTTTGGCAAAACTCTTTCATAACGAAGCTGTTCTTCAAGTTTGATAAGTCTGTTCTGTACGGTCAAAGAATTTATACGCACCAAAACGCTCATAATGATCAATCCGATCGCTAAAATTAAATATGCAATCCGGTCAACATTAAAATCCTGAACTAGCCGAACAATGGCAAAAATAAAATTCAGCAAAAGTATAGGAGTTAAAATAAAATGATGCGGAGCATGCCAGCGAACGTGATTTTTGTATGATTGTGTTTCAGCCATATTTTTAATTTTCCTCTCTAATTTACGCTTTTTACTTCCGTGAAATCTTCGCCCGGATTGATAAAAAGATTTTTTTCAAATTGATATTGCTTGTCGTAAAGTTGTTTGTAGCGACCGTCAAGCAACAACAGTTCTTCGTGCGTTCCGCGTTCGACGATTTCGCCCGCTTCGACAACCAAAATTTTGTCCGCACTGCGAATTGTCGAAAGTCTGTGCGCGATAACAAATGTGGTTCGACCTTTTCTGAGTTCGTTCAAACTCGCCTGAATTTTTTGTTCGCTTTCCGAATCGAGGCTCGAAGTCGCTTCGTCCAGAATCAAAATTTTCGGATCGGCTAATAAAGCCCGCGCAATTGCGATGCGCTGTTTTTGTCCGCCGGAAAGTTTTACGCCGCGTTCGCCGACGATTGTGTCGTATCCTTTTTCAAATTTACTGATAAATTCGTCGCAATAAGCGATGCGGCAGACTTCCTGAATTTCCTCAAAACTCGCCTGCGGATTCGAAAACTTCACATTTTCTAAAATCGTGCCGTCGAAAAGAAAGTTTTCCTGCAACACAACGCCCAAATTTCGGCGATAATCGCGGAGTTTTAACGTCTGCAAATCCTTACCGTCAACCAAGATTTTGCCTTTGTTCGGCTGAATAAAATTCAAAACGAGGTTCAAAATCGTAGATTTTCCCGAACCTGATGAGCCGACCAAAGCCGTCGTCGTTCCGGCGGGCGAATCGAACGAAACGCCGCGCAAAACCGGCGTGTTTTCTTCATATTCAAAATGCACATCTTCAAAAGTGATTCTTCCCTCGACGTTTTGTAAGGATTGTCGAGTCGCGTCCTGATCGTCTTCGGTCGTCATATCGAAAACTTCGCGAATGCGGTCAAGTCCTGCCAGTGCTTCGGTTATCTGTGTGCCGATGGAACTGAGTTGAATGACCGGAAATGCGAGCAATCCGGTGAAAAAGATATACATAAACAAATCGCCAATGGTCATCGAATTATTTATTACTGAATTTCCGCCGATCAAGATCATCACAACGCTGATAGCGCCGATTATCAAAGACGAAAACGCCGTGATCGCTGAAACTCCCGTCATCGAACTTGCCACATTGCGGAAAAATTTATGTGCGCCGCGAGCGAAAATTAATTCTTCACGCTTTTCCGCCGTATAACTTTTTACGATGCGAATTCCGCCCAAAGATTCGGTCAATCTTCCCGTAACTTCCGCGTTTATTACATTTCGTTCGCGGAAGATCGGACGTAACTTTTTGAATGCGTAAGCCAAAACGCCGCCGAAAATTGCCAGAACTACAATTGTTCCCGTTGTCAAACGCCAATTCAGCCAGAACAAAACAGTAATTGAAATTGTCGCCGTCACAAGACTTCCGGCAAGCTGAACAAGTCCCGATCCGACCAGATTACGAATGCCTTCCGCGTCGTTCATAATCCGCGAAATAAGTTGTCCGCTCTGCGTTGAATCGAAATAAGCGATTGGCAGTCTTTCAATTTTCGCCTGCACGCGTTTACGCATTTCAGTAATCGCCCGCTGTGCCGCAATTCCGAGAATTTGCGACAGCGCAAAAGATGTAAGTGCCTGAATCAGCGTCGCAATTCCGATGGCAAGCGCAATCCATTTCAAAAGTTCATAACGCTCTTTTCCGATCACTTCATCAATCAAATATTTTGATGATGCAGGCAAAACCATTCCCGAAAGTTGGCTGATTATCATCAAAACGCCGCCGAGCGCAAGGCGATAGCGATAATCCCACATCAATTTTCGCGCTTCTTTCCACGCGCTCGAATAATTTACTTTTTTCTTCTTTTTTTCGTCTGCCACTTATATTTCCTCTTAATGCAACTATACTTAATTTTGAACCGACAAGGCTAGATTTTCGATCCAATTTTTGAAACGCGGACATTTTTCGACCATCTCGCCCAAGCCGATTTCAAGAGCAATTATATTTCCGGCTAAAATTTTATTATATTCTGGAACGATCTGCTTTAAACGGTTGGACGGCGATGTGTTCGGATTATCATTTATTTCTTCGGGATTAGAATACTTTTCAATGATTTGTGCAGTTTGATTCGATATATTTTTCTCATAAAAACTCTCAAAACCGCGATTTGATGAAAAAAGTAACGCTTCAAATTCGTGTTTTTGAATGTATGGAAAAAATATATCGCTTCCGATGTCTTTGCGTATTGCATCCTCAAGACACTTTATGTGGTCGTCGGTATTTTGAAATTTTTGGCAATCAGAATAATCGGGAATGTCTTTCGGAATTCTGAAGTAATCAACGAAAGTCGTGACTATTTTTTCACGTCTTTGTCTTAAAAGATTTTCTACATCTTTTTTAAGCTGTTTATATGTAGAAAAACCGCCGCGTTTTCCGAGATTTGGATTAGTCGTGATTTTTATAGCTTGAACGAAACATTTATCTTCAAAATACGGTTCTAAATTATTTTTAACAAATTGTTCTTCCGTATCGCCTTCGACGACAAAATAGAGAATTTTCACGGTCTTGCTCCAATGACGTTTTTATTCCAAAGTTCACCGAGCGTGTAATCTTCAAGCCAGTCCTTCAAATCTTCAGAATCTAAACGGCGAAAAACCGATTGATCGTCTTCGCGGTCAACGGTGATAATATCCTCCGGTTCGAAATTATTAACCAAATCGGTTGATTGCGTCGAAACAATAACCTGACTTCCTTTCGCGGCGGCTTGCTTCATCATCGCGGCGAGTTTGTTAATCGCAAACGGATGAAGACCGAGTTCCGGTTCATCAATAATAATCGTCTTCGGCAAGTCAGGCTGTAAAAGCAAAGTCGTCAAAGCCATAAACCTTAAAGTTCCATCGGAAAGCGAATGAGCGTTAAAAAAATTATCCGATTTCTTTTCTAACCAACGAAGCTCTATCTGAGTTTCATTCAAGCGGTCAGGCGCAAGGTCGAATTTGTCGAAAAATGGCGCAACCGAATGAATGTTTGATTCAATAATCTCAAAGTTTTTCGGATGTTTTTTTTGCAGATAATAAAGATAAGCTGCCAAATTTTCGCCATTTTCGCGTAAATAGCGGTTATCATTAATTTTATTTGTTTGCTTCATCGGAGATTTTTCGCCAGTATCTTGAAAATGATAAGTTTTGAAAGAATTAAAATAAGGTAATGCAAATAAAACTAACCACGATGCAGTATCTGCGGCTTCGTAAGATTTATACTCCCGATTTATATTGGTTTCGTTTTCATAGAAAACTTCCCATTTTTCATACTTATTCTCCACACTGTCAAATTTATTTTCGAGAAATTTCTCATTATCCTTATAAGCAGTATTTCCATTTGTCGTAGGAAATATCTTGTAAGAAACTGCATATTTATTGTCAAAATCAAAAAAACCGTAAATAAAATCACTTTCTTTTTTACCGAATCGCAGAAAACTGTCAATGTTATTCCCAATATGTTGTTTTAGTCTATGTTCATACACGCGATTTGTAAGTTTAAAAAAAGAAACAAAATTACTTTTACCCGCGCCATTCGCGCCGACCAAGATGTTTACCGGTTTGAGATCTAAATCAAGTTTGCGGATTGATTTAAAGTTTTCGATGATGATGCGTTCAATCATAATTACAGCGAAATTTTAAGAGATAAATTTCTAAGTTACAACCAAAGTATGCGCTTTTGGTTTTTCATTTTCAAAAAACACATTTTTCACGGCGCGGATTGTGTTGCAGTGGATTTCGACCGTATCTTTGATGTCTTTCGCGTAGCCGCCGCTCATTGTCGTAACGATTGGAACGCCGTGTTCGCGGGCGAAGCGCAAAACCATATCGTCGCGCTGCATTAAACCATTAAAAGTCAGCGAAAGTCTGCCGAGTTTGTCGTGTTCAAAAGGGTCTGCGCCGCCTAAATAAAAGACGATATCAGGATCGTGCAGAAAAATGCGCGGTAATGCTTCGCTTAAAATCGCTAAATATTCTGCGTCCGAAGTTCCATCGCGGAGTTCGATGTCGAGGTTTGATTTTTCCTTGAAAAGCGGATAATTTTTCTCGCCGTGCATTGAGAATGTGAAGATTTCTTCTTCGTCCTTGAAAATAAAAGCCGTGCCGTTGCCTTGGTGAACGTCGCAATCAACGATCAGAAAACGCTTTGCCAGATTTTCGCGCTGCAAAATTCTGATGGCAATCGCAACATCGTTCATTACGCAAAAACCTTCTCCGCGATCTGGAAAAGCGTGATGCGTTCCGCCCGCGAGATTTGAAGAAATCCCTGTTTCAAGCGCGTGAAATGTCGCATTTATCGTTCCCGAAACCGCGAGAAAAGTTCTTCGGACAAGCGATTCCGACCACGGCAAACCTAATTTTCTAACTTCCTTCTTATCGAGTGTTCCATTGCGAAGTCTGGTTACATAATCTTCAGTGTGAACGAGCGTTACGTCTTCAAACTTCGCGGGTTCAGGTTCGATTATTTCTTCCGCTTTCAAAGTTCCTTCGTTCAATAAAATATCGCGGACGAGTTCAAATTTTTTGATCGGAAAAACGTGACCTTCGCCGATGTCGGCATAATAATACGGCGAGTAAAATAATTTATAATCGTTCATTTTGTGTTAGATAAAATTATGCCATTTGCCGCGCCGATTGTGAATTAAGTTCAAAGAAAAAACGCTCTCGAAATTGTTCCAGAGCGTTTTTAGGTTGGGAGAGCAAGCATCCCTCTGCCTGCACCAGAAATAAATTTTGAACATCAAAACACGCGCAAGCAAGATGCTCGCGCTCCCGTCATTAATATTTCGCCACGCTTGAATCAACTTCATCAGCCCAAGCTAAAATTCCGCCTTTTAGATTCAAAAGTTTTCCTTTGTATCCGTTTTCTTGAAGCGCGGTAATCGCTTTTGCGCTGCGTCCGCCGGATTTGCATTGAATAATTGCGGTGCGCGATTGGTCAATTTCTTTTATACGATTGACGACTTCGCCAAGCGGAATCAGTTTCGTATTCGGGATTTTGGCAATCTCGACCTCGAACGGTTCGCGCACGTCAATGACTTGAACTTCGCCGTTCGTTTTCATCAAATCGTTTAATTCCGTCACCGAAATTTCTTCTAAAACGGGCGTTTCGTCCGGCAGATTTAAGCCGCAGAATTCTTCGTAATCAATAAGTTCTTTGATCGTTGCGTTTTCGCCGCAGATCGGACAATCGGGATTTTTCTTGAGTTTCAGTTCACGGAATTTCATTTTCCACGCATCGAAAAGCAAAAGACGATTTAATAAAATTCCTTCCGCGCCTAAAATAACTTTCAAAACCTCATTTGCCTGAATCGTGCCGACGATTCCGGGCAAAACTCCCAAAACTCCGCCTTCCGCGCAAGAGGGAACTAATCCCGGCGGCGGCGGTTCGGGATAAAGACAGCGATAACACGCGCCTTTTTCCGCCCAGAAAACGCTCGCCTGTCCTTCAAAGCGAAAGATCGAACCGTAAACATTCGGTTTTCCCGTCAAAACGGAAGCGTCATTAACTAGATAACGAGTCGGAAAATTGTCCGTTCCGTCAACAATTACGTCGAAATCTTTGAAGAATTCCAAAGCATTTTCGCTCGTCAATCTCGTTTCGTGAGCTTCGATCTTGACGTTCGGATTGATGTCTTTCAAACGATCTTGCGCCGATTCGATTTTCGGTCGCCCTACATCTTTTGTCCCGTGAATGATTTGTCTTTGCAGATTCGATTCGTCAACGACATCGAAATCAACTAAACCGAGCGTTCCGATTCCCGCCGCCGCTAAATATAAACCCAAAGGCGAACCGAGTCCGCCAGTTCCGATCATCAAAACTCTTGCCGCTTTTAATTTCCGCTGACCTTCCAGACCGACTTCCGGCAAAATAAGATGCCGCGAATATCGCGCGATTTCTTCGTTTGAAAGTTCCGGCAAATCTTTCGTTTCCTTTGCTTCGACGGTCGAAACATTTCCGCCCGCGATTGACGGAACGATCAAAACTTCGCCGCCGTCTTTAACTTCCGTTTCAAGATCATCCAAATCGCGGATGTCTTCGTCGCCCACATAAACATTGACGAAATTCCGCAAATTTCCGCCGTCGTTATAAAGATGTTTTTTCAGATCAGCGTATTTTTCGGTTAATTTTTCCAACGCTTCGCCCGCTGTTTTTGCTTCGACCTCGATTTCCGAATTTCCACCCGCAAACTGCCGCAAAGGTGTCGGGATTACTATTGTTACTGCCATAAAATCTCCTTTTTTTAATGGTGAAATCTGAATGATGAATGATGAATTTTTGTTTTGAATTCATCATTCATCACTCACCACTCATAATTAGCTAATATCTTCCTCACTAAATTTCGAGCGGTCATCTTCCATTTGCCACGAACGAATATCAACCGCTTTGCCCATCCGCACCGAAACGATAATGTAACTCCAAACCGGAAGCGCGTGATCGAGATCAAACTGCGACGGACGCGCTTCGTCGTCCGGGTGCGAATGATAATAGCCGACGACATCGAGTTTTTCGGAACGCGCATAGCGTTCGGCTCGCAAAACGTCTTTCGGCAATATCAAAACGCGATTGTGCTGTTCAGCTTCATCCATCGCATTTTCCATCAGCAAAAGTTCCGTCACGGTTTTTTTTCCGTTTTCAAAATGTCCGATCAACATTCCGCCGCACTCAAACGGATAGGTTTTCTCGCCGTGTGCTTTGATTTGCGCGATTAATTCTTCGGTTATTTCAATCATAATGTTTTCAACGGATAGTGGATAACGGATAATGGATAATTAAATAAATCAAATATTATCCGTTATCCATTGTCCATTATTAAATGCTTGTTCGATGTCCGCGATAATGTCTTTCACATCTTCGATGCCGACCGAGATTCTCACGAGTCCGTCGGAAATTCCTAAACTCGCGCGGCGTTTCGGCGAAAGTTCGCGGTGCGAACTTGATGCTGAATGCGAAACGAGCGTGTAAACATCGCCCAAACTCGTGGCGCGAACGCAAAGTTTTAACGAATCCATAAATTTCCAAGCAGCGTCCGTTGTGTCATTTTTCAACTTTATCGAAACCAACGCGCCGCCGAAATCTTCGCGCAAAACCTTTTTTGTCAATTCTTTATCGTCCAGATTCGGATAATAAACTTTTTCTATCGCCGAATTTTTCGCTAAATTTTCAGCTAAAATCGCGGCATTCGCGCATTGTCTTTCCATTCTCAAACCCAAAGTTTTCACGCCGCGCAAAATGTGATGCGCTTCCCAAACACTTAAAATCCCGCCGACAAGTTTTTTGATGCTATTGAGTGGCGTAAAGTCAGCCTCTTCATTTGAAATAACAATTCCGCCCGTGGCATCGGCGTGTCCGCTCAGATATTTCGTCGCTGAATGAACTGAAAAATCTGCCCCAAAATCCAAAGGTCGGCACAGATAAGGCGACGCGAAAGTGTTATCAACGATCAATTTCGCTCCCGCTTCGTGAGCGATTTCTGCGACTTTTCCAAGATCACAAACTTTCAAAAGCGGATTCGAGATCGTTTCCGCCAATAAAACTCGCGGTTTTAATTCAGCAGTTTTGCTTTTCAATTCGTCCAAATTATTAAAATCCGCAGTTTTCGTCTTTACACCGTAAACGCCAAAAATCTTTTTGAGCAAATCGAAAGTCGCGCCGTATAAATCCTGCGAAGCCAGAACAAGCGACCCGTTTGTAATTTCGCAAGCTGCCAGAGCCGCGTGAATCGCCGCCATTCCCGAACCGTAAGCGACCGCAAATTTTCCGTTTTCAATTGTCGCCAAAGCATCTTCAAGCGCGGCAACCGTCGGATTTCCGTAGCGCGAATAAATATAATCGCCGCCTTCGCCGACAAAAGCCGCGTCCATTTCCGCCATCGAATCGTAAGTATAAGTCGCCGACGGATAAATCGGTGTTGCAACGGGTTTTCCAATCGGCTTTTCGCGCCGTTCGCCCGCGTGGACAAGTTTTGTGTCTATCGAAAATTCGCTCATAATCTCAAAATTACATTCAATCCGAAATAAAAAAACTCCCGTGCTAAATAAACACGAGAGTTTTTGAAAATTTCTCTTTTGCAGTTCTTTAGCAGTTTTTTACGTGGAGCAAGTTTTACCTTAAATCGCCACGCTGAAATTTCACACAAAAATTTCGCTTAATATAAATTGAAATTTACAAGATAAACTTCAATCGTGTCAAGCCAATGAGATTTTTAAGTTTTGTAAATTTCATTTTTAACAACTTACGTTACGCGATTCTAATTTTAGCCGCCTTGATGCGGCTTTCCGCGCTTCGCGGCACTTAACCACGTCCATTTATGGCGTGGTTATATGGTCATTCAATGATTTAGGGCGTTTAAACGTCCTTTTTCTTCTGCTTGAGCTTAATGTTTTAACGGCAAACGCCTTTTTCAAGGACGTTAAAACGCCCTTTGTGTTTTTTTCTCGCTATTCCACGCCATAAATGGACGTGGCTAACACCGCGAAGCGCGGAAAGCCTGATAAATCAGGCTGAAAATTTGTTGCCGCGTAAGGTGAGTTAATAAAATGTTTTATCAAAACGCGGTTACTGAAACTGAAAGCCGAAACATTATTGCTCGTTGGAAGCCTTTGTTTTTTGAATCATCTCTTGGATTGTTTCGGTTTCGCCGATTTCATAAAGACTTATCAAACCGTCTTCAATGGTAAAGATTTGCCGAACTGTTGCATCAGCGAGTAAATTGCCCTGCAAATCTCTGATGATTTGATGAACGGTAACGACGTTTCGATTATTTTCGTCCGTTTCAAAATTCAATGTTTCAAGTTCCGGTTGAATATCCTTGAATTGATTAGTCCAATACTCGCGCACCGCATCGCGTCCATAAACAAAACCGCCTTCCAAGCCGTTCGCCCATTTCACATCCGGGCGCATCAGCGAGATAATTGTTTCGATCTCGCGGTTGTTAAAAGCATCGTATAAATTTTGCAGAAACTGTTCATTTGAACTCATAATTATTCACAATATGCCACGAATGTCGTTGAAACAAGAAAGTAGCACAACAATCAGCTATGAAAGAAACAGTCATTCTCCTTGCTTGACTGCTTCTTTCATAGCTGATTTGTTGGGTGGCTGTTTGATTTTACCACGCGCCGTCAATAAAAAGATTTTCTGTTTTTACGGTGAAGCAGTAAAATTAAGGTCGCTACGTTCTCCATTAACAATAACCGCCTGCAACATAAAAGTATATCGCTTGTGTCGCACTGCAAAAACATAGTTTTGTCCTGTGGGAACATTAGCGAAACGGTAATAGCCAAAAGGATTGGTTAAAGCAACTCGTGTTTCTCCGGTGGTCTGATTAGTCAAAGTTACAAAAGCATTTCTTACTGGTTTACCTGAAGCCGTTAAAATACGCCCGCCAATAAACATTGCAAATTCTTGAACCTCAAACGCCCCAATGTCGCTACCGTCGCCACCTTGTGCATTCGGGATATTTGGATTGTCATAAGGTCGTGCAACTCCTCTCTGGTCATTCATAATTCCTGCGATTGTTCCTTTACCTCTGTCAATTGCAGGACTATTCGGTTGTAGAGCAATGGTTCGTGTCATGCCGCCATTGTAGCGCAAGCCGTCAAGTTGCGGGTCAACACCCAAAATATTTCCGGTTACGTTACCTGAAATTGTTACTGAAGATGTGTTCCTAATCAGATTATAACCTTCGGAATTTATTGTTCCTCCCCAAATATCGTGTCCATTCCCCGAAGAACCAGCAGAGTTGTTAGCAACAATTGTGTTGCCCAAACTAATCTGCGTACCGTTTCCATAAATCCCTCCGCCTGAGCCTTGAGTTGCTGAATTTCCCGCGATGGTCACATTTCTTAATACCGTCATACTGCCAAAACCTTGAATATAAATTCCTCCGCCCAAGCCAGGATACATAAAAGGTCGATTATCAGATGTTGCCTCATTATTACTAATCGTTGTGTTTATTAAAGTCATAGTACCATTACTCTCAATACCACCGCCGCGCCCTATACCACCTTGTCCAAATGCAATGTTATTACTAATTGTAGAATTTATTGAATTAAGAGTCCCACGGTTGTCAATACCGCCGCCACCGCTCGCCGAATTACCTGTAACTTCTGAATTTATCAAGTTCAGTGTGCCTTCGTTGAATATGCCGCCGCCAAAATCTAGTGGTGCAGTTCCTCCTGTTACAACAGTGTTTGTGAGCGTGAGACTTGCTCCTGCTTGAACAAAAAAGATGCGGGCAGCGGGTGATGCAGAACTGTCGCGTGTAATTGTTAATTTTGTTTCATTAGTTCCGACAATAATTAAATCACGAGTGATTCTTAGTTCTCCTTGAGTTAAATTAACAAAAGCAGCAGCCTCGAATAAGATTATGTCATTGTTATTAGCAACTCCAATCGCTTCACGTAAGCTACAATCAGCATTACAAGCACCGTCGTTAGAATCAACAACTTTTGTTACAGTCAAAGTATTCGCATGCACTTGAGCAAACATTACAAAACACAAACAAAAACACAAAACGGCAAGTTTTCGCACGTAAATTCTAAAATCGCTAATTTTCATAACATTCTATTTATATAACCGTGATTATTAAGGAAGCCACCCAACGGCTGAGATGACGTGGACGCGCCCTTCCACCGACAATTTTATGAAGTGAGCGGGCGCGGCTCACGTCCATTGTTCGATGTGTCGTTACCTAAGCGCAACCACTCTTCGGACATTTGGAGAACACAAAATGAAAATACAAAAATATAATTCCGGCTGGCAATTTGAACCTTCAACGATTGATGAAGAAAAACACCTCGATTTTTTCTTCAAGTGTTTGAATGAACTTTACGGCACTCCAGTTATTTTACATCGTCCGAATTCGGTTGAATGTCCTGCACAAGCCGTTCCTCAACCTCGTCAAAAAACATCCGAGCATATTGAGCAGTCCTCGCCCGAATCTCTTCCGAATGCGGTTGATTCGGCGGATAATCTGTTTCAGCCAGCGTTTTTAAGATTGTGTTTTCAAGAACAGTTAGACGCTGTTTACGCGAATTACTACGCTCGCGGCGGTCGCCGTCCTCAGGGTTACGGTTCACTTCCTCTTGAAGTAGAAAAAGAGAAATAAACATTTGCCGCAAAAGAGCTTTATGCAAATTGCCATAAGCGTAAGTATTGATTAAATCTTTATCCATCATAATTATTATGTTTGGGTTAATAAGAAAACATCGAACTACTTATTAACACCAATGCCGTTGATAATACATCAAAATTTGCGTATTATCCAAAATCTTTATTCGACTTTTTCCGGTTCGCTTGTTACTTTTTTCAAAGGAATCGAAAGCAATTGACCGTTATAGACGACATAGACTTTGTTTGCCGGTTCGTCAATCCACATAGCCATACTGTCGAATGAAATCTGCGGAACGGTTAAAACGGATTTGAACTCGAAGGTTTTGACGTTATAAGTTCCGATTTGCGTTTCCTTTTTGTTTTCGTCGGGAATTGCCGCCCAGACTTCATCGGCGGTTGCGGTTTTTTGCAGTTCGCGGAAAGTTTGCTGACTGAACGGACGAAATTCGCCGCTTGTCGGTTGCATCGCGCCGGTTTCGGGATCGAGCAAGAAATATGCGCCGTTTTTAATCGTGCCGTTTTCATAATCAATAATATTTCCCGAAATAATCAAAACTTTATTTGCCGAAGAAATATACGTAAGCGGTCTGGAAAATCTGTATCTGCCGTCAATTTTTACCTTAAATTCTTTATTAGTTTGCAGATTGATGCGCGAAATTGTGAATTTTTCTTCGGTTTCTTCAAATTTTGACAGCACAACCCATCGGGCATTTGCCGTAATTACTGGACTTCTGTAATAACCGGACTGAATTTTTGTCGTTTGTCCGCCGATAAGTTTGTAGAGATTTTCACCGACTGTTTTGATCTCGACATTTCCGGCTTTGGCACTTGTAAAATCAAATTTACTTTCCAACGGAGAATTGCCTTGTGTAATAAAATTGACTCCGGCGGGTTGGTTAGTAAAATCGCCAAGTTTATTTCCCGCAAATTTGTGCCACGAATAGCTTTCAAAAGCTCTTGCAATCCGGCGTTTGCGGTCTAATTCAACGGCTTTTTCGTAATCGAGATTTTCACTTCCCTGATCGGCTTCGGATAATTTGTCTAGTTCTTTTTCGATTTGTTCTTCGCGGCTCGTATTATTAATCAAAACGCGCAGATCGTCGCCGTTTTTCCAAACGGTTTGTGCTTGTAAATCTTTGTCGGCAAACAAAATTTCGAGTCCGGCGATGTCTTTTTCCAACCAGTAACGCAAGGTCGCCGGCGGTTTTCGCATATCTTCAAAAATCTTTTCCAAGCCTTCAAAAAACTGCGGTTGTGAATTCGTATAGACAAAAACGCGCCGTCCGCCTTGCCGTCCGAGCATCACGAGTTCTTTTGCCTGAGAACCGCCACCGCTGAATGAAACGAACGGCGGAAGATTTGCGGCATCATTTGAAGCGAGATAACTTTTCAGATAATTAAACTCCGCATCTTTCAATTTGCGTTCACGATACCGAGCTTCGTCTTCTTCCCAACTGAAAACGGCTTTGTCCTGATAAATTCGCACATAATTTTTGTCGTAGCCGTAAATTCCCAAGAGTTTTTCGTCTTCGGTAACTTCTTTTTTCAATTTTTCTTCGCTCGAATTATCTTTCTGATTAATCATCGAGTAGAAAAAATATGCCGGAAAGTCGGAAACTCCCGTGACACTTCCAAAAAGATTCGATAGAAAATCCGGTCGGACGTTTATTTTTGAATCTTCGCCAAAGAAAAATGTCGCGCCGAGAATTTTGGCTTCGTTCGGATGAAGCGAGTAAATAATCTGCCGTGCGTCGGGCGAATCTTCGCTTTCGATGTAGCGTTCCGCCGCCAAAGCGAGAGTTTTATTCGGATTTTTGACAAACGGCGCAACCGTCTGCACCGGAATTCGGGCGCGAATCAATCTTGCACAGCCGAGCAGAGCGATTTTCGTGTCATCGCTTCCTTTTGCTAAAATTCCCGCATAGTCATTGTCGTTTTCAATCAGACACGCCGAAATTCCGAGCGCAATCGGATTTCCTTTGCTTCGTGCATCATAAATGTTGTTTATTTGTTTTTCGCGGATTTCCTTTCGCAAGCTCAAAAGTTTGACAATCGCATTCAAATCCGATTTTCCATCCGCCAGATCATTCAGCAAAAGCGCATTAATTGCTTCGCCGCGCCAGTTTTGCATAAATTCCCTGATAATTCCGGCAATCTGCGGCTCGCTTTTGTCCAGAGAATTTAAGCGGAAAATTACGGATGAAACCAATTCGTTGCTCGGTTCGCCGATATTTACAAGCTGTTCGCCAAGCATTGGTTTTATATCGGCTTGATTAAAAGTTTCGCCGCCCGATGTCGAACCGTATCGAACATTTCCAGATAAAGAATAGGCTTTATTGGACATTAAACCCGCATCAGCTAATTCGTTGTCTCTCGAATTTTGAGTATTTGCCGATTCTTGATATTTTTTAGCTTCTGTTAATTGGTCGTTATATTGTCTGGCAGTTATTTCCAGAGCTTCAACTTGTTCGGGAATTGTAAAACCACCTGAAAGCAGAATTGCCCGAACGACATCAGCGCGTTTCCACTGTGGAACTTCTGGCAAAACCTGCCGCAAAGCCGCCGCCGCTTGCAGACTTTTTTGTTTAATCAAAGCATCAATTGCCGCTTCTCTGAAAGGATAAACAACACGCGGAATTTTTTGAGCCGAATTATCGTAAGAAATCGGTTTCACCCGCATTATATTAGAATTCATCATCATATTTGAATTCGGATATGTTTCGTCATTTTCGACTTCAACCGTCGTTTTTTCATTCAAAATAGCAATCAAACCCGGAACGCTTTCGGTCATTTCAATCTGCGCTAACGCTCTTACAATAAGCATTCTTTCTTGTCCGACCTGTTTTGCCCAATCGGGATTTTCGAGCCACGGTAAAAGTGCTTTTATAACTTCGGGATTATTGTTATTTAAAACCGCCGTCAGATTTCGCACTGCTGCATTTCGCATGTTCGGATTGCTGCTTCTGACAAGTTCGATCATTTTTGCAATCAATTTATCGGTCGGAGTTCGCATCATCAGCGTCGTCAAACCCGTATAACTCTGACCGCCGACACGCAGATCATATAAAGTTTCATCTTCTAAAAGCGAAAAATACCAATCGTCGCGCCCCGCAAAATCGCCGCCATAAACAAGCGCGTCCATTGCGAGATCACGATTTCCCGGTTTTGCGTTTTTATTTTCAACCGTTTTCATCAAAAAATCACGGTAATTTCCGGCTTCAATCGAATTTCCTTCCTTCAAAGCGTGCAGATAAAACGCCCAATTTGCCAGAGTTTGCGAAATCGGTTGACTCGAATCATTAAGCATTCGTTCAAGCATCGGACGCGCTTTTTCCCAATCAACTCTTGCGAGAGCCAACAAATCATCCTGATTCGTGACATATTCTTCCGTGTCCTGAACCTGTTGCGCGGCTTGCAAAAGGTCGTCGCTGAAATAAATGCTGTTATAAGTCAGCCAATCTTTGAGTTGTTCCGCCCGATATTTGTTGGATTCGTCATCGCTGTTCAAAGCGCGTTCATACATTTGTTTGACCGCATCGGCAGATTCCGGTTTTTTAGACAAGACATTCAGATAATTGTTAATAATTTCGGGGTCTTTTTCGATTTCAGCTAAAATGCGATTCAAAACTCTGTCGGAAGGTTCGATGGTCGGATTATAAACTTCGCTCAAATCATTCTGCGCCGCCCAATAAGCCAGCAAATCTTCAATCGGCGCATCATCGGCAGGCGGATTTTCCTGACTGAAAAACTCCGGCGATCTCTCGCCGACAGAATTTTTAACCAACGGATTCGGCGGCGGCGGCGCAGGCAAATCAATCAATTGCGGTAAAATATTATTCTGCGCCTCGCTTTTCGGCATAAATACGAACAAGCCGAAAATTATCAGCGTAGAAAATAAACCGAGCGTGATTAAAAGATTTTTTGTCATTTGAGATTTTCCTCGTTTCCAAGTTTTAATTATTTTTAATTCAGTCTAAAGAGGTTTTGATTTTTTGCTTAAACATACCTCAAAGCAAACAAAAAGCTGACTCATAGATTTGAGTCGGACAGAAGTTTTTATCTAACAAAATTCTATCTGTTTTAATAACTTATCTGAGATTAAAAAGCAATGAATATATCTAATTTAGCTGAATTTACTCAGAACATTTATAAACTTAAATATCATTTCATTATTCATTCCATCTTTTACTATTTGATTAAACAAAACAAGTTTTGGTTTGTTCCCGCAAATAAAAAAACCTTGCAAAAAATTGCAAGGTTTTTTCTCTAGTTTTGATTTCAGACTATGCTGAAGTTGCTTTTTCTTTTTTAGTGCGCGTGATGCCGCCGATCTGGACGAGGTTATCGCCTTTGATGCCGTTTTTCTCCATCAACATCTGGTTGTAGAGTTTTTTCATCATTTGCATTTCTTCGGCGGCGGTTTTCGGACCTTCCATTTCGGGTTTGTTCGGTCTTTCCAAATCAACCGGATTCAAGGCTAAACCGTGATCGGTAGTGTCGAGTTCGACTTCCTTGCCGCGTGCGAAGATTTCGTGGCGACCATTATCTTTATACCATTGGGCGACCGTCGCATTTTGGTGCATATTTTCGATAATGTTTCTCCAGCCAATTCCCGTGTTGTAAGCGCAGAACGAAATTTCGCCTTCCTGCGTTCCGTAAGGAATAATGCACATTTCGGTGCGGCGGAAATCATAGTTGAACAAATCTTGAAACCACATTCCGGCGATAAATAGGAAATTCCAAGGGTCTTGACGACGTTTTTCGATGTCTTCGACTGTTCTTGTGCCATCAACTTTTCCGTAATCTTTACCCGACAAACCGAATGATTTATCGAATTTCTTGAAGATTCCGGCAAGCGTCAAGCTGTTCGGTGCGCCGTAAGGATTGTAGTTTTTCAAAAGTGCCAATCCCATCATAATGTTCGAGAACCATTTGCCGCGAGCCGTGTCGGTAATATGTTTCATATCTTCGACAAGATTCGGAATGTTCAAGAATTCCGGCACCGGAGCCATTTCTTTGTTTTCTTTGTTGATCATTACGGCAGTTCCGACACCGCAGTTCGGATGACAACCGCAGGAAACTTGTCCCCAATCGGCTTCCGGTCCGTGAACTAAATCGGCAAAATCTGCAAACGCGCCCATCAATGAAAGCGGAAACCAATCGCGTGTCGGTTCGGTAATTCCAACCTGTTTTTGAACGTCTTGTGCAAGATGCGAAAGCGTGTAGCGTTGTTGTAAACGTCGTTGTTCGGTAATATGTTCGTCGCGTCCGGTGAACGAAACGGGTTGAAATGACACAAATGAAACTTTTTTCGGATTATCCAAAGCAAAGCGGACAATCGAACCGACTTGATCGTTATTTACGCCGTTGACGAGCGTTGTCACGAGAACAATGTCAACGCCGGCTTCGTGCAAGTTATTGATCGCACGTAATTTAACGTCAAACAAATTGCCTACTTGTCTGTGCGAGTTGGCATCGTTGCCAACGCCGTCGAATTGCAAATAAACGAATCTCAAACCGGCTTCGGCAGCTTCGCGGCAAAATTCTTTTGATTTCGCAAATTCGATTCCGTTAGTCGCAGCTTGCACCGAGTTGTAACCGACTTTGCGCGAATAACGAACTGCTTCGAGAAAATAAGGTGAAAGCGTCGGTTCGCCGCCTGAAAACTGAACAGACATCTGGCGACGCGGTTTGATCGAAATCGCGTTGTCGAGGATTTCTTTCACATCTTCCATCGAAAGTTCGTGAACGAATCCGACTTGGTTTGCATCCATAAAACACGGGTCGCACATCATATTGCAGCGGTTGGTCAAATCAACCGTCAAAACTGCGCCGCGTCCGTATTTAATGGTCGAAGAGCCGTGATTATGCAGTTTTTCGTCGTTGTGTGATTGAATGTCGCGTCCCGGAAAGTTAGCTTCGATGTGAGCTAAAAACTTGGAATCAATCGCCATCAAATCTTCAAAATGTCCGTGTTCCGGGCAATCTTTGATCATCCAGATTTCACCGTCGCGTTCGATGATCTGCGCTTTTATTTCGCCTACTTTTTCATTTACCAAAATTCCGACTTCTTTACTTCCGGCTAAAATTTCTTCACGCGCTTCGATTACACAATTTGGGCAAAGCGAATCGGTCGTTCGCGGAAAACCGAGTGTCGGTTTTGTTTTCTGCCACGATTTTAAAAGCGGTTTGTCCGACCATTTCGGCGTGAAAGACGGATTCGGTTTATATTGATTAACTGATTTGATTGCTTTGAAAACGCCGCTTGCGACAAACGTCAAGCCTTTTTCAAAATGTTTTACTGTTCTCATAATCTTCTCTTCTCCAAAAGAAAAACTTTTTATATTTTAAAATTTTTTGATTTTTTGTAAGAGTGTGTACCTATTTCCTAGGGATGTATAATAACTGATGCTGATAAATAAACTTACAAACACACTCTTTATCATTATCAATACTAAAAGCAATCATTGTGCCAATATCTAATGAGTGACTTATCTATTTATTTTGCAGCGGTTTAGGTCAAAATTTAACATTATGAGCATCTGCTTCTTTATGATACATTCCCACTTATTTGAGTATATATGTCGCAATATGACATACTATTTTTATTATTAGGCAAGAACTGGTTAGAAGAATAGAATTGTCCTTAATAGATTAAGCTATTGTTTAAAGGTTTTCCACATTTAAATAAGCAGTTGAGGTTTTTATATAAGTAATTACCAAGTCAATTCTTTATTTTTTATAAAAGTGGATTTCCGTTCACTATTCGTTCACATTTAAGCACTTTGTTGAACAATAACTTGAGGTAAGTTTGCTAACCTACTGTATTTTAAGAGCTTACTGCATTAAAAAATATCTTTACAGAATTAAACTGTATGTGTTAGTTTTGTTCTACTTCAGAAGCATTGGTTTTCTGTTGATAAACAAACATTAACAAATTCTCAAAAAGTTAATTACATATTAAAGTAAAATTCAAATTTCTTAAAGTGTCGCTTTAATAAATTTTAAAAATCTTATGTCAATACGTTTCGGAACATCGGGTTGGAGGGCAGTAATTGCCGATGAATTCACGTTTGAAAACGTCAGAAAAGTTACCGAAGCGATTTGCAGTTATTTGAAAAAAAATTCTGTTGAGAACGGACAAATATTAATAATCGGACACGATTCGCGATTTATGGGCGAAAAGTTCTGCGAAGTTGCGGCGGAAATCGCCAAGAAAAAAGGCTTTCGCGTTTTGCTTTGCAATCATCCGACACCGACACCGACGATTTCACACGCGATCAGAGATCAAAAAGCGGTCGGCGGCATAAATTTTACCGCTTCGCATAATCCACCGGAATATCAAGGTATAAAGTTTTCGACTGCAGACGGCGCACCGGCTTTGCCCGAAATTACGAAGCAGATTGAAAATAATTTTGAAACAGGCGAGAGAGTTGAAGATGCAGACGGCGGTTCGATTGAAGATTTTGATGCACGTCCGGCTTATTTGGACGATTTGAAAACTAAAATTAAGTTCGACAAAATTGCCGAAGCGAAAGGCAGATATGCTTACGACGCGCTTTGGGGAACGGGACGCGGTTATCTCGATAAGATATTGCGGGATAACGGTTTAGAATGCGAAACGATTCACGATTGGCGCGACGTAACATTCGGCGGACAATCGCCCGAACCCGGCGAAGAACATCTGGACGAACTCCGCGAGAAAGTTAAATCAAACGATTTAACGCTCGGAATTTCAACGGACGGCGACGGCGACAGATTCGGAGTTATTGACAGCAACGGCGAATTTATCACACCGAATCAATTGATCGCAATTTTGACAGATTATTTATTTGAATCGAGAGGTTGGAGGGAAGGCGTGGCAAGAAGCGTCGCAACTTCGCACTTAATTGACAGAGTTGCCGAAATGCACGGCATAAAACTTTACGAAACGCCGGTCGGATTCAAATTTATCGGCGAATTGATAAACGAAGACAAGATTATTTTGGGCGGAGAAGAATCCGCAGGTCTTTCAATCAAAGGACATTTTCCCGAAAAGGACGGCATCTTAGCCTGTCTTTTGGCAGCCGAAGCGGTCGCCGTTCGCGGAAAGAGTTTGACCGAACAACTTGAAGAACTTTATGCCAAAGTGGGAAAACTCGAATCAGGCAGAATCGGCGTAAAATTAACTGATGATGTTGCCGGAAAATTGAAAGAAAAGCTATCAAACGAACCGTCGGAGATCGGCGGGAAAAAGATTGAAAAAATAAACCGCACAGACGGCGTGAAATTCATCTTCACGGACGGCAGTTGGATGCTGATGCGTCCTTCCGGCACCGAGCCTTTAGTGAGAATTTACGCTGAATCGGAAAGCAAGGAAGATTTGGAGGTGTTACTTGAGCAAGGTCGTCGCTATTTATTGGGATAATAATTCAGCAGTTTCTATGCCTAGAAGAACTCACGCAAAAACTGCGAAACGTGAAACGAGTGCAACTCCACAATGGTTTGCTTTTGCCGTCGCTGTTTCGATAACTTTTATGGTTTGTATCGCCATAAATCTACGTGCTTTTTCGGAATTGAGAGTCGAAATGACACAACACGAAACTTTAAGCACCGAAGTTCAGCAATTGACAACTGAAAATTTAATGCTTCAAAAAGAAGTAAACGGTTTGAAAAGCGATTCAAAAACGATTGAACGTGAAGCGCGAAAGATCGGAATGAGTCGCCCGAATGAAAAGATTCTTGTACCTGTGAACTAAACTACTGCGGAGAGTCGTTCGTTGGTATAGATTGCCTGCCCGCTTAAATAATCCGCCTTTTGCCTATCCGCTCCGCTTTGCCTACAGTTGAGCCTTCCGCCAATTATCGCGGTTTATGTTTTCCCGAACATAAACCGCTTCACTCCTTTAAACAACAATTCAAAATTCATTTGACAAAATAATTTCAAAGTTCTAAATTCGGAATATAGACTTTTTTGTAAAGATTAAAGAAATGAATAAATCTCGGCTAAAAAATCAAATTATTTGTTGTTGCTGTTGCAAGACGCATCGGCTGAGATTCGGCGTAATAATTTTTTAATGAAACGCGAAATAAGTTAAATTAATTCAGTCGGTTGTGAAAGATAAAAATTAAAACTTTCACAACCGATTTTCTTTTTAACAAACAAGGGGAAATATGCGAACGGCAGTTTTAGAACGAAAATTAAAAACGGAAGTAGAGAATAATTTTCTCGAATCACAGATCGGCAACACACCTTTGGTTCGTCTGCGGACGATTACAAAGGATTTGCCCGAAAATATCGAGATTTACGCAAAAGCCGAATTTATGAATCCGGGCGGTTCGGTCAAAGATCGCGCGGCTTTAGCTATGATTTCGGCAGGCGAAAGATCCGGGGAACTGACAAAAAACAAAACCATTCTCGACGCGACGAGCGGCAATACTGGAATCGCCTACGCGATGATCGGCGCGGCTCGCGGCTATAAAGTTACTTTGACTTTACCGAAAAACGCTTCGCCCGAACGCAAACGGATTTTGAAAATTTACGGTGCAGAAATTATTGAAACCGATCAAATGAGCGGCACGGACGGCGCACAGATCGCGGCAAAAGAACTTTTTCGGAAATTTCCCGAAAAGTATTTTTATCCCGATCAATACAACAACGAAAATAATTGGAAAGCGCATTATGAAACGACCGCGCCGGAAATTTGGGAACAGACAAACGGCAGAATAACGCATTTTGTCGCGGGTTTGGGAACGACTGGAACTTTTATCGGAACATCGCGCCGCCTTAAGGAATTTAATCCGTTTTTGCAGGCAATTTCGATGCAGCCCGATTCGCCTCTGCACGGTTTAGAAGGAATGAAACATCTCGAAACGGCGCGAGTTCCGGGAATTTACGATGAACACGTCGCCGACAAAAACGTCGAAGTCGCCACCGAAGACGCGCAAGCGATGACGCGGAAATTAGCGCGTGAAGAAGGATTATTCGTCGGCATCAGCGCAGGCGCAAACATCTTTGCCGCACTCCGTCTGGCGCGTGAATTAAATAAAGCGGCAGTCATCGTCACAATCCTCTGCGACGGCGGCGGCAAATATCTGAGCGAAGATTTTTGGAACGAAGCGTAAATCGGATTTTTATTGCAGTTTTGTTCGATGTGCTTTGAAAATTTAATAGCGTATTAAGTGTCTAGCCTTGGAGAAAATCGTTGATAATAATCGAGTTGTCAGTTATTATCAACAACATTGAAATCAATAAATAATTCGGCATT
>JBBSAX010000045.1:0-26132 GCA_038251885.1 Pyrinomonadales bacterium | reverse complement strand
CCTCGCGCACGAAATACGGTTCGCCGGCTTTTACTCCGATTAAACCGCCAAAATAAATTGAACGGTTTTCCAATTCTTTGAGAAAATCTTTGTTTGTCAGGCGAGTTTCGAGTTCTTTTGATTCAGGATCATAAAACTGCGATTTATGCGCGGCGATTGCCCGCATTTTTTCTTCTAAAAAATCTGAAATATCAACAATAAATGATGGATAAACTCTCTGCGAAAAAACATTGTGCGCGACCATTGGAACTTTTATTCTTTCTAATCCGAAATCTCCGTCGTAATTTTTCATCGAAGAAAGTCGAGCCGATTCTCTGACAAGTTTTACAATATGATTATGATCGGGATGCGGATCGTCCGCTTGATGCGTCAAGATAACTTTCGGTTTGAATTCCCGCAATTTTCTGACCAATTTCGTCCGCGATTCGTCGTCTGCGAAAACGTGACCGTCAGACAATCCGAGATTGTCCCGCAAATCTAATTTCAAAATTTCCGCCGCGTTTTTCGCTTCTTCGGCGCGACCTTCAACCGTGCCGCGAGTTCCCATTCCGCCGCGTGTGATGTCCAACGCGCCGGTTTTATAGCCCAAAGATTTCATCTTCAAAAGCGTTCCGCCGACAGTCAATTCCATATCGTCCGGGTGTGCAAAAATTGCAAGTATGTCTATTTCTTTCATAATCAATAAAAAATTAACAGGGATATACAGGATTAACAAGGATAGTAATAAAATTTACCTGAATCCTTATCCGTGTTTATCTTGTCATCCCTGTTAATTTTTTCTTTTATGCGGTTTAATTATTTTATGAAATTTATTGTATTGGGTTCAGGAACTTCCGTGCCGCATCCGAAAAGAAGCAGTTCGGCATTTTGGCTGGAAACGGAAAACAGCTCACTTTTGATTGATTGTGCGGCTTCGGCGATTCACCGAATGGCGCAGGAAAATCTCGATTGGGCAAGTTTGGACGCGATTTGGATTTCGCATTTTCATCTCGATCACGTCGGCGGACTCGCTCCGTTTCTTTTCGGCACGAAATACGCGCCCGAAACACAGAAACGCACAAAAACTCTGAAAATTTTCGGCGCGAAAGGTTTGAAAAAATTGATCCAATCTTTTGATAAAGCCAATGATTACGGACTTCTTGAACAACCTTTTCCCGTCGAAATAATCGAGATCGAATCTCTGGAAAAATTTGAAGTTTTGCCCGAAGTTGAAGCCGTCGCCATTTCAACTCCGCACACCGACGAAAGCCACGCGATTCGCATCACGGACAAAAATGATAAATCGCTCGTTTTTTCAGCCGATACGGGTTTTACAAAAGAATTATCGGCTTTAGCAAAAAACGCAAATTTATTTGTTCTCGAATGTTCATTTGTAAAAAATAAACCCGTCGAAAAACATCTCGAACTCGCCGAGGCGATTTATCTAATCCGCCGTGCAAATCCTAAAAAAGCAGTTTTGACGCATCTTTATCCCGAATGGGACGAAGTTAATTTTGCGGAAGAAATAGAAAAATTTTCGCCGAACATCGAAATTATCGAAGCCAAAGACGGTTTACGAATCGAAGTTTAAAATAAAAAAAGACAAATATTAAATCTGCCTTTGTCCAATTTTTTTGACGTAGTTTTCTATTGAATCGAAACCGTCAAAGTAAATTTTGTTGCGCGGCTGCCGTGATTATCAACGCTGATGTATGCGTCGCCGTTTTCTTCAAGCGTCATCGAATATTGCGAATCGTGCAGATTTCCCTGCGTGAAATCTACTTTTCCGTTGGTCGAACTGACCGTTCCCGACAAAACTTGTCCGGCGTTGGCGCGTAAGACAAAACCTTTTGTCGCGCCCGGTGCTAATGTTCCCGAAACGGTTGCCGAATTGCTTCCGCGTTTGAAACGAATCCGCGTTTGCGCCATTAAATCGGAACAGGTTAATAAACTGAACATTGCCAAAATCAAAATTTGGGTGCTGATTTTCTTTAACATTTTTTTTCCTCAATTGAATTATTTAAGTTTAGATGCAAGATGTGAATCTTAGCTAAATTATAGAGGATTATAACGGAAATTTTTGCCGAAGAAAACAAAAACTTTCCAAACAGAAATCAAAAAATTAATTTTTTGATTTCTGTTTGGAAAGTTTAAGAATTGAGTGCGAAATTATTTTCTCAAACGCGCTTCAACATTATTGGCTTTCAAAGAATTTCCCGTCGCGCGTTGCAATTCGGCGATTGCTTTGTTGAGTTCAGTTTGAGCGCGGAGTTCTGCGCTTCGAGCGTTCATCAGAGCGGTTTGGCGTTCGAGAACCGTGTAAATATCTGTGCGTCCGGCATCGAGTTTTCTCTGTTCGGATTCGTATTGTTTTTCCGAGTTTTCGCGCGAGATCGCCGCGCTTCGCAAACGCGCTTCCGACGTTTTGACCGATTGCAAGGCATTGCGAACATCAACCTGAATTGCTTGCTCGAGTTGTTCGCGCTGTGTGTTTAATTGCTCGCCTTGAACAAGTGATTTGCCAAATTGCGCTTTGGCGATTTGATTGCCGAATGGAATATTAAACTGCAAACCGACGCGATATATCGGGTAACGATTTGTTACAATATCCGTTAATGAACTCGTATAACTTCCAGTCAAATCGGAAGAAATCGTCTGCGGCGGCGGAATCACAATCGGCGTAATTTGCTGATTTGGCGGCAATGTCGGATTGACACGCGAGATAACTTCATTGATTTTATCCGATGTCGAAGTGTTTGAAAAAATGTTCAACGCATTGGCATTTGCGCTTCCGCTGATTCCCGATGAAGTGTAGCCGGCGACGAGATCAATCTGCGGTTTGGTTTGATCTTTGAAATATTTCTGATCAATCGCGTTGATGTCTTTCTGCACATTATTTACTTCGATTTCAGGACGATTTTCGAGAGCCAAAGTCAATGCTTCAACCAGAGTCGTGCGCGGCGCATCGAGTTCGACCGAATCGGTCGGAATTACTGAAGCACTCCAGATCGGCGTATTTCGGTTTTCCGAGATCAGATTTTTTAAATTATTTTCCGAGCGTCCGACTTCTTCTAAAGCGGTGTAAACATTCTGTTCGAAATTCGCCACCTGAGTTTCCGAAGCGATAATGTCAACCGGCGCAAGCGTTCCTTCTTCGACCAATCTTTTGTTATGTTCGAGTTGGTCTTTCGCGTCGCGCACCGCATCGCGCTGAACTTGCAGATTTCTCAAAGCAAACGTCAAATCCCAATATGCACGTTGGACGTTGGTGATAATTTCAATTGAACGCTGGCGAAATTGCGTGTCGGTCAAAGAAAGATTGCGCTTGGCAATTTCAATCGTGCGGCGCGGTTGATCAATCGTTCGTCCGCGAAAAAGCGGCTGCGTAAAACTCAAATTAAAAGATGTGTTATATTGCGGACTCAAAACCGAAAGAGGATTAGTCGAATTGACACGCTGATTACTAAAATTCGCGCTGTAATTCGTGCCGAATTTTTCCAGACTTCCCTGAACTCCGGCATTACCGACGAGTGAATTTTGCGTAATGCTTCTGACATTGCTGAAAACACTGACGTTCGGCGTTGTTGCGCGTTCGTATTGCGTCGTGCCGACAAAACGCGGATCATAAAAACCCTTTGCCGACCGCAAATCAAACTCCGCGATCCGCACATTTTGCCGTGAAACTTCGATGTCTTTATTATTTTCGAGTGCCATCACAATCGCATCTTTTAGTGAAAGCGGTTTTTGCTGCATCAGATCAACACCGACAATTCCGATTTCGGGCAAAGTGCGATCTTCCGATTCATAATTCGGAGCAATTTGCGGAACACCTTCGATTTTCTCAGGCTGAACATTTTGCCCGTCATTTACCGGGGTCGGTGTCGGTGTCGCATCTTGAGCTTTAATTTCGGTTGCTGATAATAATATAAATATAAATATAAAACCGAATAAATGCCTATAAAAATTTTGAATTCGCAAACTCATAAAACCTCATTTTCGATAAGTAAGTAAGCACTTACTTATCTTTTAACTTTTCTCATTTTTACACCCTATTGTCAAACCTATTTGTGTAAAAATTATGTGAACAAAAAACCTTTATTCCTCATTAAATCCAACGGCGGACTTTTTTCCTATAATCCGCATATTCTTTGCCGAATTTTTCTTCTAAATATATTTCTTCGCGCAAAATCACGCCGAATTGCATTACTAATAAAACCAAAATTAAAAACGGCAAAAGCCAAATCGAATTGAAAATCAAAGTTACACCGAGATAAATCAAAACCATTGCGACATAAATCGGATTTCGTGAATATAAATAAATCCCGTCCGAGATGATCGCATTTGTCGGTTTCCAAGGCTCGATATTTGTTTTTGCTTTCTGCATTTTTGCTCTTGCCGTCAAAATTATTCCGAGTCCGAAAATCACTGACAAAACTCCCGACATTCTTGCAATAAACAGATATTCCGGCGGAAAAACATAAAATGGATAAAACCATTGAACGATTCCGCCGAGCAACAAACCGCTCAAGAAAATCAATGGCGGCGGCGCGATTACGCCTGGATTATCTTTTGTTTTATTTTTCATTTTTTGCCTCGATAAAAGCATCAACCCGAAGTCCGAGCGGCAGTTTTTGGTTTGCGTCCAGTTCGATTAAAACTTCCAAGATTTTCGTATCAACTTTTTCCGTCGGGCGTTCGGTGCGGAAGTTTTTCTTACCTAAAATTTGTCCGATTTTGACGATTTTTCCGTAAAATTTTTGTTCGCCGTAAGCGTCTGCCGTTACAAATGCTTTTTGATTTTCGCGCACTTTTGCGACATCAGTTTCGTCCAAATCAACTCGAACGCGCAAAGCTGAAATGTCAGCTATCGAAACGATTCCCGTTTGATTTTCCGGCGAAACCGATTCGCCGTCTTTCAGTCGTTTTCGCAAAATAACGCCCGTGATCGGTGCGCGAACAATTGTTTTGTCGAGATTTGCTTGTGCCGTGCGGACTCGCGCTTCGGCTTCGCGGATGAGCGCGTCAAATTCGTCCGTTTGCTTTTCCGCCAGCAAAATCGCTGCGTCTGCCTTATTTAAGTCGTCTTTTCGCGCATCGGCATTGACGACATTATATTTTTCGCGTGTTGCATTCGATTGTTTTTGCAAAGTTTCCAAATCACGTCTTGCGCGTTCCAATTCTTCACGCGAAATGTCGCCCGATTCATAAAGTTTTTCGCGCCGCGCAACTTCGCGTTTTGCCTGTTCGATGTTCGGCAAAGTCTGTTCGTAACTTTGCAAAGCCTCGCGCCGTTCTTCGGGACGCGCACCGTTAAAAATTCGCGCTCGTTCGGTTTCTGCCTGTAAAGTTCGCGCTTCGGCGGTTTCTTTCTGCCTTTGCAAAGTTTCGATTTGCGTTTTAGCGGAAACGATCTGCGCTTCAAAATCGGAATTTTCCAAAACGGCAATCGTCTGACCTTTCAAAACCTCGTCGCCTTCTTCGACCAAAACCTGTTTCAATTTTCCCGGAATTTCCGCACCGACTTCGATTTCTTCCGAAATCGCTTCGACCACGCCGGGCGCGGCAACCAGATTTTCTGTCGAAGATTTTTGTTTGGATTTTTCCTGCTCCGCCAGAACTTTCCGTTCGACCTGTGCCGGACGAACCCAAACAAAATATCCCAGCGAAATTACCGTTAATAAAATCGCAAATGACGATAAAATAATTGTTCGTTTCATAAATTTCTCCTAAAGATTGTTCAGAGTAACGGCTTTAGCCGTGAAATTTTGTGGTAAATCACGGCTAAAGCCGTTACTCTGAACATCATTATTCTTTATCTTTCCGTCTTCGATCTCGACGATTCTGTCCGCGTAATCGAAAATTCGATTGTCGTGCGTAACAACCACGACGGCGCGATTTTTTTCGTGCGCGAGTTCTTGAAGTAAATCCATAATTAATTTTCCCGATTCCGAATCGAGCGCGGCAGTCGGTTCGTCCGCTAAAATAATGTGCGGTTCGCCTGCCAACGCTCTGGCGATGGCGACGCGCTGTTTTTGTCCACCGGAAAGATCAGCCGGATAACTTTTCAGTTTTGCGCCGAGTCCGACTCTTTCAAGCAGTTCGGCGGAAGTTCTTCGTGCTTTTGCGCCTTTAACACCTTTCAAATCGAGCGCGATTTCGACATTTTCCTGTGCGTTCAATGCGGGGAAAAGATTAAATCCCTGAAAAATAAAACCGATATTTTCGAGCCTTATTTGAGGCAATTTTCTCTGCGCCAAACCGACAATTTCCGTCCCGCGAATTTTGCAAACTCCCGAAGTCGCCGACAAAATCCCGCCCATAATCGAAATCAGAGTCGTTTTTCCCGAACCGCTTGCGCCCAACAGCAACAGCAATTCGCCGCTTAAAACGTCGAGATCAACACCTTTCAGCGCGTGAACCGCCGTTTCGCCCGCGCCGTAAGTTTTGATTAAATTTTTAACTTCGATAACTTTTGACATAATTTCCCGCCTCAAATATTTACCCGTTACTTTGCTTTTTCGCCGCGAAAAACCGAATGATGTGATAGAGCAAAAAGCCGATCGGTCCGAGCAAAAATGTCAGAATCAAACACGGAATGACGAACCAGTGTGAGATATTTTTGTCCTGCGCGTCTTTGACTTCCCAACCACCGACAAACAGATCGAACGCGAGATAATGAATCCATCCCGCGAGAACTGCCCATTCATTCGTAAAAAGTTTCATTACATTGGCAAGCGAATCGAAACCGCCGTCGGATTTGCCGAAAAACAGGACGATCAAAACCAAATATGCGACCGCGAGCAACAGCGGAATCGCGCCCGAAATCACGATCTTGCGCGTCCAATTCCAGCGCGGAATGAAAATAAGAAGAATCCAACCTGCCAGAGCAAGCGTGTTTGCAATCGAAAAAATAGTTTCTGCTTTCATAATTTCTAACCTTTAAAAACCATCGCCGGATCAATCGAAGTCGCTTTGCGAATGGCGATGATTGATGAACCGCAACACATTAAAATCGTCAAAACGAACAACGCCGCGACGAGCCGAAAATTGACGATAATCGCCAGCGTTCCTTCCATACTTATCCGCGAAATGAGAAGCGAAACGGCGATGCCGATGACGTAAGCGATCAATCCGCTGACGACCGATTGCGTGATGATAATTTTGTAAAGATAAAAATTCGTTGCGCCCATCGCCTTCAAAGTTCCGTATTCGCGGATGTGGTCAACCGTTGCACTATAAATCGTTTGCGCGACGATAATTACGCCGACGATGATCGCCAAAGCCGCCGCAACCAAAACCGTAATTCCCGCGCCCGTGCCGATCACCCAATATAAACCTTGCCGATAAACGAGTTCGTCGCGTGTCAAAACTTCGACGTTTTCGAGTTTGGCGGTAATTTCGTTTTTCAATTCGCTTAAATCTTTTCCTTCTTTTGCTTTGACGACGATGTAAAACATTTCATCTTCGCGCATATTCAGGAAATTCTGCGCGTTTTTGAAGGATGTGAAAACCGCCGGCTGCGACGTAAAGATTCTGATTCCTTTTGTAAATCCGACGACTCTGGCGCGACGTTTGTTGATTTCGATAACTTGCCCGATTTTGGTCACGCTGAGTTTTTTTTCGGCATAAAGTCTGTCAACGAAAATCGCGTCCGGCTTTTTCAAATCCGCCAAATCGCCTTCGACGACGTTCCACGCGCCGCCCATTCCGCCGTCCAAGTCCGAACCGACAAGCGTGATTCCATCATTTGAACCATCGGCTTTTTTCGCCTTTGCGCCCAAGGAAACAATCTGTTTTTCGGCGCGTTCAACACCGTCAATCTCACGGACTTTGTAAAGTTTGCTTTCGGAAATCTCCACGCCTTGTTCGACGTGCGAAACATTCTGCGAAACGATCCATAAATCGGCGTTTGATTTATCAACAATATCAGTCGAAGCGGCGATAAAACCCTGAAAAATGCCGAGTTGCACCGCCGTTAAAATCACTGAAAAAACAATGCCCGTCAGCGTTACAGCGAACCGCACTTTTTCGTGAAACAAATTTTTAATTGCCAGAGAAGCCATATTTTTCAGGTCAGAACCGTCTGCGGTAGCGTGCGGTCAAACGCTAAATTTTGAAATTTTTGCCCTCAAACTTGAACCATCCGCTACCGCAGACGGTTCTGACTGATTACTTTACAATTTACATAAAATTAACACTGTTAAGTTTCCGTGCAAAAAAATTTCACGTTTTAATTCCGTCAAAAATCATATCTATTGAACCTTTAATTAAATTCTCTTTTTCTACGAACGGAAAATCTTTGTGGGAATTCAAAAGCGAAACGATTCCGTGTCCCATCGCCCAGATCAATTGGCTGACGGTGGCGACATCATTTTGTTTTATCTGTCCTGCTTCCATACTTTGTGCGACCCGAAAAGCCAGATTTTCAAACGCTTTTTGTCCCATCGAACCTTCAAACGGATGTTCATCTTCGCCGAGATAATCAGCAAGCGGATTGATAAAAGTTACTTCGTAATGATTCGGATATTTCAAACCGAATTCGACATAAGCCCGCATTGATTTTCGTAAAGATGTTAGCGGATCGTCATTTTTATCTTCAATTTTCTGCCAATCTTTGATCAAATTCGCAAAGGTTTCTTCGCAGATTTGATTTAACAAATCATTTTTGTCTTTAAAATAAAGATAAATCGTCGTTGGCGAATATTCGATTTTTTCAGCAATCTTTCGCATTGAAACGCTTTCATAACCGTCTTTCGCAAACACTTCACTTGCGGCATCGAGGATTTTCTGCCGTAAATCTTCATGTTCTTTTTCTCTGCGTTCTTTGATTCCCATAATACTTAACACTGTTAAGTTAATTTATGCAATTAAGTTTGTCAAGCGTTTTCTTTAAAAATATTTGGACACGACGAGAAAATCGCCGTGTCCAAATATTTTAAGCAGTCTAAAGATTGATTATTTAAATATCGTCAATAAACTTGAAACTGCTGCTGATGTTTTGCGCCGGACAACTTCCATTCCCTGGTTTAACCTTCTGAAAATCTTTAGATTACCGAGATCATCAAAGAACGAGTAGAAAACCGGAACTGCCAACAAAGTAAGAAGCAAACAGAGCGATTGTCCTCCGACGACCAAAACGCCGACCGAACGATTTGTTCCCGCGCCCGCGCCCGTTGAAACGATCAGCGGAATCATTCCGGCGACAAGCGCAATCGTCGTCATCAAAATCGGTCGCAAACGGTCGCGGTTTCCCTGGATGATTGCATCGTAACGATTCAATCCCTGCTCCCGCAGAGTGTTGATGTGATCAATTACGAGAATCGCGTTTTTCTTGACAACGCCGAAAAGCAGAAGCAATCCCAAACCCGAAAAGATATTTACGGTTTGCCCGGTCAGCAAAATCGAAAGAATTCCGAACGGAATCGCCAGCGGCAATGTCAACAAAATCGTAATCGGGTGAACGAAAGATTCAAACTGAGCCGCGAGAACGATATACATAAAGATAAACGACAATACGATTGCCAGCAGAAAATAAAATCCGGCTTTCTGCAATTCCTTCGATTGTCCGACGTAGCCGGATGTATATTCGGAAGAAATATTTAAGTTCTTGACAGCATTATTTAGCGCGTCCTGAATAACCACTGCCGAACCGCCCGGTCTTGTATTTGCCAGAATCGTTACCTGACGTTGCCGGTTGATGCGGTCAATCGCGCTCGGTCCCGTTCCTTCCTTGATATTGACGACATTATCGAGCGACACTGCGCCGAGTTTTGAAGACGGCACGATCATTCGCTGCAAGCCTTCGACATCGGAGCGAAAATCATTTTTTGCACGGACGCGAACTTCGTATTGTTCCGTTCCCTCATTAAATGTCGTTGCTTCTTGTCCGGCAACCAGAATATTCAACGCCTGCGAAACATCGCCGACGCGAACGCCTAGATCAGCGGCACGTTGGCGGTCAACCGTTAATTGAAGTTCGGGTTTTCCGCTGATCAAAGTCGAATCCACGTCAACCGCGTCAGGATTATTTTTTAAAACTTCGACCAATTTTGCTGAATATTCTTCGAGTTTTTTCAGATCAGGTCCGCCGATAAAAAATTGAACATTGGCATTACGGAAACCGCCGCCGGAAAATGCTTGAACCTGCTGAACCGCTGTGCGAAGTTCGGGCGGATATTTTTCAATCATCAGATTTCGGGCATTAGCCATTAATTCATCTTGTGATTTTGCACGGTCGCCGACATCCGTCAAACGCACATAAATTGTTCCTGAATTTACAACGGTTTGCTGACCGCCGCCGACCGTTATCAGCGTATCTCTCACACCTTCCAGTTTGCGTATATCGGTAGCAATTCTTTCCATCATTACTGTTGTCGCCTGAAGCGAAGAACCTTCATTGGTTCTGACCGAAACTTCAAATTGTGATTGATCGTCAACCGGCAAAAAGTTTTTACCGACCATCATAAACAACGGTACGATGCTTATTACTACAAGCAAACAAGCAACAACAATTATCCAACGATGCGCCATCGAAAACTTGAGCATTTTCGTATAAACGCCATCAATAATGCTGTAAAACCAGGAATCTTTTGAACCGTGTCCTCCGGTTTTCGCTGTTTTGGGTTTGGTAACAAGCGGTGAAACTTCACCGGGATCACTTTCGATCATTCCGTCGCCGTGAATTTTTTCTTTTGTCTGATTAACCAAAATTCCTTGTGATTCCGTATCTGTTTCGCTTTCGGCAACGGCTTCCGGCTCTTCCGCTTCTTCGGGCGGTTTCCATTTAATCAGACGCGCCGCCAACATCGGCGTTAAGGTAAATGAAACAAGTAGCGAAACACCAATGGCAAATGCCGAAGTCAGTCCGAAACTCGACATAAATCTACCGACGATTCCGCCCATAAATCCAATCGGAACGAAAACCGCCATTAGCGAAAGCGTCGTTGCTAAGACCGCCAGACCGATTTCTTTTGTGCCTTCGATTGCCGCACGATAGGGCGACATTCCTTTTTCTTCGATGAATCGGTAAATATTTTCGAGAACAACAATTGCGTCATCAATCACGATTCCGACCATCAAAGTCAGCGAAAGCATCGTAATCTGGTTGAGCGTGTAACCCATTACATACATCAACGCAAATGTAGAAATAATCGAAGTAGGAATGGCAATCGCAGCAATCAAGGTTGAACGGAAATTCCATAAAAATAAAAACACGACAATCGTTGCCAGAAAACCGCCGAGAACAAGATGTTCTTCGATTGCATTGAGCGAATTTTCAATAAAAATCGAGTTGTCGCCGATAATCTGAAGGCGATAATCCTTGGGCAGAGTCGGAGTAATTTCATCCAAAACACTTTTTACTTCCTGTGCAACGGCAACCGTGTTTTGTCCTGACTGCTTGGAAACGATTAGAGTTACGGCAGGTTTTCCATTCAAAAATGATTGCGAACGTAATTCTTCTGCGCCGTCTTCGACAGTTCCGATGTCTTTAATTTTTACTTCGTATCCATTGCGGGATGCGACTACTACGTTTTCAAATCCTGCCGGATTTTTTATCTTTCCAAGTGTTCGAACATTAATTTCGCGTGCGCCTTCATCTACTCGACCGCCGGGAAATTCAAGATTTTGAATCCGCAGAGCAGCAGTAACTTCGACCGGCGTGATGTTAAATGCACGCATTTTGTCCGGGTCAACCCAAACATTAATCTGTCTTTCGCGCCCGCCAATGATCCGAACCTGACCGACTCCATTGACCGATTCGATTCTTTCCTTTACCTTGTTTTTCGCCAGTTCCGTAACTTCTCTCAAATTTTCAGGACCTGAAACGACGATTCTCAAAACCGGCGTGGCATCGGAATCGAGTTTTTGAACGGTCGGTTGTTCGGCTGTTTCCGGTAAGTTCGGAATCGCCGTTTGCACGCGGTTTTCGACTTCCTGAGCGGCGATGTTTACGTCTTTTTCAAGAATAAATTGAACAAAAACCTGCGAAACGCCTTCCAACGAAGTCGAACGCAATTCGTCAATTCCGCTGACCGTATTGACAACTTCCTCGATTTTTTCCGTAATTTCCGTTTCGATTTCCTGCGGCGAAGAACCGGGATTGACAACCGTCACGGTAATCGTCGGAAAATCAACCTTCGGAAAAAGATCAACTCCGAGCGAAAAAAACGAAAATGCCCCGACCACGACAAGCGATAAAATCAACATCGTCGCAAATACTGGACGCTTAACACAAATTTCTGCAAGCCATTGCATAAAATAAAACCTCTAAAAATTTCTCAGTTTGCTTGATTGACGATTACGCCGTCGCCTAGTTTATCCAGATTATTCGTTGCCACAGTTTCATTTTCCTGAACGCCTTGCTTGATTTCGATCATATCGTTTTCAAGCAAACCGGTCTGCACAAGCCGTTCGTTGGCAATGCCGTCTTTAACAACAAAAACGATGTTTTTTTCGCCGTCGGTTCTGATTGCACTTGCCGGAATCATTACGGCTGGTTCGGGTTTCGACTGCGTAATACGAACGGTCGCAAATTGTCCGGGTTTTAATAAACCGTTGACATTTTCGATCTCTGCTTCAACTTTCAAAGTTCTCGATTGCGTATCAAGTGTCGGCAAAACTCTGACAATCGTGCCGGCAAATTTCCGGTCGGGATAAGCCGAAACTTGTGCGGAAACACCTTGACCGATTGCTATTTTTCCGATTGATTGTTCGGGAATGTCAATTTGCAGACGCAAAACAGCGGTGCGAACAATCGTTGCAAGTTTGGCATTCGGCTGATTCGGCGAAATATATTCGCCCGGATCGGCATTTCTTTCCGAAATATAACCGCTGATCGGCGAATAAATAACATTATCGGAAACAGTTTTTCGCGCTTGTTCAACCTGCGCTTGAGCCGTTTCAACTCCGGCTTTCGCATTTCCGACCTGTGCGCGGGCGGATTCGACTCCGGCTTGCGCGATATTTATTGCTTTGATCGCAACCGCTGCATTTGAACGCGCTTCGTCCAGTTGACCGATTAATTGATCGCGCTGAGCTTTTCTCTGATCGTAAGCCGAGCGCGAAACATCGCCGGTTTCCAATAATTTTTCGGTTCGCGCCAATTCTTTTTCTGCCAAAATAAGTTGCGCCGTGATTGACTTGACCTGCGAAAAATCTTTTATGTCAAAGTTTTCGCCGTCTTTTACGCCGAGCCTTGCTTGGTTTTGACGCAGATTTGCAATTGCTTGTTCGACTCCGGCTTCGGCTTGCGCGACTACTTTGCGCTGTTGTTCGAGTTGCGCTTGTGCTTGTTCGAGCCGGATTTGAGCATCGCGGGCATCAAGTCTGACCAACACATCTCCTTTATTGACATAACTTCCGACATCAAAATTGACCGAAACAATTTTTCCGCCAATCGTCGGTGCGACATTCGATTCGGCATCGCTTGTCAGCGAACCTGTTGCTTCAAAATATGTCGGAATTTGTTTCACAATCGCCTGCGTTGTCGAAACACTGATCGTTTGCGATTCGGTATTTGCTTCCTGATTCGTGTTATTAGCGTTCGATTTTCCGCACGCGGTAATTAACAAACTTAATGCAGATATAAAAATCGTATAAATTATAACTCTTAAAGATTTTCTCATTATTATTAATAAAAGTTTATAAAGCCTGTATTTCACTAGCGTTACAACTTATTTTTTAATTCCGTCAAGCAAAATGGTCGCAAACTCGTGCGCGGCTTTTTCTTTTGAAATAATCAGCAATCTCTGTTTCGGATCCCAAAGAAGATCATTGAGCGATTGATGAATAAGCATTCCCAGAAAGGCGCGAACAACGACACGCGGTTCGACTTCGCGCATTGCGCCTTCATTCTGTCTTTGCCGGATATATTCACCAATAAAATCGTAAAGTCTGGAAACGAATTTTTCAAAAAACATTTCCGAAAGTTCGTGTCCTTCCAATGCCGAATGAAGCAAAAGACGCATAAAATCAACATCTTTTTTATGATTTTCAAGTGCATTCAGTGCGAGATTATAAAAAACCTTGTAATCATCTTTCTCCGCGATCAGCTTTTGAAATGTTTCATTTTCCCATGGGAAAACTTTTTCTCCCGTGCTGCACGCTTTGTAGTCTAAAATTGCGTGATAAAGTTCTTCTTTGTTGGCAAAATGGCGAAAAACCATTGCTTCGGAAATTCCGGCGTGGCTGGCAATTTCCCTCGTCGTCGTGCCGCTGAAACCCTTTTCCGAAAAAAGTTTAATGGCAATATGCAAAAGCTGAGTGCGGCGTTCATCGCCGCTCATCCGCGTTGTTGTTGTTATTTGTTCCGTGTGTTCTACCAAAAATCTCACCTCTTTTGATAAGTAAGTGCTTACTTACTTGGTAAGTTTCTAACTTCTCGATAAAGTTGTCAAGTTTGGAATCACGGGAACTAAATTTGTTAAAATTTCGTAACAACTTTTATGCCGCAACAGACATCTTTAAGCCTGTATGCAATAAAGGTTGCGCGGCAAATTTTAGCCGAAACATTGTTTGATTAGAAGGAGATAAAAGAAAATGTCAGAAAATGAAATGATTGAAAATGAAGAACAAGGTTTAATTCCGGTCAGCCACGAAAACGGCGAAGACACGACGAATGATTATATGAATGAATTTAAAGCACAAGCCGAAGAATACGGACAAAAACTGCAAGATGCGGCAATGAAAGCCAAAGATTATGCCAGCGAAAGATTTGCCGTCGCCGGTGAAAAATTTAAAGAATTACAGGATAAAGATCCGCGTGAATTAGTCGAAGATGCCAAAGAATATGCGCGTCAAAAACCCGGTCAGACAATTCTGATTTCAGCGGCGGTCGGCATAGTTCTCGGATTACTTTTGCGCGGTGGAAGAAAATAAAAAAATGTAAGAGTTTAAAAGTGAAAAGGTGAAAAAGTAGTTTTTTAAGTTGAAAAGTTACTTAGATTCAAGTCGGAATTTCCGACAAGAGTTTAAGTAACTTTTTCACTTTTAAACTTTTTCACCTTTTCACTTTATTTATTACTGTCCGTGAATCAAGCGTTTTGTATCGTCGCCGAAAAGCACGTCAATTTTCTGATTGTCAACCACATTTGTAACTTCGCCTTGCCCGAAAGTCGGGTGCATAATCGCCTGACCTTTGCGATATTTATGCGAAAAATTATACGGAGCACCGGCTTTGGCTTTATTAATGTCAACCGAAACTTTCTTGCCGCGCCGAAATGTGCTGACGGTTTCGCAAGTTTCGCACATCGCTTTGGTCATTTTTCCGAGTTTTGTTACAGATTGAACAGTGTGCGGCTGATCGGAATCGCAGGCTGAACAGTTCATATCAACCGTTTGTCCGGCTTCATATTTTATTACTTTTAACATAAATGTTTTCCTTTTTTTTGGACGGTTTGGACGAAAAAGCGTTCATTTTAATTTCAAGATTTCGCTTCGCCAATGCATATTTTGGGAGCAAAACGCTCAATCGGTAATTTCGCCAGAATGTATTTTATCACACCTATAGGCGAATCTTATATTGCTCAAAAGCCTTTCCGCACCAGCCAATCGCTTGCAACGTCTTTCGGTTGCCGATTTTTGCCGTCAACTTCGTAATTCATCTTCCGCATTTCTTCGGTCGAAATTGAGTTATTTAATGTTTGGAAAATTTCCTGCAAAATTTTAGATTTGTCATTTCGCGCAATAAATACTGCTTGATACGGAGGAAAATATTTTTTATCGTCTTTGAGCTGAAACAGATCGAGCGCGTCAATCAAACCGTCAGTCGAATTTCCCGCAATTATATCGAGTTCGCCGGATTTCAAAGCGCGATACGTCAAAGCCAAATCCATTTCGCGTGGTTGTTTCGCAAAATCAAAACCGTAAGCATTCTTGAAACCTTCGTAACCATCGGCACGCGACATAAAATCCTGACCGAATCCGGCTTGTTTGTTTTTTGCCAGCGGAACGAAATCGGAAATTGTTTTCAGATTATTTTTCTTCGCTTCATCATTACGAATAAGAATCGCAAAATCATTTGAAAATCCGAGCGGCTCGCTGATCGTCAAATCAAATTTTTCGGCGTATTCTTTTTTCGTTTCGTCATAAACTTGCTGAGTGTCCGTGATCGGCGTTTTTTTCAAAATCGCCGTGTAAGCCGTTCCGGTGTATTCGGGATAAACGTCCGCTTGATTAGACAAAAGAGCTTCGTGCGCGAGATTTCCGCCGAGTTCTAATTTACGCTCGACCATAATTCCTTTTTTCTCCAACATCTGCGCCAAGATTTCCGCTAAAATCACGGATTCGGTAAAATCCTTTGAACTGACGCGAATTTTATTTTGCGCGTTTGTTTGATTTGCAAATGGATTTTGAAAACTCGAAATAAAACTGTAACCGACAATTACGGCAATTAAAGCAGTTGCACCGATGGCGATAAACTTTCGTCTTTTGTGTAAAGATTTATCTTCGGCGCGTTGCGGTTCATAAAGTTTAGCAATCTGTCCGAGCGCAAAATCTGCCAAAAGCGCGAGAACCGCAGAAAAAATCGCGCCCGCGAGCAATAAATTATTATCATTCTGCCGCAGACCGCGAAAAATATATGTTCCCAAACCGCCCGCGCCGACCGCCGCCGCAATCGTCGCCACGCCGACCGAAATCACGACCGCGACGCGAATTCCCGTTAAAATCACAGGTGCGGCAAGCGGCAATTCGACCATTTTCAAAATCTGCCAATCGGTCATTCCCATTGCCGTCGCCGCTTCTTTAATTTTTTTATCAACGCTCAAAATTCCCGTCACAGTATTGCGAATAATCGGCAAAAGCGCATAAAGCGAGAGTGCGATAATCGCCGCCTTTGCACCGATTCCGATAAAAGAAATCGGCACAAGAAGCCCGAAAAGCGCGAGCGACGGAATGGTTTGCATAATATTGGCAAAACCCAGAATCGGAGTCTGCAAACTCTTCTTGCGCGTCAACAAAACGCCGAGCGGAACGCCGATCAAAACCGCAAACGCTGTCGAAATAAAGACAAGAAAAATATGCTCGCGCGTTAAAGCAAGGATTTCTGACCAGTTTTGTTTTATAAACTCAAAAAAAGGCATTTGCATTCAACAATAATTCAAACAAGATAGACAGGATTTACAGGATTTTTATCTTAAATATCCTGTAAATCCTGTTAACTTTCAACTTTATTGACGGAAATCGTTTCCAGATATTCGCGCACGAGCGGCAAATCGGATTTCCTGAAATTTTCGGGCGTTTCGACGAGCGCGATTTTTCCTTTGTCCATTAAACAAATTCGCGTCGCTAAAATGAATGCTTCGTGCAGATCGTGCGTTACGAAAACGGCGGTTTTACCTAAATCTTTGACAAGTCGTGCGAATTCTTTTTGCAGATTTGTGCGCGTGATCGCGTCGAGTGCGCCGAAAGGTTCGTCCAAAAGTAACAAATCGGGATTTGCCGCGAGCGCACGCGCTACGCCGACTCTTTGCCTTTGTCCGCCGGAAAGCTCGTTTGGAAAACGATCTGAGAATTTCTGATGATTTAAGCCGACCAGATCAAGCAATTCCGCAACTTTTTCGCGCGTTTTTTCCTTTTCCCAATTTTCCAAATCAGGAACGAGCGCAACATTTTTTTCAACTGTAAAATGCGGAAAAAGTCCGCCTTCTTGCAAAACATAGCCGATCTTGCGCCGCAATTTTATTGGGTCCCAATCCATTGTTGATTTTTCTTCGACCAAAACTTCACCCGAAGTCGGTTCGATCAAGCGGTTTATCAATTTCAAAGTCGTCGTTTTTCCGCAGCCTGATTCGCCCAAAAGCACTAAAATTTCGCCGCTGAAAATTTGCAAATTTATATCTTCGAGAATCTTCGTGTTTCCGACGGAAAAATTCACGTTGCGAAATTCAACTATTTTTTTTGGCATTTCTTTCATAGTTTATAAATCGAAACTGCTCAATTTTGAATCAATTTATTCAAATAAGATTCTGCCTCAAACTCATTAAGTTTTCTATCTTTCAAAATAAACAAAATTGCTTCTCGATAAGTTTTCGCGTTAGGTTTGCCCGGGAAACAAGGGATTTCAATTTCAGATAGATTTAAGTAGCTAATCAAGCAGCTTAAAAGCATCCATAGCAAAATCTCGTCCCGCGTTCCAATCGGGTTATGTTTCCAGATTGTTTCGCGGTCTTCATAAATTCCTTCGCAGATTCGTGCAAATTCTTGTTCGCTGATCTTTGTCATTATTATTAGTTATAATTAAAATAAAATCATAATTTAATACACATCTGAATCAATTTAAGACAGTCGTTCTAAATCTATCTCTATTTAGTGTATGTAAGTTATACAGTTTAATTTTTTGATGAAAAATCAAAAAACTGTTCAAATTCATATTTATCAATACTTTTCACAAATAATAATATATTTTACATAATTTTTTAGATTTGGCACACCGCTTGCCAAAGTGTTTGGCATTGAAAGTATTCAAGGGTAATAACGGAACTCTTGGAAGGTTAATTGAAAAAATAATATACATGTTCTAAATGCACTAATTTTTGAGAATCAGGGAATAGTACGAGCAAGGGAAGGAAAGATGGCAACTTCTTTTTACGAGAGTAAATTTGGTCAAGAAAAAGCCGGATTTAACAGGCAAAATTTAGAGGTTGACAAAAGTGTGTTTGGGGAAAAGGTCGGTTTATTAGGCAAACTCTTTGGGTGTGGACACAGGGAGGTAAGCCGACCTTTCATTTTGGGAAAGACTGCATATCGAACTTGTTTGAGTTGTGGTGCGCGAAAGCGGTTTGATACGCAAAATCTGGAAACCTTTGGTGGGTTTTATTATCCGCCAATAGTTAAATCGGAAGAACAATTAAACTTATAATCCTTTGAAATTTGGACGGCAAGACTTTTTTTTGGCTTCATTAGCCTCTTCGTTTTTGAGTTTTGTTTTTCAATAATTTGACCGGAATCCTTAAAAAGATTCCGGTTTATTTTTTTAAATTATCTCTTCATACATCAAATAATGTGAAGATTCCATTCCGCATTTTTCATAAACCTTTTGTGCATTTACATTTTCTTTTTCAACATAAAGACGAAATCCGCAAACATCGCCGCGCCCTTTTGCTTGATCTTTAACAAAATTATAAAGTTGTGTGTAAAGCTTTTTTCCGCGTGCTTCGGGCAGAATATAAACGCTCTGAATCCACCAAAACCATTTGTCGCGCCAATCGCTCCATTCAAAAGTTATCATCAAACCGCCGACAATTTTTGCATTTCCATCTTCTGCAACGACATAAAAGCCTTTTTTTTCATCCTTAAAAACTGCGCTGACTCCACTTTGCAAAATTGTCGTTTGAAGCTGTTTCCCTTCAGTTTCCAATGCCATTGCCTGATTAAATTCAACCAGATCATTTGCATCTTCTATACTCGCAATTCGTATTTTCATAAATTTTTCCTTGACGATTTTCGTTTTGCCTACTACTCTAGAATGTTTTGCTTTGGTTGCAAAATAAGAACATTATGAAACTTCGCATACTTTATCACGGAAACTGCTTCGACGGCGTTTCCTCAGCCGCAATTTTTACAAAATTTTATCAATCGAAATTTCACCAAGATGCTGAAATTTCTTACACACCAACGATGCACCAAGCCGGAAATGCTTTCGACTGCGATCAGTTTGACGGCGACGAAAACGCGATTGTTGATTTTAAGTATTCGCCTGACGAACGCCTGACGTGGTGGTTCGATCATCATCAATCCGCATTTCTCTCAAAAGAAGATGAAGCACATTTTCTAGCTGATGATTCAGGCAAAAAATTCTTAGACATTACAAGTAAATCTTGCGCGGAATTTATCGCCAAGGTTGCCGAAGAAAAGTTCGGTTTCAAAGACGAATCGCTCGCTGAACTGATCGAATGGGCGCATATTATTGACGGTGCGCTTTATGAATCTCCGGCGCAATGCGTCGAACTTCGGTCATCCGCGCTGAAATTAATGCAGGTTATCGAAGGCGAAAAAGATCCGAAATTCGTTGAAAGAATCGTTCGCAGTTTGACCGAAAAATCTCTGGACGAAATCCTCGAAAGCGATGAAATTCAGGCGAAATTAAAGCCGATCTTAGAGCAGCATTGGCAAATGGTCGAACTTATCAAAGAAAAATCCGAATATGAAAAAGGTGTTGTAACTTTTGATCTGACCGAAAATTTGGTTAACGGTTATAACAAATTTATTCCGTATTATTTTTATCCTGAAACGACCTACAATGTTTCGCTGACGCGTAGTAAATTCCGCACGAAAATCTCGGTCGGCTCGAATCCCTGGTCGCCGCGTCCGCGCATTCACAACATCGCGGAAATCTGCGAACGCTACGGCGGCGGCGGACATGCGGTTGTCGGCGCGGTTTCACTTGCGCCCGAAGAAGTCGAGAAAGGCAAAAAATTTATGCGCGAAATCGTCGAGGAATTACAATTTAAAGATTAAATCACGTCTTCAAGTTGTTGGGTGATCAAAAACTTATCGTATTGTGAATGACGTTTGTTCATCAATTCGATAATATTTTTGACAATCACACGGCGAACCTCGTCAAATTTAGGGTGTGTTTCAAATTTTTCCAATAAAAGCCGCAGAGATTTGGCGATGCTTGCGATAAAAAAATTATTATTGATCTGTTGGCTCATCGAAACTTTGCCGTTTTGGTATTCAAAAACCGTCGAATTCGGGTGAAGAAAAGGATATTCTTCATAAACATCTGCCCGAACCTTATCGAAAACCCAAACAAAATTAAGATTCGATTCCGCCAAACTGTTTTCTACCGTTTGCAGAATTTCACCGATTAATTCAAGAAGTTCGTGCCAATCCGGTGAAGTATCTTCTTCTTTCGGCGATTCTATTATCTCTACTTTCGGAGATTCTACTATTTCTTCTCTCGATATTTCCGTAATTTCTTCGGGAATTTTTTTTGAATCTTTTCTTCTAAATGAAAACGGAAGACTTGGCAAACCGAGTTTTTCTTTAAGTGAAACAGGCTTTATTACTTCCCTTTTTTCTGTTGATTCTATATCTTGTTCTGTTTCGGAAAGAGATAATTCAAAAGGTTCGGCTTGATGTTCGGTAAAAGATTGATCGGTTTCAGATTCGGTCAAAGTATCTTTTACTTCACTCACAGATTTCTCGCTTGACCGTTTAATTTCTTCAATTTCGTCATAGACATTGATTATTCCGTCCGGTTCGTGAGCGCGAATGAGAATTTGCGCTAAAACATCATCGCCAACCGAAATTCGTCCGGCAATATGATCATTTTCACGCATCGTTAATCCATCTTCTCTCGTAAAAAAAACATCGGCTTCATATCCTTTCGCTTCAAGGTGAATTTTGCCAACAAAATTGTTTTGCTGCAAAAACCTGAGCAACGCCGAAAGATTTATGTATGAAGTATTCAGATTTTTATGTGTTGAATTAATTTTCATTTGATAATTAAGCGGTATAAAGTTTCATCAAGTTTAATTGAATAATAAATTAAGAGCGTTTTTTTAGCGAATTTCAAAATGATTAGGACAAAACTCACCGAATTTGCAAAGTTTCAATTGCAATTATCAACATTTTCGGTCAGAATTTGCAAACAAAATATTTGTAACTTTTTTCCAGCTTCCACAAGCAACATTCCGAAATACACGATTTTTGTTTTTTTGACACTAAAATACTATGAGTAATTTATTTCGTAAAAAATCAATCGAGCAAATAAAAGCCGATGCCGCAGGCGGTTTTACCGAACACGATTTTTCAGAAGCCGTGCCACAGATCGAAGGCGAAGCGGATTCTAAGATCGAACCCGGACAAACGCATCTCCGTCGAACTCTCGGACTTTTCGATCTGACGATGCTCGGCGTTGCCGCGATCATCGGCGCGGGAATCTTCGCAATGGTCGGCAAGGCTTCTTATAACGGCGGACCGGCGGTCATATTTCTCTTCATTTTTTCAGCAATTGCTTGCGGATTCGCCGCGCTTTGTTACGCGGAATTTGCATCGAGGATTCCAATCGCGGGTTCGGCTTACACATATTCCTACGCCTCGATGGGCGAACTGATCGCTTGGATCATCGGTTGGGATTTGATCGTCGAATACGCCATCGGAAATATTGCCGTAGCAATTTCGTGGAGCGATTATTTTACGGGAATGCTTAAAGGTTTTAGGTTTCCTTCAATCGGTCTGGACAATGGTATTCACATTCCCGAATACCTGACGATGGATTATCTGACTGCTTCACGCGGATTCGCTGATAATAGCGAATTAGTCCAACAAACCCTAAATAGCGGTTACACGATTGAAGCACTCAATTTTATGAAACCGAACGATCTATCCAAGATTTCCGAAAGCCTGAATCCGCAGGTTATCGAATCATATCTCGCGTGGACAAACGCACCGATGATCGGCGGTTGGCGCATTATTGCTGATTTTCCGGCGTTGGTGATAACTCTTCTTATTACCACACTCGTTTTTATCGGAATCCGCGAATCGAAATTTACCGCAAATATAATGACCGTTTTGAAAATCGCCATTATTCTACTCGTAATTTTTCTTGGCTTAAATTACGTCAATCCGGCAAATTGGTCGCCATTTGCACCAAATGGAGCCGAAGGGGTTTTGAAAGGTGTGTCGGCGGTTTTCTTTGCTTATATCGGGTTTGACGCGCTGGCAACAACTGCCGAAGAAGCTAAAAATCCGAGTAGAGATTTGCCGCGAGCAATGATTTTGTCCCTCATTATCTGCACGGTTTTGTATATTGCGCTCACGCTCGTTATAACCGGAATGGTCAGTTATACGCTCCTGAACGTCGGCGATCCGCTCGCATTTGTTTTCGGAGAGCAAGGCGCAAACATTCCTTGGGTTGCCGGAATTATCGCCGTCAGCGCGGTCATCGCACTCGCCACGGTTTTCCTCGTTTTCCAAATCGGTCAACCGCGTTTGTGGATGGCGATGAGCCGCGACGGGCTTCTGCCGAAGATATTTTCCTCAATTCATCCGAAATTCAAAACGCCTTGGTTTGCGACAATCGTCACAGGTTTTGTTGTAGCAATTCCCGCGCTGTTTATGAATCTGACCGAAGTTACGGATTTGGCGAGCATCGGAACTCTTTTCGCATTCGTCGTTGTCTGCGCCGGAGTTTTGTTCAAAGACAAAGAATTTCGCGGCACGAAACGCTATGTGCCGTATATCAACTCGCAGTTTATTTTGCCGATTTTGCTTTTAATAGTCGGATTTTTGCTTGTATATTTCTCCGGTATTTCAACACTAAATGAAAAGAATAGAAACAATGAAGTCAAAATCTCAACTGAAACTTTACAAGAAATTCCGGTTGAATCTAAGTATTCTATTTTTGATTTCGGAACTTTAACAAGCGGAGAAGTTTATTCGGAAGGCATTAGTTTTTTTACCGATTTCTTTTCAGTTACAACAACTAATCAAACTTCAAAAGTAGAAACAGTTACCGAGATTAAAGAATTAACTGAAATTTCGACATCTAAAGTCGAAAAAAAATCAATTGAAGTTCCGACAGCTTATAAAGTAACTTTTGTTTCGCCAACTGAACAAAAATCATTTATTGCTTCTCCAAATGAAGAAACTTTAAATTTCGAAACATCAAAAGGAAGTGTAACTGCAAAAACTACGTTTGAAGAAAAAACGGAAAGTTGGATTAGTGCGTTTTCACACAAAATACCATTAATCGCGTTTATTATTTTGACAATAGGTTTAGTAATTACAACATTGATCAAGAAACTCTCGTTGATTCCGATTCTCGGACTTCTTTTATGTTCATATCTGATGACCGAACTCGGCATTACTAATTGGATACGTTTCGGCGTTTGGATGATTGTCGGTTTGGTTGTTTATTTTCTTTACGGTTACAAGCACAGTAACTTAAATAAAATCAAAGAAAATCCGGCTGAAAGCTAAAAAATAATGGATAATGGAAAATGGATAATATAAAACAAAATTTATTATCTATTTTCCGTTATCCATTGAACTTACAATTCTTTACAAATTCTCCCAAACTAAATTCCCCTTACATTCGTCTAACAACGCGGACACAATTCTTATTTTAAAATTTTTAGGAGTAATTAGGAGTAATTTCGATGAAAATCAAAATCGTTTTAATGGCTGTATTTTGTATGATTTTAGGCGCGACGGCAGTTTTCGCGCAGGACATAACAATTAATTTTGCGGGGAATTGGCAATTTGATGCAAGCAAAAGCAAATTATCGGAAAATATGCGGATCGAATCAATGACGATGAACGTCGCGCAAACTGATAAAGATTTATCCGTAGAAACCAAAACCAAACGCGCCGCACGACCGGAAAGCGATACGGGCGGCGGAAATGGCGGCGGAATGGGGCGCGGAGGCGGAATGGGGCGCGGAATGGGCGGCGACACAATGCTGACTTACACGCTCGACGGCAAGGAAACTTCCGCAACATCCGGCGATGCAAAACTTAAAGCCAAATTTGAAAAAGACGGGAAATTAAAACTCGTTCAAACCCGCAATTTTGAAACACCGATGGGCGCGATGAGCATCAAAATTAGTGAAATTTGGGAATTGAAAGATGAAGGCAAAACTTTAGTGGTCAAACGCGATACGGAAACGCCGCGCGGCACACAAAGTTCGGAAATGTATTTTACAAAACAGTAAAAACAATAAAACAAACGGAACGCGAACTTTAGTTCGCCAGTAAAAGGCAAAAGTTTTTGAACTTTTGTCTTTTCGTATTAATGAAGAAATAAATTTCTTCATTAATACGAAAAGGCGTTGAAAATTGCTCTGTTCTACATCTTCGCGCTAAAATCATTTTATGAATCAAAATCCGGCAACTCCGAAAGACGCTTCGGCAGTAATTTTATTGAATGAAGATTTAACCGAAGTTGTTTGGGCAAAAAGAAATCCGAATCTCAAATTTCTCGGTGGTTTTCACGGTTTTCCGGGCGGAAAACTTGACGCGGACGATGCGCTTGTTGATGTCAGAAATGCTGAAGATGAAGAATCGGCAAAACTCATTGCTTGCGCGGCGCGTGAAGTTTTTGAAGAAGTCGGCATTTTGCTCGTTCATAACGGCGAAAAATTAACAAAAGGTCAACGCGCATCGCTTCACGACGATCTGATTTCCGGCAGATTTCTTTTTTCTGAAATTCTCGAAACGTGGGGTTTATGGATTGACGCGGAAGATTTCACTTACACGGGATTTTGGACAACGCCAGAATTTTCGCCGATGCGCTTCAAAACGAGATTTTACATCAATATCTGTCCGTGGAAACAAACGCCTTATGCCGCAATTGACGAACTGCAAAATATCGAATTCATTTTGCCAAAAAAAGCCGTTGAACTTTGGGAAAATTCAAAAGTGTTAATTGCACCGCCGGTTTTGATTTCGCTCCGAGAACTAACGGAAGACGAAGAATATTTATCCACAGATGAACACAGATTCACACAGATAATTCAAGATAAAAGCAAAGACCAAAAATCAAATATCAAAGATCATCGGATTAAAAATATCGCACAAAATCTTCTGGAAAAATCCCGAAAATGCGATGGAAATATAAATTATATCGAAATGAATTCGCGTTTAATTTGCTTTCCAATGCGAACCGAAACTTTGCCGCCGGCGACGCATACGAATTGTTTTATTGTCGGAAAACAGGAATTTGTCATTATTGACGCGGCTTCAAAAGAGAAAAGCGAACAGCAAAAATTGTTTGAATTGATTGATGAATTTATCGAAAAAGGTTTTTCGTGCAAAGAAATAATTATTTCGCATCTTCATCCCGATCATTTCGGGGGCGAAACCGTTTTGCAGAAACATTTGTTTGAAAAATTTGGCGTAAAAGTTCCGATTTCGGCGCATAAATTGACGGCGGAAAGCTTGGTTGGAAAAGTCGAAATTGAAAAATTTATCGAAGACAATGAAATTTATAATCTGAAAGATGAAACGGGCGAAACTTTTAAATTAAAAGCACTTCACACGCCCGGACACGCTCGCGGACATCTTTGTTTTTATGATGAAGAATTCGGCTTTTTGCTCTCAAGCGATAACGTCGTCGGTTTGGGTTCGGTTCTGATCGCGCCGCCCGAAGGAAATATGAACGATTATTTGAATTCGCTCGAAAGAATGAAAAATCTGCCGAATTT
>JBBSAX010000044.1:0-26421 GCA_038251885.1 Pyrinomonadales bacterium | reverse complement strand
AGCCTTCGGCACGTTGCAGTTTCTCGAAAAAACTTCTACTATTTTCTTGACAAGGCAGCATAATTGGTTACTTTTCTGTTTCGCAAAACTATAAAAATAACTCTTTGCCGCCTTGTTTTCAATTTTTATGAGAAAGCCCTGGTAGTTAAATGAAGCCTGTGCAAATTAAAGTATGTTTATTTTCAATCATTTAATATTCGGAATAGATAATAGATGAAAGATGATAACTGATAGATTAAATCTGTCATCTATTATCTACCATCTTCCATCTATTCCGAATGGGTTTTCTTAATTTTCTAATTTCCACAGGCTTTAGTTAAATAATAGAACAAATGAACGATTCTAAAAAATTGTGGGGCGGAAGATTTAAGGAAGACGTGAACGCAACATTCTTTGAATTTAACCGCTCTTTTAACTTCGACAAAAATTTGTTTGCCGCCGATATTCGCGGCTGTCTGGCGCATTGCCGGGGTTTGGAAAATGCCGGAATTTTGACTCAAGACGAATCAAATGATATTCAAAATGGTTTGAATGAGATTTTGCAGAATGCCGGACAAAATTCGGACTTTTTTGATAACTCTTCCGCCGAAGATATTCATTCGTTTATCGAAGGCAAATTAATCGAACTCGTCGGCGACACGGGTAGAAAACTTCACACCGGACGAAGTAGAAACGACCAAGTTGCGACCGCATTGCGAATCTGGATGCGCGATGCGGTTGATGAAATTTCCAAAGTTTTGCATCAAACACAAACTTCCCTGCTGAATTTGGCGGAAAATAACAAAGACGCGATTTTGCCCGGTTACACGCATCTCCAACGCGCTCAACCCGTTCTTTTCGCGCATTGGTGTTTGGCATATTTTGAAATGTTGCGGCGTGATGTTTCGCGTTTTAAAAATGTCCGGGAAAGTGTAAATGTTTTGCCGCTCGGTTCGGCAGCTTTGGCAGGAACTTCGTATCCGATTGACCGCGAAGCTGTGGCAAAAGATTTGGGATTTGCGGAAGTTTCGCGCAACAGCTTGGATGCCGTCAGCGACCGCGATTTTTGCGTCGAATTTGCTTGCGCCGCGTCGCTCTTGATGACGCATCTTTCGCGGCTTGCCGAAGATATAATTCTTTATTGCACGACGGAATTCGGGTTTTTCACACTTTCAGACGCGGTTTCGACCGGCTCAAGCATTATGCCGCAAAAGAAAAACCCCGATTCGATGGAACTCGTGCGTGGCAAATCGGCGAGAGTTTTCGGCGATTTGATGAGTTTACTGACAATGATAAAAGGTCTTCCGCTAGCATACAACAAAGATATGCAGGAAGACAAAGAAGCGGTTTTCGACGCATATAAAACGGTTCAAGATTGTCTGGAAATTTCGTCAATCGTGCTTGAAAATCTGACTGTCAATGAAAGCAAAACACGCGAAGCGGCGACCAAAGGTTATCTCAACGCTACCGAACTTGCCGATTATCTCGCACGAAAAAATGTCCCGTTTCGCCGCGCTCACGAAATCGTCGGACAAATTGTTCTGCACGCAATTGATTTATGTGTTGAATTAGACGAACTTTTGCTCTCCGAAATGCAAAAATTCGCGCCTGAAATTGACGAAGATATTTTTAACGCGTTATCAATTGAACAAACTCTAAATTCCAAAAACGCAATTGGCGGAACTTCGCGAGAACAAGTCAACGAAGCATTGCGCGAAGCAAGAGAATATTTAAATAATTTTTGAAATTAAGATTTGTCAGATTCAGAGATAATTTTAAGATTTTCGACATTTTCAAAATGCTTTCGATTATGAGTTACCAGCGGAATATCAAACAAAAGCGCAACGGACGCAACCCAAGCATCTGCCGTATCAATCGGTCTGCCCTTTTTTCGGGCATCACTTTTTATTTCCGCCCAAATTTCACACAGTTTGTCGTCGGCAAAAATAACACCGTAACTTTCCGAAAGAGTTTCTTCAAAAATGCTTTTTCTGTTTTCACCCCAATTACGCTCTAAAGTCCAGCGTCGCAATTCCGCCAAAGTCATAAACGAAATAAATTTTTCTTTGTCAAGAAGATGTTGCGAATATAGTTTGTATCTGGTATCACGCTTTTGAAAAAATGAGATTACGTCCGTATCAACAACAATTGCCATTAATCAAACTCCCTTTCGACATCTTCCTTTCTCCATTCTTCCCGCAAACGCAGAAAATCATCAACTTCCTTTTGAATTTCTTCCTGTGTTTGTCCCGTTTCGGGTCCGAGCAAATCCTCTACTGACTTAGCAATTTTTACATCGTGTATCGCCAGATATTTTTCGAGTCGTTCTTTTGCTAAATTTTTATCAATTACTGTTTCTGCCATTTTCTCAAACTCCTTTTCAAGTAAAATAATTTACTTTTTGCTTAAAGGTTAAATAATCTTTTCCGACAATTCAACTATTTTAATCCCATTGAGCCTCTGACTTGCTAACCATTCAAATAAGTTTTCTTCTTCAAAGACTTTTTCAATTATGACGTGACCGGAATTTTCATATTCGGTGAAATTTACGTTTTTATTTCCGTTACTTCTCAAAGTTTCGATCATTTTACGCACTTGGTTAATTGGAACGATCTTGTCTTCTTTTCCGTGAAAAGCCCAAATCGGAGTTTTACCGATTCTTTCGGCAAACAATTGATACGGATTTTTTGATTCGGCAAGTGAAATAATTTCAGAAGAAATCTGCGATTTTTCATTTGAAGATTTTTCCAGTCGCGGCAAAATTCTGCCAGAAATCGGAACTATCGCGGAAAATTTGTCTGGATAAAGTAAAGCTGTCTGCCACGCGCCGTAACCGCCGAGAGAGAAACCTGAAAGATAAAGACGATTTTCGTCGCCGTTAAATTCTTTTACAGTTTGGTCAAGTGCTTCAATTGCCTGTTCTGTCATTTCTCCAGCCCAAATTTTTCCTTTTTGGCATTGCGGAAAAACAACAATGAAAGAAAATTTTTCAGGATTTCGCTCGATGATTTTTTTGAACCCGGTAATCTGAGATTCATTATCATCGCCGCGCTCATCGCTTCCGTGAAGAAACAACATAACCGGCAACTTTTCAGATTTTTGATGATTCGGCGGAATGTAAACGCGGAAATTGTAAGTATTTGAATTTACCAAAATTTGCCTTGATAAAAATGTCATTTCCGTCACATTTTTTGAGCAACCTGACAAAAGAATTAGAAATGACAGAATCAAAGACTTCATAAAATTACTCTAATTTCTACTAAAAAAACGAATTGTGCAACCTTTTTATAACTTCTGACACTTTTTCTTCTCTGATAACAAACGTCAAATTCACGCTCGAAGCACCGTGAGAAATTAGTGAAATCGGAATGTCTTCGATAGTTGAAAAAAGTTTTGATGCGAGACCGGAAGTTGCTCGCAGACCTTCGCCGACGACGCAGATTACGGCGTGTCCCGTTTCGACTTCGACTTCGCCGAAGCGTTTTAGTTCGGCGACGATTTTGTCGAGCGAATCGGTATTATCAAGCGTTAGCGCGACGGAAACTTCCGATGTTGAAATTACGTCAATGACGGTTCTGAATCTTTCAAAAATCTGGAAAAGCGCGGACATAAAACCATATGCGCCGAGCATTCGCGCTGAGGAAATTCTAAGAATCGTAATTCCCGTTTTGTGCGCGATTGATTTGATTTTATTAGGCGAAACTTCGCTTTTTGATAAAACCATTGTTCCGCGCTCAAGAGGTTGATGGGAATTGCAGACGCGCACCGGAATCGAATAATCTACGGCTGGCTTGATCGTTTTCGGATGCAGAACTTTTGCGCCGAAATAGGCGAGTTCCGCCGCTTCTTCGTAAGACAAAACATCTATCGTTCGCGCATCCGAGCAAATTCGCGGATCGCAGGTTAAAACTCCGGTTACGTCAGTCCAAATTTGAATTTCACGCGCCCGCAAAGCCGCGCCGACGAGTGCCGCTGAATAATCAGAACCGCCGCGTCCCAGAGTCGTCGTTTCACCGCTGCGGCTTGCCGCGATGAAACCGCCGATCACGGGAATTTCGCCGCGTTCGAGAACGGAATTTAATTCCAATTGAACGATTTTTTCAGTTTCCGACCAAATCGGATTTGCCGCGCCGTGTTCGTCGTCCGTCACGATAAGTCGCCGCGCATCAACAAATCTTGCGTTCAAACCTTTTGACCGTAAAACTTCAGCTAAAAGCCTCGATGCAAGCAATTCTCCGTAAGCGACGACGACATCTTTTAATAATTGAAACGGCAAACTTCGACGCGCCACGCGCTCTAAAATATCAGTCAGATCATTTCGCGCTTTATCAATTTCAACAGCAATTTTTTGATATTTTTCATCATCTAAGAATTCTCTCCCAACCGCCAAATGCCGTTCAAAATGAGTTTCAAGCGATGCAATAGCATTTTGCGGCTCATCTTTCCGCGCTAATTCAAAAGCATTCAAAAGCGCATCGGTGAATTTTGACATCGCCGAGGTTACAACGACGGGCGCAAAGTCTTTTTGACTCCCGACAATCTCCGCCACGCGCAAAAATGCCGCCGCATCTTGCACGCTCGTTCCGCCGAATTTCATTACTGTTGGTTTGATTTCGCTCAAAATTTCCCTCGAAAATGTTCAAATAAATTGCCGCAATTTTTTTCGTTTGCGCTAAAATGTTTCGATCAACTTATTCTAAAAAATAAATTCCAAATAAAAACACACCCGATCAAATACTACAAAAACCACACAAATTTTGTTAGAGGAAAAAATACAGGAAAATTAAATCAAAAAAGACTCGCGAAAGAATTTTCTATATTCCCGCAAGTCTTTACATTTACAAAAGATATTAAAATGCACCCGGCATGATTCGAACATGCGACCCCTTGATTCGTAGTCAAGTACTCTATCCAGCTGAGCTACGGGTGCGTAAAGGCAATGATTAGACTACAAATCAAATGAATTTCTGTCAAGTTTGTATCGCAAAATAACAAAAACCAAAATGAAATTACTTGGCATAATATCCCGGTCTTGTTCTGGAAATAAGTTGCGGATTATTGACTTCGAGTTTTATATCACGCCATTTTCCGTCGCGGTTATTATTTTTCGGTTCGTATTCGATTGTATAAAGAGTTCGCAAATCGGCGGCGACTTCGGCATAAAGTCTGCCCATTTCTTCGAGGCGGTTGATTTTGTTAAGCATTCCGCCGGTTCTTCGGGCGAGAATTTGCAGTCGTTCGCGGGCAGCGGAAAACATTGCAACTTGAACCGGAGTCGGATCGGCAAGTTTTGTCGGATCGCCGGTCGGCAGAGCTAAAGGATAAACCGTTACGCCTTGTGCGTCCGATTTATTCAAAACTTCGCTTAAAATCGCACTGGTTTCAGGTTTGATGGCTTCGAGAATATCGGGCGTTTTAATTTTTTCCAGAAAATCGCGGTCATTATCCCGAACATTCGTATCAACGCCGTCGGTCAAAACAATGATCGCTTTGCGGCGTTTTCCTTCTTTGGCAAGTTTTCCCAAAGCGAAATCCAAAGTTTTATAAAGTTGTGTTTTTCCGCGTCCGTTGGCGACGCTGATTGAATTGGCGATTGATCTGCGGTTTGTCGTAAAGTCGTTTAACAGATTAATTTTGTCGTAAAATTCGATCACAGCAACGCGGTCATCCGGCGCGAGCGCGTCAATAAACCGGAACGCCGATTGCCGAATCGTTTCACGAAAACCGAGCGTCGAACCGCTCATATCAAGGATCATCACGACGCTGAACGGCGCAATTGTCGGCTCAAATCTTGTAATATCTTGTTTTACGCCGTCTTCAAAAATCGAAAAACTTTCTTTATTCAGACTCGTAATCGGTCTGCCTTTAGTGTCAACAACACCGACGTTCAGCCGCACGATTGAAGAATCAACCGTAATGATGTCGTCATCTTGAGCCGAAACGTAAGAAAAACTCAAAAAAATAAATAAAAATAGTGCGAAAAATCTTGGCAATTTCATAGTATAATTATAGACTTTCAGACGCTGAAATGTGTCACGTAGTTGCACCGCATTTGGTTTCAAAATAAATCTTAACATTAAACGACTTTTGGTTTATAATATATTTATCGTAAAAATAGGGAAGAAATTAGATTTATCGGGTTTTTAAAATCAGGGTATTTTTGTAACCTAAATTTAGCAAGAAAAATAGTATGCTCTATAAACCGAAGTTTTGTTGCCAGTGCGGTGAAAAGATTGAAAGAATCGAATGGAATCTGCGAACAAGCCGACGATTTTGTGAGTTGTGCGAAACCGAATTTACGGTTTCTGAATGGATGCCGAAAATCGGGTTAGGTGTCAGTTTAATATTGGGAATACTTTTTGTCGGGAGTTTTTTTCAGACTTCGAATAAATCAGAAAATGTTGCATCAAATAAAACACTAAAGAGTTCACCGCAAGTCAATAGTTTGCCGGATCAAAAAACGGTCAAACAAATAGCAGAACTTCCGAATAACAAAGCCCAAGATAGAAATTTAATTGCAACCCCGTCCATTCAGATACAAACAAATAGTCAAAGTGCCGATTCGAGTCAGGGTTTAGATCAAAGAAAACAAGCTGAATTTTTACTAAAACAGCAAAACAATAAAAAAGTGCCTGTTTATTTTTGCGGCGCGGAAACGAAAAAGGGAACGTCTTGCACGAGGCGTGTGAAAGGAGGAGGACGCTGTTGGCAGCATCAGGGAAAAAATGCGATGTTGCCTGAAAGTCAATTATTGACAAGTCAATAATTGGGCTTTGTGTTAAAATAAAAGTCGGTGTTATTTTATTAATTATGAAACCATTAGCTCCTAATGTATTAATTCAAGATCGCTATTTAATTGTTCATTTGATCGGCAAAGGCGGAATGGGCGAAGTTTATTTGTCTGTTGATCAAAGACTCGGAAGCGCGGTTGCACTTAAGCGCACCTTTTTCTCGGATGATGTGAATCTGGCGACGGCATTTGAACGCGAAGCCCGCATTTTAGCAAATCTGCGACACCCGATTCTGCCTAAAGTCAGCGATCATTTTGTGGACGGCGAGAATCAATTTCTTGTAATGGAGCATATTACAGGTGATGATTTATCAAAAAGACTTGAGAAAACATCACAGCCTTTTCCATTAAGTTGGGTTTTATTCTGGGCGGATCAATTACTTGATGCCCTGCATTATCTTCACACACACGAACCGCCGATTATCCACCGCGACATCAAACCGCAAAATTTGAAATTAACCAACGATAATCATATTGTTCTACTGGATTTCGGTCTGTCGAAAAATTCAGTCGGTGAAACTCGCACGTCTTCAACCGGAAGTGTGGTCGGCTATACGCCGCATTATGCGCCGATGGAGCAAATACGCGGCACGGGAACAAACGCTCAAAGTGATTTGTATTCACTTTCGGCAACTGTTTATCAGCTTTTGACTAATAATGTTCCGCCGGACGCGCTGACCCGCGCTGACAGTCTTTTGAGCGGTTTGCCTGATCCGATTAAACCGATAAATGAAATAAACAAAGAGGTAACAGCGGAAGTTTCAGAAGTTATTTTGAAAGGGATGGACATCAGGCAGGAAAGCAGACACGAAAGCGCACGTCAAATGCAAAAGAAATTACGCGACGCATACGCCCGACTGCAATCTTCGATGTCGGCGCAAACTATTGCATTTAATGTCAATGACCCGCAAATAGCGGTTGAAAATCAATCACCTCAACCTGATCCACCATTTGAAACACCGATTAACTCGCAACCTGAAGTTCAACAATCATCCGGTGAACTGAAGTATGATTCGCTTTCTGAAAAGAGCAACAACTATTATCCGGCTGATGTTACGCCCGCAGACCAAAATTTTGATGCAACAATTAAATTTGATTCTCAAATAGATAATTCGGAATTAAAACCTTCGGACATAAAAACCGAAGTTTTACTCGGCGGTGATTATCCGGCGATTAAAGCCGCACAAGAAGGCAGAGAAATTCCACTTGATGACAATTTTTCTGAAGCCGCAAGCGATAGTTTTAGTGTTGAAGAAGACTTTATTGATGAAGAAATTGAAGAAGAAAATTTTGCTAAAGTCGAAGTAGAAGATTTTTCGACAAAAGGTAATTTTTCGAACAATAAAAACTTTTCGCCCGATGCAAATATTCCCATAATGTCTTTTAAGGACAATGACAATGGATTTAAAGATGAGGATGATGCTTTTGCCGGCGTTGGCGGACAAGGAGATACCGCGTTTTTCTCTAATATCGAGGTTGAAGAGGAATCTGGCGCAGGTGCGACTTTTATTACTAATCAAGCAGAATTAGAGCGCGAAGAAGTCAAACCCGAGCCTATGGTCAGCCCGGCTACTCCTGTAAAGAAATCATCCGGCGGCAAGAAATTTGTGATTATTGGCGGAATTTTGGCGGTTGTTTTAATGCTTTTAGGCGGCATTGGCGGGCTGGCGTGGTTTATGTTACGAGGCGATTCTGTTAGTGATAACCCGACTCCATCGCCGACAGTCGAAGCAACGGTCGAAGTTACGCCTTCCATCGAACCAACACTTGAACAACCGGTAATCACAGATAATACAAATTCAGGTAATGAAAATACTAATTTAAATGCGAACACTCAGCCGGTTGTGACTACTCCGACTCCGATAGGAACGACTCCGACCCCAACGGTTCGACCTGTTGTAACGCCGACAGCGACGACGAAAACGCCGACAACAAAAACGCCGACAACAAAAACGCCGACAACAAAAACGCCGACAACAAAAACGCCGACAACAAAACCGAGTGTTGGACCAACTATAATGCCGAGAATTATTCAGTAATTTGGGGAGAAGTAAATTATGAAAAATTTAACTTTAAAATTCATAACATTTTGTTTATTAGTAATAACTTTTTCTGCCCTGTCAGCAAATGTGGCGGCGCAGGATAAAAAAAATATGAAAAAAGCTGAAAAGCTTTATGAGCAAGGAGTTAAAACTGCTCGAAAGAATGATTTTCAAAGTGCAATTAAACTATATTCACAAGCAATAGCTTTAGTAGATAACTATCCTGAAGCACATTTCTGGAAAGGAAATGCTCACTATTACTTAAAGGAATATGACATTGCGCTCGAAGAGATCAACAAAGCGGTCAGTCAAGGCTATAATAAACCCAACGATGTGTATCGTTTGCGGGGATATTTAAATTACACTCAAAAAAAATATGATGAGGCTGTGTCTGATTTAAATAAAGCAATCGCACTTCAACCGAATGATATATTTCTAAAAGCATATTTGGCTGACACTTACTATGCAAAACAATCTTATCGGGATGCTTTGAATATTTATAACGCGATAGTTGATAAAATTCCGAATAACGGAAATACATATTACAGTATGGCTGATTCCTATAATAATTTAGGCGACTCAGCCGGACAAAAAATGGCAGCGGAAAAAGCGATTCAGAATGGAACGCAATATATGGCGGAATCTTATCTTTTAATCGGAAAAGCGAATCAAAAAGAAAGAAAATATGCGGAAGCTGCCGATATGTATGAAAAAGCAATCAACCTCAAAAAAGACAGTTACGAAACATACCGTAATCTTTCGGATATTTATCGAAATATGAATCGTTTTGATGATGCCATAAAAATCAGCAAAAAAGCACTTGAAATATATCCGCGCGACGGAATTCTTTATACTGATATTAGTTGGTATTACAGCCTTAACGACCAATTTACAGAGTCTATCGGTCAGGCTCAGATAGCAATTTCACTGCTTCCCGACAAATATCAGGCTTACACCTATCTTTGTCGCGGTTATAACGATAAAAAAGATTATAAAAAGGCAATTACGGCTTGTACTGATGCTTTGAAATTAAATCCGAATGACGGCGAAACAAATTTTTATATGGGATATGCCCACGAAGCTTCAGAAAAGCCGGATGTTGCCGCCACATATTATAAAAAAGCCGTTACCGGTTTAATCGAATTTACAAACAGATACCCTGATTTTGCCGATGGTTATTATCTTTTGGGAAATGCTTATGCTTCGACCGGAGAAAAGGAAAAAGCCATTGAATCCTATAAACAAAGTTTGGTATTTAGCCCCAAATTTAAGAAAGCCAGATTTAATTTGGGTATTGTTTATATTCAAAAAAATGATCTGGTTTCCGCCAAGGCTCAATATACGGCATTGCTCGAACTCGATAAGGTTTTAGCTGAAAAGTTTAAGGAATCATTGCCGAAACAGTAAAATTTTCCCTCTAATTTAAAAGCGAACTTCAAACTATGATTTGAAGTTCGCTTTTTTTGTGAATTAAAGTTGAAATTTAATCAAAAAAAGATTTAGGCGGGAATTCAAAACTGTTTCCCATTAAGAAATAAGCGAGATTCGGTTGGTCGTGTGAACGGTCGTAGCCAACGAGTTCGACATAAGCGCGACCACTTACTTCATTTTCATCGGATTTCCCTTTGACGGAACACGCGCCTTCCCAATAAACGATCATCGTCGTGCCGCGTGTGTCGAGTTCCTGATCTTCGATGACCGGATCAACGGACAACTCAATATCGAATTTCGGAACTTTGATTTTCCAACCGCTCGGATAAGTTGCCTTCGTGTGCGGGCTTTTCCAATATCCGGTTGGTTCAATTGTAAAGTCTTCGTGCGATAATGGCGTAAATTCGCCGTCTTTTTTGACAAAATTACCACTCGAAAAATCCGAAATTCCGCCCAAACTGTCGCGCAATTGATAACACATTAATTCGGTTTCATCATCAAGTTGAATCGAAAACCAATCCCAACCTTTTTGTTTTTCGGTCGGTGTCCAAGTTCCGAATTCTCTGTCCATCCAAGCCGAACCGTTGAAATGTGCGGTTTCACCGTTCAAAATCAGATCACCTTCCATTTCCATTCGCGTGTAGGAAAAATAGCGCGAAGCCTGACCTTCGTCTTTAAATGAAACGCCGTCTTTGCCTTTGCCGTTCAAGATCGGCTTTTTCGTCGGTTTGAGATTCGCTTCAAAAACGACATCGTTTCCGACCGTCGCCCGCAAAATATGCGTTCCGTGCGATTCGCGCAAAGACCAATCGCCGAGGCGCAGATGAAAATGACTCTCGCTCGCCGAAGCCGGAAAATCGAACATTCCGTTTGAACTCTTGCGATGCGCGTATCGAAACTTTTTGCCGTCAATATCCGTCAGCGCAAAATGCGCGAAATAAATCGGATTGCCGAAAAGACGAAGCGGAACGAGCGAAAATTTATCCAAATCAGTTCGCCGTTTGAAAAAAACGAGTTCAAACCCAAATTTCTTGCCCGAAACCGTTTCGGCGTGTCCCGTGTAATACCACCATTCGGTCTGCGCGTGTTCGTGCGCGTATAGATCACGCGGCAGCACAACCGGATCGAGTTCCGTCCCGTCGCGCAAAGTGTCGGGTTTCCCGACAAATGCATCCGCCGCAGTTTCAAACCAATCCGCCGCGTTTTTCTCGAAACTTTTTATATAGTCCTGAATCGTATCTTGAAAAGTATTTTGTTCACCCATCCTTGTTTAACCTCTCTTGTGAAAATATGTACATAATTAAAGCTAACAATTTTGGACGTTATGTGGCAAGTTAGAATTAAATTTTAAAAATCTTATTTATTTGGGTTCCGATTCTGAAATTAAATATTCGACATAAACGCAATTATTAGGTTTATATTCAAATTCCGTCTTGGAAATTGTTTCTTCAAATGAATAATTTATCTTGGGCGGATAAAAAGTTGAATAATTTCCCGGACTAACTTCTGCGGTAAATGGAATAATAATTACCAGTTTATATTTTCCCGGTTTGGTAGTTTTGAAATTAAAATTAAATTCTTTGTCGAAATTTATTTCATATTTATTTTCGTTTTCTTCAACGAAAATTTTGATTCCATCTAACTTTAAATCACTATATGATTGAAGTTGACCGCTTATCACATATTGCGGTTTTTCTTGCGATAAACTTTCAATATATTCAATATCATCTTTTGAATATTCTAAGACGCTGGTTCTGTTATAAGCCCACAAAATTTCACGATCTTCATAGACTAAATAATTTTTACCTTCAACCAAAATTATCCCACAATCGCTAATCGAAAATTTGATAAAGTGTGTAGTATTGACTTTGCCTTTATATGTTTTTGAAACTTCAAATTCAGCATTTAATACATTCCAGCCATCAACTTCTATCTTTTCTACTTTAATGAGTTTCCCTGCAAATACATTTTTTGATTGCCCAAACGCTTCGCAAACAGGAGGGATTGAACCTTGGCAGGCGTATATTGTCATAAAAGAAAAAAATGTAAGAATTGCGAAAACAAGTATTTTGGATAATTGAGATTTTTGCATAAAGTTAATAACTCCTGAAATTTTAGAAATTATTAACCGTATTTTGAAGAAAATCAAGTTTTTTAGAAGTGAGGTGAGAATAATTGAAGTTCACAGGCGGAAAATTTAGTTTGGATTTGATTTGTTCGTATCTACTTCGACGGTTTGAAATTTCAAAATGACGCGCACGGTGTTTGAGCGGTTGTCCATATTTGCCGGGAGAAACGGCGGCTCGAAATCTGGATTTGTTTTCAGGGCTTTTTCGAGTTCTTGCACGGCGCGGCGGTTTTTTGAAGGCTCTACGACTTCAGCGATTTGCGCTAAACCGTTGCCGAAAACGTCTGCGACGACGACGACTTCATCGTCTTTCATCTCGCCGCGCATAATCGAATTGGTCAACGCGACCAACGCGCCTTGCGGATTGACCGAAGGCGAGATTGAAGAAACCGAAATGCGTTCATTTGCAAAATCGAGAGGCGATAATTCAAAACCCGGCGTTGATTTCGCCAACATTACCGACGAAGTTTTCGGTGCTTCATAAGTTGCAAACTCGGTTTCTTTGTTCATTCCGGTATTTGCCGAAAGCAACGCCCACAAAATTAGAAAACCGAACAACAAAGATGCCGCCGTTCCGACCGTGTAAGGTAAAAGATGAACATTTGCCCACGCCCGGATTTTGTCGAAAAAGCTAATTTCAACAGGTTGCGAATTTATTTCGACGGCGACGCGGTTTCTGACCGAATTTAACATTTCATTCGACAACGCGGGGCGCGGCATCATTCGCAAATCTCTCCGCAAAGCCTGAAAATCCGACAACTTTTGCCGACACAAAGGACATCGCGCTAAGTGTTCGTCTATGGCGGCGCGTTCTTCATTCGTCAAAACATCATCGAGATAAATCGAGAGATTAAATTGTAAATTTTCGCAGTACATCATTTTAGTTAATAGTTAGTTGTTAGTTGTTAGTTGTTTCCTCCGATTGTCGAAAAACAACTAACAACTAACGATTAACCACTATCAAATCAAGAGTGAATGACTCACTGACCCCGGCTGTTTTCTTTGTAAGAAAACAACGCTTATTCGGTTGGCGATTATTTAAATTGCTTGTTTTTAAGTTTTGGAAATGTTGTTGCTGATCTATTTTTTCAAATAGTTCCAAAACTCAAAACCTTTGCTTTTCAAAATCATCGCTCCGAAATTTTCGTCACCCTTTGACCCATCTTTCGTTGGCACCGATTTTTGGTTAATTTAAGTGATACCGGGGCGAGTCAATCATTCACTCGGTTTTGTTAGTGGATAGTTGTTAGTAGTTAGTTGATTTTCAAGTAAAAAAACAACTAACAATTAACAACCAACGACTATCAAATCTTTCAAATATCAAAAACTTTCCAGTTTTTTTCGTAATTCTTCGCGTCCGCGGGCGATTCTCGATTTTACCGTTCCGAGATTTATTTCGAGCATTGCGGCGATTTCTTCATAACTCAAACCTTCGATGTCGCATAAAATTACGGCTTCTCGAAAGATTTCCGGCAGAGAATTTAATGCTTTAGCGAGAACTTTTTCGCGCTCTCTTTGCAAAATATTTTCTTCGGGATTATTAAAATCACTCGAAAAAGTTTCGCTCAGAGGCGTTTGGCTCTCACCGATTGGCGCATCCAACGAAACCGTTTTTTCGCGCTTTCGACGTTTCCACCAACGGAAACGATTTTTTGAATGATTTATCGCAATCCGAAAAAGCCAAGTTTTCAAATCAGCTTCACCGCGAAATTTATGAACGGCTTTTAAGGCACTCAAAAAAGTTTCCTGCATCAAGTCTTCGGCTTCTTTCGCATCTTCCGTGATTCGTAAAAGAAGCGCATAAACATCATTTGCATAACGAGTTACCAAAGTATCAAAGGCTTTTGCATCGCCCGCTTTCAGATTTTCAATGAACTCGGATTCGACTGCGGATGAGTTGGCAGAAGAAATGCCTGTCGCCATTGCAACATTTGTTAATTCCTTCTCGTCAATTGTGATTGACTTGCTGAAGAACATTCTTTGCCGTTTTTCTTTCCCTAAAATCGAAAGTTTCAAATTGCTCATCCGCTGCTTTTCCCGCGAACTAACCTATTAGACACCGTATTTTTGAAATTGTTCCCGAAATATTATAAAAATTTCTAAAAAAGTTTATTTTCCTTTTTTTATGCCGTGAAATCTATGCAAAATCCAAACTCGAACTTGATTTCATCAGTGCTTTAAGCTAAATTTGCTACTTTGCATAAAAACAAAAAAAGCATATCATCAATTATATAACGAACAGAACAATAAGGATTGCAGTATTTAATAATGGCTAGAAAAAAAAGAAAAGTAGAATTACCACAATTTCAAAACCCCGTTGCGGCAGAAGACGATAAACCGAAGAAGGCTTACCAAGATGAATTTCAAGCGACCGTCGGGAAAAAAATCAAAAATTTCAGCGAACAGTTTGAAGGCAAAGGTAAAACAATAACTTACGCGCTGGCGGCAGTTGCCGTTTTAGCGATCTTAGGCGGAATTTTTTACGTTTGGAATAAGCGTTCAGACAACGCCGCACAAACCGCGCTTGGAAAAGCGATTGAAACTTCACAAACAACTGTTTCAGATACGCCGCCACCGGCAGGTTCGACTCAAAAAACCTTTAAAACCGCTAAAGAACGCGCCGAAGCCGCAATTGTCGAGTTTCAAACGGTGGTTGATAAATACGGCGGAAATGCCGGTGAAAAGGCAAAATATTTTATCGCCGTCAATCGTCTGGCAATAGATCGTCCGACGGCAATTCAGGAATTGACCGATCTATCAGGCAAAACCGGAGAAGTCGGAACGCTTTCAAAATTTGCTCTGGCGCAGGCGCAAACCGATGACGGAAAATTAGACGAAGCCGCCGCGCTTTATCAACAATTAGCCGCGTTAGACAATCCGATCTTGGCAAAGGATACGATCAATTTTAATCTGGCAAAAATCTACGAAAAACAAAATAAATCTAACGAAGCCGCAGACCTTTATTACAATATTGCCAAAACTGCCAGCGAAGCCAAGGATGCCGAAGGCACTGCGATTCCTTTGTCGGAAACAGCTCGCCAGGCTAAAGAAAAACTTACGGAATTAAATCCTGAAAAGGCTAAAGAAATAAAAGAACCCGAACTTCCGGCACCGACCGGTGGTATGCCGATTGGAATGTAAGCAAATTTATTTTTCAACAAATCTTAAAAAAAGACTTTTCTCCCTTTTATTTAGCAAGTTAAAACAGGAAGAAAAGTCTTTTTGCTGTTTAAAATAGTGCAGAAAAAAATAAATTTCTGTAAACTCGACGGAAAACAATTTTTGTGTGAACTAAAAATTATTTGAATAGTTCCGAAAGACAAAAAGTTTATCTAAAAGCTGAAAATAGATGGAAATTGAAAAAGCAGTCAAATATTCAATCGCCGCAAAATGATTAAACTAATAACAAGAGGCAAGAGTCCGACGGTCATCAAGATTACGGGAGCGAGCCAAATCCGTTTCCATGAGTTTATGCGGGCGTTTGAAGGATTTTCGGGTTCGTAAATGATTTTTACTTTTGATCCGATTTCATAATCAGGTGGAACACTTCCTATTTTATCGGTAAACCGGCTTTTAGTGCCGTTTGGCAAAGAAAATTCCACTTCCGGCAGATATGAACCTGCGGCATTGCCTTCTTCGATGGTCGTAATGTAGGAATTGCCGACAACCAGACCTTCCGTCTCGACAAAACTGCTGATTTCGCTTGTGTTTCGGTAAGCCTCGTATAAACCGACGAAGAAAAACGGCAGCGAGCAAATAGCGATAAATGCAAAAATTATAGTCTTCATAATTACCGATTAAAACAATTTATCATACAGTTTTTTGAGTTTTTTCGGTATCAAATAATTGCCATTTTTATGCGGATATTTCCAAAACCTACCCAATCGGGTATTGAGAACATTGAACTGTTCAAAACTCTTCAAATTATTTGCAAAATACTACCCAAACAGGTGATTGTAAAAACTCAAAACTTCTTCTATCTTATACACACCGGCGAAAATTTAAGCCGTAGAGAATATCGGAAAGGAGAATAAATCTAAAGATGTTAAAGATCAAAGTGAAATTATTTGCAGTTTTTGTTTTACTGTCGGCTTCGTTGGCTTTTGTCGCAATTTTCGCTCATGCCGATACAACCAAACGGATTAAATTTGCCAAAGGAAAAACTTCGGCAATCGTTAAAGGAGCAGTCCTTCGGGATGAAGTTGACACTTATATTGTTGGAGTCAATAAAGGGCAGTGGATGACTGTGGATGTGACATCAATCGAAAATAATGCTTCGTTTCGAATCCGTAACGCTTCGGGCGAATATGTGCAGGGAGCCGATGAATTGTCCGAAGCGACTATTTGGAAGGGAACGGTAACTGAATCAGGCGATTATAAAATTGAAGTAGCACCGAATCGCGGCAATGCAACTTATAGTTTGAAGGTTTCAGTAGTCGGTTCAGCGGCAGGTTCTGTTCAAAATGGAGCAAGCGTTTGTGCGGTCAACGCGGTGGTTGGGGATTCTGAAATTCCCCGGGACATCTATATCCACAAAGCTCCAAATTCAACCAGTGAAACTCTCGGTGAAATTCCGGCTTTAGCGGAAGTAGATGAATTTCCCACCGTCGAAATAATCGGTTATTCAAAAGGGTGGATGAAAACTCAAAAAGCACTGACTTTTAAAAATGAAGTTATTTTTGCGGGAATCGGCTGGATTCCGGCGAAAAGAATAGCTCTCTATGTCCGACGAGTTGATGGAAATACGGATAAAGACGTAACGATTTTCGCTCTTCCGAAAAAATCTGGCAAAACGATTGGAACAATTCCGACCGCTCCAGATTTTAATTACGTTTCGGATGTCGTCGGTTTTGATTGTTTCGGATTAAAGGTCACACACAAAGACAAAACAGGCTGGATTTCAAAGGAAAATATTTGCGGAAATTCGGTAACGACCTGTCATTAAATTAATAAATTGGAGAAAAACTATGAAAACGATTTTTATGATAACAATTGCTTTATTATTCGTTGTCGGCTTAAACACGAGTTGCCAAACAAATTCGGCAAACCAAAACAACGCGTTGAATCAGGTCAACAAAGCGAATTCAAATGCTAACCAAACTACCAATCAGGCAAATAAACCTGAAACCAACACGGTGGTGAATGATACGAAACCGGAAACCAATTCATCGGATTCCAGTTCTGCGAACACACCGACAGCCGCCTACAAAGCTGCTTACGCCGCCCGCAAAAATAAGGACATAAAAGCCTTAAAACAGCTTATTTCAAAAGATATGTTTGAATTTTTTGAAATGATGGGCGAAGGCAAACCGAACGCGGTTGACGAAGGTTTGAAGGAATTGGTCGAAACTCCGCAGGGGTCATCAGACGAAACCCGCAATGAGAAAATTACCGGCGACTCCGCCACGCTTGAATATCTAGATAAAAAAGGGGCTTGGAAAACGATGGATTTGGTCAAAGAAGACGGCAAATGGAAGCTGACAATCGGCAAAATGAAAAATGACAAATAATCCGAGCCAACACCCATAATTAAGAATAATTTGACAAGTTTTCAGCGACTCGCCTTTAATTTGGGAACCGGATTAGAAGCATATTATCCAAACGGGTAACGCTTGCCGGATATGTACTAAGATCTTCCGGTATTTCTCCAATTTTCTGATCCGAACAGGCGATTGCAAAACTTATAGAATCATTTATATTAACCATCTCAGCAACAAAAGTTCGCTGTTAAATTAACGAAATTTTAAGGAAAAAGAAAAAAAGTTTATGAAAGATATGCAAAATCCGAACGGGTTATTTAACAATGTAAATTCGACAAGTTTCAAGACTTCAAACAGAAATTTAGCTAGGAAAATTTCAGTCAGCACCATAATCTTGTTATTAGGTTTGATGTTTGTTTCGGTTGTATCTGCCCAAACCGTTGAAGCGGATTGTGAGCATTCGGCTTGGGTGATTGATAAAGACGTTAATGGTTTGAATGTGCGTGATAAGCCAAGCATTAATGGAAAGATAATTGATACTTTGAAATATGCAGCCGACGACGATGATAAGATCGTAACTGTAACGATCACCGGCTATTCAAACGGTTGGGTGAAGATCAGCAAAGCGGAAACGGTCGGTGGCAATGAAGAATTTTCGGGCATCGGCTGGATTTCCGCCAAAATGGTTACGGTTAGCACTCAACGTAAAGACGGAAATAGTGAAAAATCCGTGGCGATTTACGCTCGTCCAGATGCAAAAAGTAAGAAGGTCGGAACAATTCCAAACGAGGTAGATGTGGAAATTGTCGGCTTCGATTGTTTCGGCTTCAAAGTTAAATACAAAAAACAAACCGGCTGGCTTTCGACATTCGATATGTGCGGAAATCCGGTTACGACTTGCCCGTAAAAAAGGAGAAAGACAAATGATTAAAAAAAATAGGCAAAATTCAGCTAGTTTATTCAAAAAAGAAAATTCAATAGTTTTTAAATATAATATGAGAAAATTATTCACAAAAACTGCGGCGAAATTTGGTGTTTTTCTAGTGGGATTGATGTTTGTTTCCGTTGTTTCTGCTCAATACACCAAAACGGATTGTCCGAAAGACGCTTGGGTTATTAATAACGGACAGAACGTGAACGTGCGAAATAAGCCGAGTGTTAAAGGAAAGATCATTAATACTTTTAAATCTGCAAAGAACGACGACGCTATCGTAATTGTAACGATCATCGGCTATTCAAAAGATTGGGTGAAAATCGGCGGTTCGCGCAAAGTCAACGATGACAAAGAATTATTGCGTGTCGGATGGATTCCCGCCAAAATGGTCGCAGTTCGCACTCAACGCGAGGACAATAAAAGCGACTCGGTTTCGCTTCACGCGCAACCGATGGAAGGTAGCGAACAGATCGGGGGAAAAGTTCCAAATGGGGAAATTGTAGAAATTATCGGGGTTGATTGCTTCGGTTTTAAAGTTAAATACAAAGAACAGATCGGATGGCTTTCGACATTTGATATGAGCGGTTTTCCGATTCCAAAAGATAAGTAAATATTTCCGAAAACAATTTTCCCAATGTTCGTCAACGACGTGCTATCAAACTCGTCGTTGACGAACATTGGGAAAAGGTGGGATTTGTCAATCCATGGAAACAAAACTCGATGGATTTTCCGACGATTGTCTGGACGGATTGGAACTATCTTCGCAACGGTTTGTGGGGAACTGAATCGCTCACTGCGGGCTGTCAGTATTTTTCCAATTAACTATTTGATTTTTTTATCTTAATCAAAAAAGACGACTGAAAATATCGTCTTTTTTTTATACATTTCGGCTGTTTATGATATTGACAATAAGTTACCGCCAATGATATTCCTTTTCGTTCAAATGGTTGCTGGTTATTCTGCAAAGTTTTGCCGGAGTTGCGGCGAGGATTTATTTTGCATTTGGTTATAAAATCTTCGACAAGTAGGCATTTTTGATATGACTGTAACTCCGAAATACAAATTATTTTTCCTCAAACAAAATTCGTTCTTCGACGAAGGCACGTTGTTTGAATTGGCGGACGAACTCATCACGGAGGCGAGTCTTGATAAGAATTCCGACCAACGATTTAACACTGTTCCAGCAGAACTTTACAATAATTTCGGTTATTTTTTGCCCGACAAAGGAGATGGCGTTGCCGGATTTATTCCCCAAGAAAGCGTTTTGGAGTGTCCTGAGTTTGCCGAAAATATTCCGCCCGGAAATTGTCCAGTCAAAATAACTTCTGTCCGACTTTTGAGCCGTGCCGATGCGCTTTTTGATGAAAATGTGAACAACTTAAAAATTTACAATATCGAGGTTGAACAGAATCTGCATTATCAAAAAATTATCGTTCCTTTGCCGAAAAATTTCCCGCTAATTCAAACAGTTACGGTCAATAATCGTCTGAAAAATATTGAAATTGAAAGCTACGAAAATCCGTCATTGGAAACGATTGATGAAGGTCAAGCATTCTGTTTGCACATCGGCTACATTGCGCCCGGATTTTATGAAGCGACAATAAATCTGCCAAAGGGAAAGTTTATCAGACTTCGATTTATCAAATTTTTTCCCGAATATTTTAAGGAAAGATATCCGTTCATTGTCGCCAATCCGCCGGAAGAAAAAAATACATTTTACATCGGTGAAGTCGGTTTTCGTCCCGAAGATTATTTGAATAAACCTGTAATCAAGGAAAATGGAAAGTTTTCCGACGAACTACTCAATGCCGCTTTGGAAATTAAAACCGAATGGGGCGAAAATTTCAGGAAACCGATTGCCGAAAGAATTTTGCGGAAATTTCCCGATCTGACAACTGCTGAAATCCGCGAACTTGATAGAATTGCAGGTGAAGCCGAATCTTTTATTTATCAATTAGCCGAACTAGAACTCGACGGCAAAATTCTCGAACGCGATATTTCCAAAAATGCTCGACAAAACTTCCCTTGGCTTAATGATGTAAATTTATCAAGATTAAAAAATATCGGAATGTATTATGCCAGAAGATAGTAATTTATCTTTTCTCCACAAAATAAATAAAAAAATTGAAAAATTCCGCTCGATTAGGTATTTGTAGTATTATAACTAAAAGAGTTTGAGGATTTTTATTTGAGCAATATTGCATCAGCAAAATCAGTGGCGGTTTCCATGGCTGAAACTTCCGCGATAACGGTATTAAAAAATAAATCGGCGAGCATCAGGGTTTCGCCGAACAGTTATCTTACCGTGCTTTTCCTGACAACATTTTTTTCTGGATTTCTCTTTTATCTGGAGTTTGATTTTTTCGCCGTTTCTCTTTTTATCACGAGTTGGATAATTTTCCCACTTTTAGCTTGGAATGACCGCATAACCTTTGACGGCAAACGTCTGGAGCGCACGGGAGTTTTGCCGAGATTCTGGGCGAAAATTAATAATTCTAAATATCGCCTGAGAATTTCCGACATCGAACAGGTCGAAACACAGGCTTTACGTGCTTTGAAACGCGGCGGAAATGTTTTTTACCGTTACCGCACATCAGTAAAAGGGAAAAATCAGAATTTTGTCTTTGCTTCGGGCGGCAAAGAATTTCGCCGGATGATTCATAAACTTTTTCCACTTTTGTCGGAAAATTTACTCGACAACCGTTCAATCGAAATACGTGATTATTTGACCGAACCGAAGGAAACTTTGATGAAAGCGGAATTTGCTAAAATTCCTTCAGCCGAAGTTCTGGAAAATTCTTTGCTCAACCTCAAATCTTCAGACAAAACCAAAAAAAGACAAAATTGGGAAACCGGTGAAGATTCGATTGAAAAAGCCGAATATCTCCGCAGACTTGCCAACGAATTAAGACTTTCCGGCTATTTGATTCAAGCACTCGAAGCCTTTCGGCGGGCACTTGTTTTGAATCCGAAAGATGCCTGGCTGTTATTTGAATTTGCGCGGTGTTTGCATTCTTACGCCGGTTCGGAACGAAACTCAAAATTGCAGAAAAAAGCCTTTGCCGCGCTTCGTCTGGCGGAAAAACGCGGCGAAAACGACAGCGCCTTACTCGAACGATTAGGCGAAAGTTATTTCCAATACGGCGATTGGCAACGTGCATATAAAGTCTTTAATCGCGTAATTGAAGTTGCTGAAGAAAGTTTTCGTTCGGTCAGAGGCTTAGCTGAAATCGCGCTTCGTGAAGGAAAGATCGCACATGTCATTCATAATTTCGGCACGGCTTCGCGGCTTGCCGAAACTCCGGCGTTAAAACGCTGGACGCAGACGGAAAATGAATATTTTGCGCGTTTAAACAGTGACGACGATTATATGGAACTCGAAATCAGCCGCGTAAATATGCTGGAAAATCTGGAAAACGCCCGAAAAACTTCTCTCAATGTCGCGCTCTTTTCATTTCCTTTAATTCTTTTCGGCTTAATTTTTGAAGACCAATTTGTCACTAATGTCGGTTGGGCGATTTCAAGCGTTGCGCTGATAATTTGGGTTGGTCTGATTTTGAGTCGAAAATTGCTTTCCAATCGTATTCCGGTCGAATTAGTCGAGGAAGATTAAAAGTTCATAAATAAAAAATGAAGAGGTAAAACAGATTATTGAACTCTGTTTTACCTTTTCATTTTTACTTTTGTCTAATAATTTACTCAGCATTTGTGGCTTTATTGGCTTGCGGAGTTTCCTTTTTAGTCTTAGTGGTTTTCGCAACGGCTTTAGTTGTTTTTGTTGCTTTTGCTTTCGGCGTAGATGTTTTGGCTGACGTTGTTGATTTTGTTATTTTTGCTTTTACCGATTTTGTTGTATTTCCCTGAGCCGGATTGAGCATTGAAGTCCACCGATATTCGGGTGTTTCAAATCCTTCTTCCAGTTTTCTCAAGATAAAATCGGTCATCTCATTGACAATCCAATTGTGATTATATTCGCCGACCGAAGCGAGTTCTGCATCAGGCGCGGGATTCATAAAGTCAATTGCATACGGAATTCCGTCTTTTATCGCAAATTCGACCGTGTTCAAATCGTAACCGAGAGCTTTGCAGATCGTAATTACGTCTTTTTCGACTCTTTCGTGCAGTTCGGGCGTAAGATAATCATCAACATTTACATACTGCATTCCCGAAAGATACGGTTTTGAAGGATCATACGGCATAATCAAAACTTTTTCCTGTCCGACGCAGTAACAGCGAACGAATTGATCGTATTCGATGCCTTCCTGCAAAGTCATACAAAGCGTTCCGGTCTGATTATAAACGTGCCAGAGTTCTTCCAATGAATGAATTTTGGAAACATTTTTCCAACCGCCGCCGTCAAAAGGTTTCAAAAATGCCGGAAAACCGACGTATTCGCAAATTCCTTCCCAATCGAGCGGAAATTCGAGATTGCGAAGCGATTCGGTCGTAACATCGGGAATATATTTTTCCTGCGGAAGCAAAACGGTTTTCGGAATTGCCACGCCGATTTTTGCCGCTAAACTAAAATTGAAAAACTTATCGTCCGCCGACCACCAAAACGGATTGTTGATAATATAAGTCCCTTCGAGTGCAAAACGCTTCAAAGTTGCGCGGTAATACGGAATTTCGTGTGAAATACGATCAATGATTACATCATATTTCTTTTCTTCATCAAGCCGAATTCCGCCGATTTTAACCATTTCGGCAACAACTTTACCTTCGCCGTTTTCGTTAATACTTTTAATAATTGACTCGGGAAACGTAACTTCGCGCCCGACTAATATTCCTACTCTTTTCATATTTGGTATTCCTTTTCTAATATATAATTGTAAATTATTGCTCAAATTTCAGAGTATTCTGAAACCAATGATTTTAGTAGATGAATGATTAATAGGCAAGCAGAGTGGCTTTAGATTTACAATTTTGTAAATCTAATTCTTTCCAATCGAAATAAATCCCGACCAATAAAACGGATGCCGAAACTTTGGTTTCTTCAATTGTTTGAGCATTGCGGATTGTAAAGATTTGGCAACAGTTTTATTTGGCGCAAGCCTTACCTGTTGATGAAATTCAGTCATTAATTCCGCCGTGCTTGCCGATTCGATTTTCCATTGACTGGCGACCATTCGCGGCGTTCCGGCGATGAAAAACGCCCACGAAAGTCCGACTATTCCTTCGCCGATACTTGCCTCGCCGCGTCCCGTTTCACAGGCGGAAAGCACAGCTAAATCCGCGTCCAAATTCATTTCCATCAATTCCCACGCTTCGAGCAAACCGTCTTCGTTTGATTTATCAGCCAACGACAAAACCAGAGCCGAATACATCGGATTTTCGTTGTTAAGAATGCCGTGTGTCGCAAAGTGTAAGAGGTTAAAGCCTTTTGAATTGGCTTTGAAAATCGTTTCGGTGGCGCGATTGTTTTTGTAAATAATGCTTTGTTTCGCGCCGTAAATTTTCGCCAAAAAATCAACCTCTTTTTCCGCCGAAGGAAGCGGCTCGAGTTTTCCGCCGCGCCCTTTTTCAATTATCGCAATATTCGGCGAATTGAGCGCGGGATTGCCGAACGCAAGCAGTTTCGGTTTTTTCGACAGAAGGCTTTGACTTTTGTTCATTTCGCGCAAAACTGTCAGCGACGGCGCGTAAGAAATCGTAAAATCCTCAATCAAAAAACGATTTTCCGGCGTTATCAAGGCTTGAAACGGAATTTCCCAGAGAAACGAATCGGGAATAACAACGAGCGATTTTTTGCCTTTCAATTGTTCACGCGCCGAAGCCAAAAGCAAATCGTAAAGTTCACGTGATTTTTCTTTGTAATCGAGATTTATTCTCGAATCCGAAACAATCGCTAAAAATTCATCGGCTTTTTTCTTCAAATCTTCTTTTTTCAGCGCAATCGGATAAATTTCCAAACGCAATTTGCCGTTTTCTTTGGTAATGACGTAAAGAAAAGTCTTTTCGTCCGTAACGGCAAATTCTAAAAAAGCCGTTTGTTCATCAGGGAAAAGCGCGGAAATTTCAGCAAACGGAATCGGTGTAAATTCGCCGCGTTGGATTTTCAATTCAGGCTTTGAAGCATAAAGCCGAATCTGAAATTCTTCCAACGCAAAACGCGCTTGTTTGAGTTTATTTTCAAGTTCGGCAATGCGCTGTTTATTCGAGTATTCCTTTTGATTTTCGGCAGTTAGTTCGCGGTTTAGATTAGAAATATCTTGCTTGAATTGTTTTTCTTTTTCGCGTTCTTCGACGTTCAATGCTTTTGAAAGATTAGATTTTCCTGTCCTCAATACGTCCCAAAGAACTCTACTTTTGTAAAATTCGGAAGCGGAAAGCGCGTTTTCCTTTTCGCCCATTTCGCTTAAAATCAGAATCAGATTGTAGTAAGGCTGAAAGCGACTTGCGAGGAAGCGGGTTTGTGTATATTCTTCCGACGAAACTTTTTCTCGAAATTTTTCGATAATCGAAACCGATTCTTCGGCGGCTTTTCGCGCTTCGGGCAAGTTTCCGGTTTTTCGATAAATGTCGAACAAACGATAAAGCGAACTTGGCGAATTATCTCTTTGCACTCCGAGTTTGACGGTTTGTTGATAACTTTTTTCCGACCAAAAAAGCGAATCTTGATATTTGTTCTGCTTAAAATAAAACTCGCCGAGAGCCGCGTAAGCCTCAATCAAATCATATTGAGAATCAAGTGTTTCAAGTCGTTCACGCGCTTTCTGCATATACTCGATTGCCTTTTCATAATCGCCGAGCTTCGAATATGCCCAACCAATGTTTCCAATCGCGTATGCGGCAGTAAAAGGCGCATCGGTTTCTTCGCTGAGTTTGATAACCCTTTCAAAAATCGGAATCGAAATTTTCGGTTCATCGGAAATATTGGCGATATTGTTAAGAACTCTTGCCATTCTTCCTTTGTCATTCAATTTTTCCGCAATTGCTAGACTTTTGTTGTAATATTCGCGGCAAAGTGTAAAATTGCCCTGCAAAATCAGAGTCAGTCCGAGATTCACATAAACATCAGTTTGAAGCGGTAAATCATCAAGTTTTTGCGCCAATTCCAAACTTTCATACAAAAATTTAGTTGATTCACGATATTCGCCTTGTCTGTATTTTATTGAACCGCGCCGATGCAGACTTCGCGCCAGACAACTTTTGTCATCAAGCCGCTGTGAGAGATTTTCAACAAAATCTAAAAGGTTAATAGCTTTAGCAAATTCACCGCTGGTATTAAGTCTTCGAGTTTCATTCATCGCCGAATCGCATGACAAAGCGGTTTGCAAATCTTGATTATTTGCAATCAAATTTTCGCGTTCCGTAACGCTTTCGGTATTACCGATTTGAAAATAAAAATCATCTTCGCTCGGACGAATCCGCCAGATTTTCCAGACGTTATTTTCCTTGACAAACTGAAACGTCAGATTTTGCTGTTTTCCCTGAATCTCAATCGAAACGCGCAAACGAAAAATCTCTTCTTTGAAACCCGAATTGTGAAACTTTATATTTTTAACCGAAAGATTTGCATTTTCATCGAAAAGTTTTTTGGTTTGATTCAAAAAATCGGCAAGATGCGGCGAATCGTTTTTCCAAAATTGTTTGACGCTTTCCGTATCTTTTTTCTCGAATGCCATATAAAAGTTTTT
>JBBSAX010000043.1:0-26525 GCA_038251885.1 Pyrinomonadales bacterium | reverse complement strand
AACAACAGCCAAAAAACTAAACAAATAAGGAGGCGGGATTGTTAAATTGTCAAACAACTGAAATCAAGACCAAAACCAGCGTCGTTGGCGTAAAAGTATTAGTCTGTCTTGACTTATTCTTTTACTTCATAGATGGCTAAAAACTCTTTTCTTTAAAGTTAAAATTGTATAACACTAAAAATTCCTTGTTTCCTTCCGCACCCAAAATCGGTGAATCAATTACGCCCGAAACTTTTATGCCGATTTCTTCGGCAAATTCATTGACTTCGGAAACGACTTTTTCGTGTTTTTCCGTGTCGAGCACGATTCCGCCTTTGCCGACTTCGCCTTTGCCGACTTCAAATTGCGGCTTGATTAGAGTGATTATTTTTCCGTTTTCGCTCAAAAGCGGAAGAAGCGCGGTCAAAATTTTTGTCACGGAAATAAATGAAACGTCCATCACGATCAAATCGAATTTTTCATCGAAATCTTCGGGTTTTAAATATCGCGCATTTGTATTTTCACGCACCTTCACTCGTTCATCGTTTCTCAATTTCCAAACAAGCTGATTCGTTCCGACATCAATGCAAACTACCTTTTTTGCACCGTTTTGCAAAAGACAATCGGTGAAACCGCCGGTTGATGCGCCGACATCCAGGCAAACAAAATCTTTCGGCGAAATGTTAAATTCTTCGAGAGCTTTTTCGAGTTTCAAACCGCCGCGACCGACGTATTTTGATTCGGGCGACGCGCCTTTGATGCGAAAATTTTCCGTCGGCATAAAACTTTCCGAAGATTTTTCGACGCGCCGTTCATTAACCAAAACAATGCCCGACATCACTAACGCTTGCGCTTTCGCGGGCGATTCGGCGAAACCTTGTTCGACGAGAATTTTGTCAATGCGTTCCTTTTTCATTGCTCGATGCTTTCGGCGACAAAAGTTTTTAATTCAAAATCTTCCGCCGTGTAATAAATCTGAATCGGATTGCAGCAAACCTCGCAATCTTCGATGTAATCCTGTTCTTCGACCGATAAATCCAAGATCATCGAAATCGTTTGCCAACAGTGCGGACAGGTAAAAAAATGTTCTGTTTCCATTAAATTTTCGGGTAATCTATTTAGCTTTAAAGTTTGAATCTATCACGAAACAAACTCTGAATTAAATTACGTTTGATTTGATTGATAGAAAATGAGAAATTATTATAAAAATTCTCTGACAAAATTGAAAATTATGGAAAAAGAAAAAGTTGATAATTCACCGAAATATGATGAGCGACCGTGGGGAAGTTTCACGGTTTTGGACGAAGGCGAAGGCTATAAAGTCAAGCGAATCGAAGTTTTAGCGGGGAAGCGTCTGAGCTATCAAAAACACTCCAGACGTGCCGAACACTGGTTCGTAACGCAAGGAGTGGCAAAAGCGACGCTCGACGGTAAAGAAATCATTGTTAAAAAAGGCGAAGCGATTGATATTCCGCTCGGCGCGGCGCATCGCGTCGAAAATCCGGGCGAAGAATTAATGGTTTTTATCGAAGTTCAGCAAGGCGATTATCTCGGCGAAGACGACATCGTGCGGCTTGAAGACGATTTTGGACGCGATTCTTCAAGTTGAAGAAATAGCACGCGGATAAACGCGGATAAAGCGGATTAGCGCAGATTATTTTAAATAAAAATCCGTGCCAATCCGCTAAATCCGCGAAAATCTGCGTGCTATTTCTTCGCGTTTAAGGTTTTATTTTGCTCAAGCGTGATTTGCGTATCAATCTTGTCAATCGGAAAAATTTCCGTTTGACCGTTTGCCCAAATTACTTCTAATTTGTCAATTTTCGTCGCGTCGCCCAAGCCGATGTGAATTGTTTCGTCACTATTTGAAGCGTAGCTCGAACCGCTGATTACGTCGAAGCGTTGGCGAATTTTTCCGATTGTTGCATAAACGGTCGAACCGATTGCGTCTTTCGGAGTTTTCTTTGAAACATCGCCGATTAATTTGATTGCCAACCAGTGATTTTTGTCCGCGCTGACGTTTCGCAAGATTGAGGGCGTTCCATCGAGATTATTGATTACAACGTCCAATTTTCCGTCGCCGTCAAGATCAACGATTGCTAAACCCCGCGCCGTTGTAGATTCCGCCAAACCGCTGTTCGGGTTTGCCGGAACGCGCTCAAAGCGCAGTTGTTTTCCGCCTTGAGGTTGACCGTTCTTGAAAAGCAAAATTTGTTGCGCGAAGCTCGTTCCCCATTGGTATTTATCAACGACCGGATAGACGTGACCGTTTGCCACGATTACGTCCTTCCAACAATCGTTGTCAAAATCGAAAATCGCCGTTCCCCAACCCAAAAAAGGAATCGAAGTTTCGCCCAAACCGGCTTGAAATGTGATGTCCGTGAAATTTCCTTCGCCGTCGTTGCGGTAGAGAGTATTTGAATCGTCGGAAAAATTGGTGATGTGAAAATCAACTCGCCCATCGTTGTCAACGTCGCCGACTCCCAAACCCATTCCGGCTTGTTCACGCCCGTTTTCATTAAGTGCGATGCCTGACGGATAACCGAATTCTTCAAAAGTTCCGTCGCCGTTGTTGAGGTAAAGTTGTTTCGGCGTAGAATCGTTGACGACCAGTAAATCCAAATCTTTGTCGTCGTCAATATCAACGAAAACCGACGAAAAACCGTAGTAGTTTCCTTCGTCTTTTACGCCCGCTTTTTCGCTGACGTTTTCAAATGTTCCGTCTGCTTTTTGATGAAAAAGCGCGTCTTTTCCGCCCTTTAAACCGCGTGGTCCGCACATTACGGGTTGACCGCGAAACTGGCAGAAATTTCTTCCCGATGAATTTCCTTTTTCAACTTCGAGCGGACTCGGCGGCAACTTTTTCAGATCGAAATCCAAATAAGAAGGCACGAACAAATCGAGCCGTCCGTCTTTATCGTAATCTCCGAAAGTTGCGCCGTTAAACCAGCCTTTTATATCAAGTCCGACTTTTGGCGCAACATCCGTAAATGTTCCGTCGCCATTGTTTTTATAAAGTCTTGAAATGCCGTAATTGCTGACGAAAATGTCTGAAAAACCATCATTATTATAGTCTCCGACCGCGACTCCCATTCCCCATCTTTCATTTGCAAGACCGGCTTTTTCGGTGACATTTTCAAATTTCCAGTTTCCCAAATTTCGGTAAAGAGCTGATTTCGGTGCTTTTTCTTTTCCCAATTCGGCATTTATCGTCGAACCGTTGAGCAGAAAAATATCCGGTTTACCATCGTTGTCAAAATCGAGAATTGCTACCGTGCAAGCAGTTGCTTCGAGAATATATTCTTTTTCCGGTGCGCCGCCGACGCAACGAAAATCTTTCAAAGCTGTGATTGAAGTAATATTTTCCAAAACTACGGGTGCGTCTTTTTCGGTAATTCCGGTCGTGCGTTTCGATGTGTAAGTCTTTGCTTCGCCGGTCGAAACGCCGCCTACTTGCTCATCTTGAGCAAAAATGGAAACGAAACTGCAAAAAACTAATAGTGCGATTACAAAAATTTTCTTTAACATTTGGATACTTATTGATTTTGATTTGAAAAATTTAATTTAAAGAATAGACATAATTAATCAAAGCATTAATATCTTTGTCATTCAGCTTTTTACCGAAAGAAGGCATACTGCCGACACCGTTTTTGATTAATCGGTTCATTCTTTTTCGGCTCATTTTTTGAACTTTTTTGCTCGTTAGATCCCTCGCCTCATATAATCTTCCCAATTCCGTGTCGCCTTTTCCGTCCGCACCGTGGCAGCGGGCGCAATTATTGACATATAAATTTCGGGAAGAATTGTTTTCGATTTTACTTGAACCGTTTTCAACAGCAAGCGAAGCGTAATTTGTATTTGATGCAAAAGCAAAGATTCCTCCGCCCAAAAACACAAATAAAACGACTATTTTTAATATTTTCTGCATTAAGTTTTAATTTTTAACTTCAGATTTTTGTGGATTTTAATATTTCTCGCCTCTTTGATGTCATTTGAGGCTTACAAGGTTTATCGGAAAAGTAACGACGTAATTTTCTTTTTCCCAAATTCCCTGAAACGGTTTCAAATCGTGCAAGTGAAACGGCAAACTTTCGTTTCCGATGCTTGGATTTAATTCTAAAAACGCGCTCGCCAACGGAGTCGTCTGCGTGTCATCCTTCAAATCCTGAAAGATTTTTGCTTGTTCTCTGGCTTTATCTTTAAGTCCGAGTTTTTGGCAAAGAATCATTAAATTATAATGTGCGCCGGAATCTTCCGGATCAATTTCCAAAATATTTTCGAAATATTTTACAGCAACATTTAGTTGCTCATCTCTCTGTTCACGCGGAACAGATTCGCTTTTGATTTTTGCAAGTTCGCCAAGTTGTTGAAGCGTCATTCGATCACGCGGATACTTTGCCAAAACCTGTTTGAAATCGGCTTCCGCCGCATTCAAATCACTAGCGACACGCTTGATTTTTCCGCGTTGGAAAATCGCCCGCATATTTTCGCCGTCGAGTTTCGTCGCTTTTTCGATAAATTTCTCGGCGTTTCTCCAATCCGATAATTCCATCAAAGCAAGAGCCTTATTCGTATAAGCAAAGGCGCGATACTCATTTTTGAAATTAATTACTTCATCAAAAACGTCTGCTGCTTCGGCAAATTGTTTTTGATCCATTAATGCGATTCCGTAATTATTCCAGCGTTTCCAATCGGGCATCGCTTTCGGATCGGGTGTTTCTTTTTTGTTTTCGCCGCCGACTAGCAGAGTTCGTTCGGATGTTGCCATTGTCACAATCGGCAGATCAACTGATTTGCCGAGTGCGTAATCGCTGTAAGTTCGTGTAAAACGCCGATACTGTAGTTTGGCTGTAAGTTTTACCTGACCGCTGATATTTGCGGGAATAGTAAATTTATAACGTGCCAAGTCGGAGCGACCGGAAGGAATTGCCGTATTTTGCGCGACGACTTTTGTTTTCCAGATAAAATGTAGTTGATTATGCGTTCCGTCTTCTTTGACGAGATGTGTTTTATAAGCGTGTGCCGACTCGTCCAATTCGCCGTCAGGTTTGATAAATCCTGATTTATAAAGCGTTTTTCCGTCCGTGCCGGAAACTGTAAATTCGATATACGCTTCGTAAAAATCGCGCAATTCGGGCGGAAATGAATGTCCGATGTTTTTATTTGTCACGATGACATCGGCTGTGATCGCGTCGTTTTCCTTGATTTTGAAATCTTCGCGATTTATTGGCGCAATTAATTCTTCTTTGTCTGACTTTGATTTTTGGCGGCGCAGGGCAAAAATATCAACGCCCATTTTATCGTCCTGCAAAAATTTCGTAACTCTGTCGAGTTGATCTTTGTAACCGTAAAACGCCGGAATAGCCGTATTTGCCGCCGCCCAATAATGCGAAGAAATCACGCCGTCTTTCGCCGAAGCATCGAAATATTTCGTCGGTTCTTTCTGCATATGACAGGTATTGCAGGTTTCCTTATCGCGCACATAATACGGATGCGGCGATTCTTTTGAAAATGAAGACATCTGCAATTCATCGGCAACGGCAAAAGCGCGGAAAAATTTGTAATCGTTTAATTCTTTCGGAACTTGCGATTTATGACACGCGCCGCAAAATTCGGGTTGTTTCAAGAGCGGTCGCATCATCGCGCGTTTGTGATCTTCGACATTATCGAGAATTTGCTGATCGGTTACGTCAATCGTTTTTGTGCCGTCAGTTTTCTGCAAAAGCGCGGGTTGTCCCATCACATAACCGCCGATTCCTTTGCCCGAAACCGATTCAATCGAATGACAAACCATACACGAAACACCGTCCTGATCGAACGGACGACTCTTAAATTGCGGATTATCGGTCAACGCACCCGAAAAAAGTGCGGTCGGATTGTGACAAGATTCGCAGTGCCGAGTAAATGCGATGTTTCTCTGCGAAATCAAATCGTTGACATTTTTCGTATAAAAAGGCTCGCGGAAAGAATTGCGATGCGCCGATTGCGACCATTGCGGGTGCATATCGGTATGACAGGTTCCGCAGCGCGATGCCGGAATAAAATTTTTCGGGTCAATAAATTCACCGTTAAAACTCGTCGCATTGCTCGGCGAAAACGGTTTTTCCTTCCCGAAACGAAAATCGTAACTTTCGGAAATCCAATTGGTATATTCTTCCGCCGTTAAATTATTGCTATTAACATATTTAATGCCGTAAAAAGATACGGCTAAAACAGCGAAAAAGATCACTACTAAAAACTTTGCGACGTGCATTTTCATACGGTTTTACTGCGAATTCCTAAATCAAAAACTTTGTTTCTATTATGAACAAAAGGTAGAATTCAATGATATACATCTTTGTAACATAAATCAATAAACCCCGTTTATTATTCCTTAAAACCCCAATTTGTAATTGAAATAACCTATGCGAAATTACAAGTCGAGCTAAATTCACTTTAAGTTTTTCTAATTTTTCGCGCCGTTTATATTTCGCATTTAAAGTGATATTCTGAATCTGAAGTTGATACAAAATGAACAAGGAATTAAAACTGACAAAATTCGCCAAATACGCTTGGTTCGTGTTGGCATATAACATCGTCGTCATACTTTGGGGCGTTTTTCTTCGCGCATCGAAATCCGGCGACGGTTGCGGACAGCATTGGCTGACTTGCCACGGCGAAATAATCCCGTCCGCGCCGGAGATGAAGACCGTTATCGAATTTTCGCATCGCATTACGAGCGGTATGGCATTTATCGCAGTTTTAATTTTAGTCATTTGGGCATTTCGCAAGTTTTCAAAAGGAAATATTTTGCGAAAGACTTCGCTCATTTCCTTCATTTTCATCATCACCGAAGCACTCGTCGGCGCGGGACTTGTTTTAACCGGAAATACGGCAGAAACGCTGACCGCCGCTCGCCCTTTCTGGATGATCGGACATTTGACGAACACTTTTATTTTGCTGGCGTTTCTAAGTTTGACGGCGTGGTTTGCGAGCGGCGGAAAACCGTTTAATTTTAAAGCTGAACCGAAGGTTTTGATACTTTTAATGTTAGCGATTGCCGGAATATTTTTCGTCGGAATGACCGGTTCGATTGCGGCTTTGAGCAGTATGCTTTTCCCCTCGCAAAGTCTGGCGGAAGGTTTGCAACAGGATTTTTCTTCGACTTCGCACATTTTATTGCGCTTGCGGATTTTTCATCCGATCTCTTCGATTACTGTTGGTGTTTTCCTGATCTTTCTCGCCGGTTGGTTGAGAAAACAGGAACAAAACAATCAATGGGTAAATCGTTTTTCAAACGCTCTGTCGCTTCTTGTTTTACTCCAAATCGCCTTCGGCGCAGTCACACTTTTAACCGGCGCACCGATTGTGATGCAGCTTATTCATCTGTTTTTAGCCGATGCGGTTTGGATTTCGTTCATTTTGTTATCAGCGGCATTTTTAGCAAAACACAAGTCAAAAGATTTCATCGCGTAATTTAATTTGCAAAATAATAATCGCTTTTCATTGCTAATCCGAAGTTCGCACTTTGTCGCTTTCGCATTTGCTAGAAAAAAAAGTTTTTACTAAACTAATAGAGTTTTTGCCCTTGTAGCTCAACGGTTAGAGCAGCAGACTTAATGAGTGCGAATCTACGTAAATTATTTATATGATTTTGCACAAAATGGGTTGCTAATTTGTTACAAAAAGCATTTTAGTAGAATCTGTTAAATTCGGGGAAGCCTAAGTTTTTGTTTTTGCAAAAATACGGTAATCCCGAGCAAAGCCGATAAAATTTATCGGAATGTGTAGAGACTTGACAGCAGACTCGTAAAGAGAAGAGAAAGTCCAGACCACAAACTTGAAAAAGGCGTTGAAAAACGTAGTTGGTAAGCATAATCTGTTGGTTGTAGGTTCGAATCCTACCGAGGGCATTTTTTTATATTTTCACAATCTTTCTTCGTTTTATTTCTATTCAATAATTAAATGTATTGCCAAATTTAGAAAAAACTGCGATTTCATTTTTCGCATTTTTCAGAATTCCCCGCGCCTTTTTGCAAATTGCAGATGAGATTTTGCCTCAAATAGTAAAACTAAAAACTAAATCATCAAATAAACTGCATATTTATAAGCGGTTTAGAGCATAAACTTTATTTTAGAATTCTGTTAAAATAAAGGAACGGGATTTGCTTTTTATTCATGGAGGAATTCAGGAGATTTTATGATTTCGACAACAACAAACAGAAGTTCGCGGGTTTACCTAAATCCGTATGAGTCAATCGAAGTTGATTTCGGCAGGTTTCTGAAACCGATGAACGATGACGAGTTTTTCGACTTTTGCCAGCACCATAAGAATTTGCGGATCGAAATGGAAGCAGATGGAGAGATTATTATTATGCCACCGACGGGGAGCGAAACAGGCGGGAAAAATTTTACACTAATCGGTAAATTTGCAATTTGGGTTGAAAAAGATGGCACAGGCAAAGGCTTCGATTCTTCGACAGGTTTTGTTTTGCCGAACGGCGCAAAGCGTTCGCCGGATATGTCTTGGATTAAATCGGAAAAATGGAATGCGATTCCAAAATCCAAACGAAAAAAATTCGCGCCTGTTTGTCCCGATTTCGTCGTCGAACTTCGCCCGGAAACCGATTCGCTCGATAAACTGCAAGCAAAAATGGAAGAATATATCGAAAACGGCGCGTCTTTGGGTTGGCTGATAGATGCTGGAAAACGTAAAGTTTATGTTTATCGTCCGAATCAAAAAGTCGAAATTTCAGAAAATCCGGCGGAAATTTCGGGCGAACTGCTTCTCAAAGGTTTTACGCTGAATTTGAAAGAGATTTGGGAATAATTTGATTATGCCGTTGTTTGAAATTACTTAAAATCCGCTTCAATTTCTTCGATGAGATATTTGAGTTCATTATCAGAGATATTTTCAGTTTCGGATTTGTCGTAGATTGACAATAAATAGACGGTTTCGGCGAGTTTGTAAAAATATGAAATAACTCGCGCCGCCGCTTTTGCCCTTTTTTTTATCGGCGATGGCAAGACGGATTTTATAGACATTACCGCCGAGCGAAGTTCCGAGCGCGGCATTTTCTTTGAGTTCATCAACGAGTTTTTGCAGATCGTTTGGGAAAGATTTGTAGCGTTTAGCAAGGCGTTTCGCTTGTTTTTGAAAATTTTTGCGGACGACAATTTTATTGCTCATCTTTTAATTTCGCAATGAAATCATCGGCAGAAAGTTCGCGTTTTGGATTGTGATTCTCGTCGCGCAAATCGGTTTTGAGATTAGACAAGGAAGCTGTGAAATCGTTCAAAATGTCCGCTTTCTTAACGCGCTTTTTGAGTTTAGCAAGTTCGTTTTGCAATTTTTCCCATTGCTCAAGCGGCACGAGAACGGCGTTTTTGTCTTTTAGATATTCGATGTTTTGCATAATGTTTGCAATCGTTTTCGGCTAATTTGATAAAATAATATCACACAAGTTGTCGAATTTTCATCAGATAACTTATAGTTGCTGGCAAAATTTATGCTTTATATGGTTGTGATCGAAGAAGGTGAAAGAAGTTTCGGCGCGTATATTCCCGATCTGCCGGGTTGCATCGCGGTGGCGGAAACGGAAGAAGAAGTTAAAAAATTGATTCAGGAAGCGATTGAACTTCATCTTGAAAATTTGCAGGATTCGGGCGTTTCAACTCCGAAGCCTTTGTCGAAAAGCGAATATGTCGAAGTTTTAGCCGCGTGATTTAATTGAGGTTTACAGTAGGAGAAAGTTATGCAAATTACAGTTGAAAAAATAGAAAGTGAAGTTAAACAACTTTCAGCGAAAGATCTACGAAAAGTGCGTGAGTTGGTTGATTCGCTTTTGGAAATGAAAGTAGAGAAGCCGCAGATGACCGAAGAGGAATTTGCCCAATATCTCTACCAAAAAGGAATCATCGGAAAACCGCCGCCGCCGATTACGGATTTTTCGCGTTACGAAAACTACGAACCTGTCAAAGTAGAAGGCGAACCCGTTTCCGAAACGATTATTAAGGAGCGCGGGTAAATGGCGGCTTTCTTTTGCGATTCGAGCGCGGTTGTCAAACGCTATATCGCCGAAACAGGTTCGACTTGGCTTTTGGCAACGACAAATCCGGCGGGCGGAAATTTTGTTTATGTCTCACGAATAACTTTTGTCGAAGTAATTTCGGCAATTACGCGACGCGAAAAAGGCAAACATATTTCGGCTGTTGATGCCGATAATGCCCGACTGACGTTTGAGCAAGATTATTTGAACGAGTTTTTCAAAGTGGAAATCAGCGAAAATTTAATACAAGAAGCGGCAAATTTGGCAAAGAACCACGCTTTGCGCGGTTACGACGCGGTTCAACTTGCGGCGGCTCTGGAAACTGAAAAGGAAAGATTGGCACTCGGTTTATCACCTTTGATTTTGCTTTCCGCCGACACGGATTTGAACGACGCGGCGATTGCCGAAGGTTTGACGGTTGATAATCCGAATAATCATTGAGAGATTTTGGAGTAATTTTATGAAATCAGCAAAATTTTTCATCGCTTTTACTTTTCTTATGGCTTTTCCCGCTTGCGTTTCGGCTTGAACACGCTGAATTTTTACTTGTTTTGATTATGGATATTTTTAAAGAAAAAAAACTCTATCCAAATGAAGAAGAATTTATATTGAGTAGTTTTACGGGATTTTACAATTCTGTTTTTATTGCCTATTTACCGTTTTTCCGACTCAAAGAGCATAATTTAGAAAAAGTAAGTGTTCAGAAATCTCATCAAATCAGCTTGGAAGAGTTCAAAGCCGGAGATGAAGTGTTTGGCAATTTACCGGATTTTAATGCAGACGTTTATTCGTATGCAAATGACAATTATCCCGAAGACGAAGCGATATTTGAGAATGCAGAATCAGTAAGTTGGAAAGAAGTAAAAACGGGCGCAAATTTTGACGATTATGCTGAACTTTACAAGGCTTTAAAAACATCAATCGGTTCATATCGAAAAGTTTTTGAAAGAATTGATTTGCGCGATAGATTGAACGAATTTACCGAGAAAGAAAAAATCTTTCATCCGTCGGAAGGTAATTTTGAAGTTCTCTCAAAAATCGAAATTTACAATGCGCTGAAAAGTTTGGGTAAAAGTAAAATTATCTTCGTTGATGAGTTTTACGATAGCGAAAAAGAGTTTGATCTGAGTTCAATTAGCGTGAAAGAATTCGTCGAAAAGATTGAATATAAAGATTATTACATTTATCCGAAAGACAAAAGCATCTTATTTTCAATTGATTGGGACAGTTTCTTTTATTTGATTTGCTCAAATAAAAATACTATTGATGAAATTTTACAAAATTCAAGAATTGAAGGCTTTTTCTGCACTAATGAAACTAAACATATTTGGGCTTGGAACGAAGAAGAATTTGTAAAGTTGAGGGAAAGCGAATCCCAGGTTGAAGAAAAAGCCATTTGGACAAAGGTTAAAGATTTTTTTAACAATATATAGATTTATGCAATTTTCATTTGATACAAACTTAAACAGAATCGCCGAAAAGGTTGAAGCTAATGAGCGTTTGACCTTTGATGAAGGCGTGGAATTATATAAAACCGGCGATTTGAATGCGCTTGGGAAATTGGCGGATTTTGTGCGGCGGAAAAAGCACGGGCGGACGACTTATTACAACGTCAACCGGCATTTTAATCACACGAATATCTGCGTTGCGGACTGCAAATTTTGCGGTTTTTACAAACGTGCGCGGCAGGAAGGCGCATATACGCATTCGATTCAGGAAGGTATTGACATCGCTCGAACGGCGGTTGCTGAAGGCGCGACGGAACTGCATATTGTCGGCGGTTTGAACTCGAAATTGCCGTTCGAGTATTACACCGATTTGTTTTCGTCGCTCAAGCGCGAATTTCCGCGTCTGCATTTGAAGGCGTTGACGATGGTTGAACTCGATTTTATGGCGCGGTTCTACAAAATGTCGGACGAAGAAGTGATTGAAAAACTGAAAGCGGCGGGAATGGATTCGTGTCCGGGCGGCGGCGCGGAGATTTTTGCCGAACCGACTCGTTCGCGCATCTGCGACCACAAATGCGATGGCAATCGCTGGTTGGAATTAGCCGGAAAAGTCCACAAAGCGGGACTTAAAACAAACGCGACGATGCTTTACGGGCATATCGAAACCATCGAAGACCGCGTTGACCATTTCATCAAACTGCGCGAACAGCAGGACAAAACCGGCGGTTTTCAATGCTTTATTCCGCTCGCGTTTTATCCGAACGGGACGGCTTTGTCGAGTTTGCCGGGACCGGACGCGATTGATAATCTGAAAACTATCGCCGTTTCGCGCCTGATGATTGACAACTTCGACCATATCAAAGCGTATTGGGTGATGCTCGGCAAACAGACGGCGCAAACCGCGCTCCATTTCGGCGCAAACGACCTCGACGGCACAATCACCGACGGCGGCGAATTGACGCACAGTTACGCCGATGAAGGCGAAGTGAAAATGTCGAAGGCGGAAATTATCACGATGATCGAAAACGCCGGATTTGAAGCGGTTGAGCGCGATACGGTTTACAATCGCGTGGAAAAAGCGGCGGCTTAAATTTATGTTTATCACAAAAGTTTTTTTATTCTTTTTTGTTTGCTTTTTGGCGACTTGTGGCAATTCTGTTTCACAGCCTGAAAATAAAGTTCTAACGACTCAAACAAAAAAAGTCGTGTTGAATTTAAGAATGGAGAGGGCGCATTGCTTTGGATGGTGTCCTGTTTATACTTTGACGATTCAGCCGGACGGAAATTTTTTTTTTGAGAATGTTAAAATTAGAGAAAAAGATAAATTGATTACAAAAAAGGAAAAAATTGCAGGAAAGCTAAGCGAAGAAAAAATAAATCAGATAATTGGCGAAATAAACAAAGCTGACTTTTTCAATCTAAAAGAATCGTATGCCGACGGGTTTAACTGTCCGGCATTTTGGAAAGATAGTCCAGATGTAACTCTTTCGGTTAGTGTTGGTGGAAAAGAGAAAACAATATCTCATAGCCTTGGATGTAAAGAAAAAGTTGATATTAATGAAGAAGGAAAAATTTTTCCTCGACAGCTTTACGAATTAGAAAATAAAATTGATGAAATAGTCGAAACAAAGCGTTGGATTGGAGAACAAAAGTGAGCGCGAAAATTTAAGGAGGCAATATGCAAGTAATTTCAGCAGAAAATTTAGTTCCGACTTATATCCCGAAGGATACAAAATATGTGCGATTACATTTCGAGTTTGAGGACGAAGAAAGGAAAATGACTCCTGACGAATTTTGGGAGTTTTGTAACAAAAATCCTAAGTTAAATGCCGAACTCACCAAAGAAGGAGATGTTATTATTATGCCGCCGACAGGTTTTGAAACAAGCGACAGAAATGCAGAATTAACAACTCAACTTAGGGTTTGGGCAAAAAAAGATAAACGCGGAGTAACTGCCGATTCAAACGGCGGATTTATTTTGCCAAACGGTGCGACTCGTTCGCCTGATTCGTCTTGGATTTTGAAATCGCGGTTGGAAGAATTACCAAAAGAAACGCTCGAAAAATTCCTGCCGTTGTGTCCTGATTTTGTCGTGGAAATGACCTCTCCATCTGACAGTTTGAGCGAAACGCAGAAAAAAATGCTCGAATATATAGAAAATGGCGCGCAACTTGGTTGGTTAATTCATTCAAAAACCAAACAGGTTTTTGTTTATCGTCCAAATCAAGAAGTTGAAACTTTGGAAAATCCGACAAAAGTTTCAGGCGAATCGTTGCTTAGAGGGTTTGAACTTGATTTAACCGAGATTTGGTGAAAATCATTTTTGAAGCGGTTGAACGCGATACGGTTTATAATCGTGTGGAAAAAGTTGCGGCTGGATATTTGGAGAAAAGATGATTTTATACAGAATTTTGCCGATAGCAATTCTTTTGATATTAAATTTGAGTTGTAGCAATATCGTTGATTCAAACTCAAAAAATCAATCGAACCGCGTCAAAATCGAGAATTCTCAAACTCCTGATAATGCTCAAACTGAACTTCTCCAAAGTCAACAAATTCCAAAAGATTTGTTGATTACAATTGAACGAACCGGATGTAACGGCAGTTGTCCGGTTTATAATTTGCGTATTAATGCCGATGGTTCGGTTTCATTTGAAGGCATTAAATATACTGAAACAAAAGGAAAAGCTGAAGGAAAAATCAGCGAAGATAAAATCAGAAAAATATTAAAGGAATTTGCGAACGCTGAATATTTTATTCTGAAAGATAAATATGACGGTGAAAACTGTCCTCAGACGGCAAAAGATCATCCGACAGTAATTACTTCGATTCAAATTGGCAACAAAACGAAAACTGTAAATCATAACCTCGGTTGTGAGGAAAATAGCGTGCAATCCATTTCATTTCCACCGAAATTAACGGAAATGGAAGACAAAATTGATGAAATAGTCGAAACAAAGCGTTGGATTGGAGAAAGAAAATGAGCGCAAAACTAAAAACAAAGCTAACGCCGCAAGATTATCTCGTATTTGAGCGAAAAGCGGAAACAAAACACGAATATTTCGACGGCAAGATATTTGCGATGGCTGGAGCGAAGCGAAATCATAATATTGTCAACCAAAACTTAAACGGTTTAGTTTGGCAACATTTGAAAGGTAAGGACTGTGAAAGTTATTCGGGAGATATGCGTATTTTTGTTCCCGAAACAGAACTTTATACTTACCCTGATTTGGTTGTCGTCTTCGGCGAACCGCAGTTTCAAGACGACGTTTTCGACACGCTTTTGAATCCGATTCTTTTGATCGAAGTGCTTTCCGACTCGACGGAAAGTTATGATCGCGGCAAAAAGTTTCAGCATTATCGGAGCATCGAAAGTTTGCAGGAATATATTTTAGTTTCGCAAAATGAAGCGCGGGTCGAAAAATATGTCAGACACGGCGACGGTTTTTGGCTTTTGTCGGAAGCCGTCGGTGTGAATTCCAAAATCGAGTTTTCTTCAATAGAATGCAGAATTTCGCTGGCTGAAATTTATGACAAGATAGATTTTTCCGAAGATCAAAATTAATTTTATTTTCTAAAATGAAAAAACTTCTTTCAATTTTTCTATTTCTCGTCCTTTTCACTTCCGCGTTTGCCCAAGTTGAGCAAACGCAGGAAACGGTTCGGCTTGTTGATACAACGTCCCGCCCGATTGAAAAGCAGTTGAAAAAGACTTTTGCGTTTGAAGCGGACGGCGTTTATTTTTCAAACGAATTTGATGGTGCGCGGCTTAATAAGATCGAGAAAACTGGCGAAAATTCTTACACGATTTCGATTTTCCCCGAAAATGCGCCGATCAATATGAGTCCGTGGTATGCGTTTCGGGTTTGGTCGGAAAAGAAAAAAGAGATTTTTGTAAAACTCGTTTATCCCGAAGAAGCAAAGCATCGCTATTCGCCGCAGATCAGCAAAGACGGCGTGAAATGGAAGACGCTCAAAGATAAATACATAACCGAAGAAGAAAAAGGCACGGGAAAATCCGGTGCGGAATCGCGTCCGAAACGAATTGTGATGCGGCTCAAGATCGGCAAAAAACCGCTCTGGATTTCGGCGCAGGAACTTGAAAATTCCCAAAAAGTTTTCGCTTGGATGGACAATCTGGCGCGAAAGCGAAATTTGACCATCGAAGAAATCGGCAAAAGCACGGAAGGTCGTCCTTTGAAAATGATTCGGATCGGCAATCCCGAATCGAAAAAAATGATGCTCGTCATCTCGCGGCAACATCCGCCGGAAGTTACGGGATATTTTGCGATGCAGGCGTTTGTCGAGAAAATCGCCGACAAGTCGAAACTTTCAAGGAAATTCCAAAAAGATTGGACGGTTTATGTCGTGCCTTTGATGAACCCCGACGGCGTTGACGCGGGAAATTGGCGGCATAATTCGGGCGGCATTGATCTCAATCGCGATTGGGCAATGTTTAATCAGCCGGAAACAACCGCAGTCAGAGAATTTTTGAAAAAACGCGAGGTGGAAACCGGCGGAAAGTTTTATTTCGGAATTGATTTTCATTCGACTTGGGATGATATTTATTACCCGATGGAACGCGGAATTTCGGGCAGTATGCCGAATCTTGTCTGGAATTGGCTGGAAAATATTCAGAAAGAAATTCCGAATTACAAACCGAATATTCAGGCAAATAAACGCCTTGAGCCGACGATGGTTTCGCGCAACTATTTTCTCAAAGCGCACCAAATGGAAGCAATCGTCTTTGAAATCGGCGACAACACGCCCAGAAAATTTATTAAGAAAAAAGGTAAGGTAGGCGCGGAAGAGTTGATGAAATTGTTACTTGAAGCAAAATGAAAGAAGACGCTCGCAAAAATCTGATTAAAATATTGCAAAACGCTCACGCGGGCGAACTTGCGGCGGCGTTTGCGTATTGCGGACATTGGAAATCTTTAAGAGAATCCGACGAAAAAAAGCAAATTAAAATCATCGAAACAGAAGAATGGATTCACCGCGAAAATGTGCGGAAATGGTTGACCGAATTAGGCGCGGAACCTCGAAAATTACGTGAAGCAGTTTTTTGGACAATCGGCAGAACTCTCGGCGTTTTATGTTTCGTTTCGGGCTGGTTTTTCCCGATGTATTTTGCCGGACGGCTTGAAAGTCAAAACATCTTGGAATACGAAGAAGCCGCCGAATATGCAAAGGAATTAGGTTTGGAAACTTGCGCCGAAGACATGATGGAGATGTCGCGGGTCGAAGCACAACACGAAGATTTTTTTAGAAAAGTCGTTTCAAATCATCGTCTTTTACCGATGACGAAAAAGTTTTTTCGTTGGAGTTAGAAAAGTTAAAATTTTTCGTTTTTATTCGCTTTTTCCAACCAGTAAATTTGTTTGTGTTTGCGATTTTCAAATTCTCTTTTAGCTTTCGCTGCGTCGGCTTTACAGGAAAAAGTTTCGATCAAAAACTTATGCCCGTTATCATCTTGCCGCCAAAGTTCAATAGGTGAAAATTTTATGTTTTCATCAAACCAAATTAAATCTGCCGAAGTTAATTCCAGAGATTCTAAAACTTTATCTAAATCACTATTTAAGGTTTCAGGATTATTCAATAAATAGATTTGAGTACTATGATTTGCTGAATTTGAGTGATACACATCAACAATAAAATATCTATTATTTTCGGTAACAAAAAAAGCGTATTTTGCGGTTCCCATTCCATCTACATATATTTCATTGAATACCGCACTGAATTTTTGTTCAAAATATGAAACGTCCGGTTTGATTTGAGCAAAAACTCGATAATCATCTTTTATCCAATCTTTATCTTCAATTTGGCGAAATTTCATATTCAAAATTTTCCGGTAGAACTATTCAGATTCCAATAATCGGCAATTTAATTTCTTCGCTAAACCTTCGCCGCCCCAGTTCATAATGATGTTGTGATTCCAGCGGAAAAACGGCTTGGCAAGCGGCGCGATTTTGTTCATCCAAGGTTTTGTCGTTTTTACGCGCCAATCGTATTGAACTCTTGTGAGATTTTCGTTTTCGGCGGAAAATTGCCAGAGTCCAAATCCTTCAAGTTCGCCAAATGCTCGCGCTTCAATGAGCTTTAAATCTTCCACGCGCATAACTTCCGAATCAAAAACGAGTTTATATGGCAACGCACTTTTCCAAGTCGTGCGGTAAATTGCGCCGACACCGTTTTCGTCGCCTTTCTTCAATTCTCCGACATTTAACACGCCTTTCCACCAATTGCTCCAGTTTTCGGTCGCTTTAATTTCGTTCCAAACGATGCGAAGCGGCGCGTCGAATCGCCAGATTGTCGTAAATTCGTAATCGCTCACAGTTTGTTAATTGTAAATAAATAATGGTTAATTGCAACTTTTTTTAGCAGCAATTAACCATTAAAAATGAACAAACTGTGAGATTTTGATTATTTTTTATCTTTATCGGTTTTTGAAAAATATCCCTGTCTGTGTGTCAAAACGACTTTTTGCTTGGCAAGTTCTGGATTCAGCATTTGAATTTCGATTTTTCGATATGAACCGTCGCGTTTTTGGTTGGTCGGGGCGTAAGCGATTAAGTATTGCGAACGCATTTCGTCTTGAATTTGCTTAAATGCTTCGCGCAATTCTCGTTCGTCGCGTGGGAAAAATGCTCTTCCGCCGGTTCTTTCCGACAATTTTTTGAGCGCACCTTCATCAACGCCGCTGTAAAAATTATCGCCGATTCCAATTGAATAAATTATGGCTTCGCTGCGCTGTGCGGCTTGCACGGCTTCATCTAACTTTTTCTTTCCGTATGTATTTACGCCGTCGGTCAACAAAATTATTGCGCGGCGCGTTTTTTCGGGCGCAGGTCCGAGAATTTCTTCGGAAGTTACCCAGATCGCATCCCAAATCGCAGTCGAGCCTTGTGTTGCCTGATTAGTGCCGGAAATCGGCGGAGTTCCGGCAATCACGCCGCCGCCGATGTAGCCCGAAGGCGGAACGAATTGCACATTGTCAATCGAGCGGCGAAGTCTGGCGATATTGCTTGTCATACCTTGCTCAAGCGTCGCGTCGCCCGTAAATGAAATGATCGAAACTTCGTCTTTTGTCGGTCGGACAACGGATTCCAAAAATGATTTCGCCGCCAGTTTTTCTTCCGGCAAAGTGCGTTCCTGTGATGCGCTCGTGTCAATTAAAATCGCCAAACTTAGAGGAAGATCAATTTGTCTGTAAAATGCGGTAATTTCTTGAGCTTCGCCGTCTTCTATGAGCCGGACATCGCCTTCTTTAAGATTGGTCAAAAGTCTTCGGCTTTTGTCTTGTGCCGTAAAAAGAACATTGACGACCTCAGTATCAATTTTGATGATTTCATCGTCGTCCTCGATAATCGGCGGCGGAGTCGGTTCGGTCGAAACGCTCTTTTGATCCGTCGGATCCGTTGGTCTTTGCTGTGCCTTCGTAACGAACGAATCAAACAGCGAACCGCCGAGAAACATCAGCGAAACCGTTAAAATTGTAAATTTTCCTTTCCAACTCATAAATAAAACTCCAAGTAAAATAGCCTAAACTATTATTCGCACGACATTTTAATTAACAATTCACCATTCACAATTTACCGTTATCTGCCTATTTCAAACTGTCATTAACCTGACGGTAACTTGATTTTGTGCGGATTTTGTATTTTTCGCTCATATTACCGTCAGTAAAGCGAACTTCGACCTTTCTTTCCTTGCCGTCGTAATTCTGATTTTGCGGACGATAAGTAATGATATATTGACTGCTCAATTCCTTTGAAATTTTTGTAAAGGCTCTTTCCAGTTCAAGAATATCGCCTGTGAAAAACACTTCGCCGCCGGTATCTTCGCAGAGGCGCGTCAAGTATTTATCACCTTTATCCTTAACAGTTCCGGCATCTACACCCGGAACTGTTCCCAAAAATCCGGCTTTGGTCGAAATCGCAAAAATCGTTGTTTCCGTGCGCTGGGCAATATCAATCGCGTCATTTAAGTCGGCGCGGCTAAATGTATCGTCGCCGTCCGTAATAACGACAAGAACCCGTCTGCCGGGTGCTGTTCGCAATTTTTCATCGGAAAATTGCCAGATCGCATCGTAAAGGGAAGTTTGCGAACCGACTTTGCTGACATCGTCAACGGCTTTGTCGAGCAAATCCAGTTTGTCCGTAAAATCCTGACGCAGAAGAACTTGATGATCGAATGTCATAAACGCCGCTTTGTCCTTGCGAAGGCGCGTTACGGTATAAATAAAATTCTTCGCCGCTTCTTTGGAAAATCTCATTTTTCCGGCAGTCGAAGGCGATGTGTCCATCAAAACGCCGACATAAACCGGCGGATTCGTTTTTTCATCGGTAAAAAACGTCACTTCCTGTTGAACTCCGTCTTCAAAAACTGCGAAATCGCCGCGCTTTAAACCGGAAACAAGGTCTTCTTTCTTTTTCTTTTTATCCGTAACGGTTACGGGCAGACGAACCTCAAAGGTTTTGACGGAATCATCAGTTTGCGCCGATATTGCGAAACTAAAAGACAAAAGTAAAATTGCAAAATAAAAAAAGCGAACTAAATTTTTCATAACTGATTTTTGATTGATAATTCAACAGCCTTCAAACGGTTTCGATGCCTTCAAGTGAAAGTCTGTTGCCTAAACTTCTATTAAAAGTAAAAGGTAAAAGGTAAAAGGTCAAACCACATATTTGCTGCAAGAGATTTTTGTTGATAATAAAACGCACTTGTTCAATTTAGATTATTTGATTTCTTTATATTTTCTACGCTTTACCTTTTGCCTTTTACCTTTTACCTTTTTAAAAGTATGAACAAAAACATTTTCAGAGAATATGATATACGCGGAATTGTCGGGCAAGATTTGACGGACGAAACGGTCGCCCTTTTGGGCAAAGCAATCGGCACATTCTTCAACAAAAACGGTGCGAAACGCATTGCCATCGGTTACGATGCGCGGGAAAGTTCGCCGAAATTTTGTGAACTTTTGACGCGCAGTTTTAATGAAACGGGTTGCGATGTGGTTTTGATAAATCGCGTTCCGACTCCGGTTTTGTATCACACGGTTTACACCAAAGACGTTGACGGCGGCGTGATGATCACGGGTTCGCACAATCCGCCGGATCACAACGGCTTTAAGATTTGTTTGGGAAAACAGACGCTTTTCGGTTCGCAAATTCAGGAAATCAAAGAAATCGCATTTTCAAATAATTTTGCAAAAGGCGAAGGAAAAACGGAAGAAATCGAGGTTTTAGAAGATTACGAAAAAGATATTTTATCGAAAATTAATTTGGGAACACGAAAATTAAAAGCGGTCGTTGACGGCGGAAACGGAATGGGCGGCGTTACGGGCGTTCCGATTTATGAAAAGTTGGGCGTTAAATTAGTCAAACTTTTCACCGAACCTGACAGCAATTTCCCAAATCATCATCCCGATCCGACCGTTACGGAAAATTTGCAGGATTGCATCAAAGCCGTCAAAGAAACAGGCGCAGATTTGGGAATCGCGTGGGACGGCGACGGCGATAGAATCGGCGTAATTGACGAAAACGGGCGAATAATCTGGGGCGATGAATTGATGATCTTGCTCTCGCGTTCGGTATTGGAAGAAAAGCCGAATTCGACGATCATCGCCGAAGTAAAATGCTCGAACAATCTTTTCGACGACATCGCCAAACACGGCGGAAATCCGATAATGTGGAAAGCCGGACATTCGATCATCAAAGCGAAAATGAAGGAAACAAACGCCGCGCTCGCCGGAGAAATGAGCGGACACATCTTTTTTGCCGACCGCTTTTACGGTTTCGATGACGCAACTTATGCGGGCGCAAGAGTTTTGGAAATTTTATCGAAAACCGACAAAACTCTATCTGAATTACTTTCCGATCTGCCCGAAACATTTTCTACGCCCGAATTAAGAGTTCAATGTTCGGACGATAAAAAATTTGAAATCGTTGCTAAAATCGCCGAAGAATTTGCCAAAACAAACGAAGTAATCACAATTGACGGCGCAAGAATTATCTTTGAAAACGGTTGGGGATTAGTTCGCGCTTCAAACACTCAGGCAATTTTAGTTCTGAGATTTGAAGCCGATTCGGAAGAAAATCTACAAAAAATTCGCGAAATAGTTGAAGCAAAAGTTGAAAAATTAATTGAATCTAAATAAATAAAAGATATAATTAACAAAATGCCGCTTTTGGCAAAAAGGAAGATTATAAATGCCGAATATTCAAACTAAAAATAAAGTTTCCACCGATAAACTCTTGCAAGCAACTGCAAATTTGAGTTCACAAGAATTAGAAAATTTTGTTAGTCAGGCAATTGTTTTGCGGGCGAAACGAAATGCTCCGAATATTCCAAAAACCGAAGCCGAACTTCTTCTCAAAATCAATCAAGGTCTTTCTCAAAAACAGCAAAAGCGTTTCGATGAACTGGCGGAGAAACTCGCTTCCGAAACAATAATGTCGGACGAACGCGAGGAATTTTTGAAATTAACGGATAAAATCGAAAAGCAAGACGCGAAAAGAATAGAGTTTTTAGGTGAATTAGCAGAAATTCGGCAAATCACACTCAATAATTTACTTCATGATTTAAATATCGTACAAACTTAAAATGCCTCAGCGCAAACCGACCGAAAAACAGAAAAATAAGGTAAAAGAACGCGCCGATTTTATTTGCGAGTATTGCCTGAGTCAATCTGCGTTTTCATCACAGCCTTTTGCCATCGAACATATTGTTCCTTTTATTTCCGGCGGAAAAACCACATTAGAAAATCTGGCTTTTGCTTGTAATGGCTGTAACGGACATAAATTTACGCATACGACGGGACGCGATCCGATTACCAGAAAAGAAGCGGCACTTTTTCATCCGAGAAAACAGAATTGGGGTGAACACTTTACTTGGAACGAAGATTTTACGCTGATTATCGGCAAAACTCCGACCGGACGCGCCACAGTCGAAACTTTGCAACTCAATCGTGAAGGTTGCATAAACCTGCGAAAAGCACTTTTTGCTTATGGCAAACATCCGCCAAAAAAAATGAATTATTTTAAGATTTGAAGCCGATTCGGAAGAAAATCTACAAAAAATCCGCAAAATTGTCGAAGACAAAGTTGAGCAATTACTTTTAAAATGAAAATATTAAAAGATATAAAAATTTTAAGCAAAGAAATCGAAGGTAAAGTTTATTTGGCGTTTTCACATCCGATCATTATGCTTCTTTAACTTAATTGACCTGCTTATTTAATTCTTTACCAGATTCATTTCCAAAAGTTTTCGCGCTTCGGGAATTGCGTCAATAGCTTTTAAGACCTGCGGATCATTTTCGAGCAAAACTTGTTGTCCGGCTTCGCTAGAATTATTTGCGGTTGATAATTCTTCACGAATACGCGCTTTTGCATAATCTATCTGACTATTGAGATTTTCCGCCGACAAACCGCTTTTCTTATCTTGCGCGACAAAATTGCGGAAAGCGTTAAATAAATTTTCGTTGATCTGAAAATCGTCCGGCGCGACTGTTTGTTTATAGTTTTGTTTATCAACTTTGTAGTTTTCAAAACTTTTTAATTGTCCCGCAACCAACTGACGCACAAAGAAAAACGCCGATTCATTGATTCGCGCACGCAGGGGCGTGAAAGCAAGCGGAGGGGCTTTCAGATCGGGTTCAATTCCGCGTCCTCCGTAATAAACTCTGCCGCCTGCGGTCACCACGGGACTTCCCGCCGGTTTCGGTTTTACATCGTTTTTGTTTTCCGCACCTTCTTTAATTTCGTCGTGATGAGTGTAGTAATCGTAAATCGAACCGCTCGAATAATCTTTTTGGAGCGAGCGTCCGTAAGGCGTGTAGTATCTTGCTGTTGTTAAAGTTAAACCAGTTCCAAAGGGAAGTGGAAAAACTCTCTGCACCAAACCTTTTCCAAAGCTATCGCTGCCGACAACGATTCCGCGTGCGTAATCCTGCATCGCGCCCGCGACGATTTCCGAAGCTGAAGCCGAACCGCCGTTAATCATTACAACCAGCGGAAAATTTTCAGGCTCGCCGCCGATGGTTTTCAATTCTTCCGAGCGCGAATATTGCGTTCGTCCTTTGACTGAAACGACCGTCTGACCTTTCGGCACGAATTCGCCGACGACTTCTCTCGCTTGTTGAAGAAGTCCGCCCGGATTTCCTCTTAGATCGAGAACGAGGCTTTTCATTCCCTGGTTTTTTAGATCCGCAATTCCTTGTCGGAGTTCGTCAGCGGTTGTTTCCTGAAATCCGCCGGTCAAACCGATGTAGCCGACCTCTTTATTGAGCATAAAATAATTGCGGATCGAAGGAAGCGGAACGCCGCCGCGCACAATTTCAAAAGCCATCGGTTCTTTCACACTGGCACGTTCGATCTTGATATTTACAGGTGTTCCTTTTTCGCCGCGCACATTTTTGGAAACCTCCGCGCTCGTCCAATCCGTCGCGTCTTTGCCTTCGACATCTACGAATCTGTCGCCATATTTGATTCCGGCTTTGTCGGCGGGTGTGTTCGGGATTACAGATTGAACATAAACGCCGTCGCGGTGCTGCAAGATCGAAACGCCGATTCCGTAAAACTGCGATGCCTGTTCTTCATAAAGTTTGCGGAATTCATCGCGCGTAAAAAACGAAGAATGCGGATCGAGCGTCCAGAGCATACTTTGGATCGAACTTTCGGAAATCTTTTCGTTATCAATTTTCCCGACGTAATTATTGTCAATAATTTCGAGTGCCTCACGATAATCCGACGTTACGCTGCTCGGCGTTAAAGCCGCATCAGCCGAAGACGTAACAGGTAATTTCCCGAAAAGTCCGCCTAAAACTGCGCCGAAAACAACTATTAAAATAGCGGCGATGCCGAATTTTTTGCTCATATAAAACTTCTCCAACGATTTAAAACTATAACACAAATTAGTTGCAGAATTATATCTTTCAGTTGTAGCAACTTTATCTCTATTAAATTCGCCCGAAATTGTCTTTTTTTTACAAGATTATGAACTGTAAATTGAAAGATATTTTTTAAGGAGATTATAAACATTGTGTTCGATGCCGATTTACTTTTTGCGAACAAAAATTTAACATTACATTCTTGTAAAATGAAACCAACTCTTTCCATAATAATTCCGGCGTATGAAGAACAAGGACGGCTCGGCGGTTCTGTTCAGAAAATTCTTGCCTACATCGAAAACGAAAAGTTGAATGCCGAACTTATCATTGTTGACGACGGTTCGAAAGATGAAACCGGTGAACGCGCTAAATCAGTTTGCGACGAATTCCCCGGAATTCCGACAAAATTTATCCGCTATGAAGAAAATCGCGGCAAAGGTTTCGCCGTCAAAACCGGACTTTTAGCAGCGCAGGGCGACATTGCACTTTTCAGCGATGCCGATCTTTCCACGCCGATTGAAGAATTACCGAAACTGGTCGAACCGATTGAAAACGGCGAATACGACGTAACTTTCGGCTCTCGCGCTTTGGATAGAAGTTTGATCGGAGTTCATCAACCGTGGCGACGCGAACAAGGCGGGAAAGTTTTTAACTTTATCGTCAGAACTCTGACAGGTTTACCTTTTTGGGACACGCAATGCGGTTTCAAAGCGTTTAATATGAAAAAATTTCGACCGCTTTTGGAATTAATGAAAATTGATAGATTTGGTTTTGACGTAGAATTTCTTTATGTTGCAAATCTGCATAACTTAAAATTAAAAGAAATTCCCGTCCGTTGGGATCACGACGAACGCACAAAGGTCAATGTCTTCCGCGATTCACAAAGAATGTTCAACGAAGTTCGTCTGATCCGCAAAAATGCTAAAAACGGCGTTTACGATTTGAGCGAAAAACAAAAAGCCAAAATTGAAGAAAAAGTTTTGGCACAAGCGGAACGGGAGCTTTAGTTCGCCAGACATAAACTTTTCTCCATCAAAATTAATATACTCAAAACAGTTTTTCCCAATTTTTACTGGCGAACTAAAGTTCGCGTTCCGTTATTTTAAATTTTTCCTTTGTGTTCTTCGTGTCTTAGTGGTTAAAATCGTTCTATGACCGCAAAATTAAACGTAAATATTGATCACGTTGCAACCATCAGAGAAGCGCGAAAAACTATCGAACCGAGTATAATTGCCGCCGCAGTTATCTGCGAACAAGCCGGCGCGGACGGAATTACCGTTCACTTGCGCGGCGACCGTCGGCACATTCAAGATCGCGACATCGAACTTCTGCGCGATGTCGTCACAACCTATTTAAATGTCGAAATGGCGGCAACCTCAGAAATGGTTAAAATTGCACTTGCGACAAAACCCGACGCGATTTCGCTCGTGCCGGAAAGTCCGAATGAAGTAACAACCGAAGGCGGTTTGGATGTTTTGAAAAATCTGTCAACTATAGGCGAAGCAGTTAAACATTTGCGCGATGCGGGAATTTTCGTCAGCATTTTTCTCGATCCGGTCAAAGAACAGATCGAAGCTGCACAACAGATCGGCGCACAGCAAGTCGAACTCTGCACGGGCGAATACGCCGAATTAACAATCGGTTCACGCGCATCGCACGGCGAAGGCGCGATGCGTGCCGCGCAGGAAATCAAACGCATAGACAACGCCGCAGCTTACGCCGGAGAACTCGGCTTAAAAGTCGCCGCCGGACACGGGCTAACTTACCGAAACGTCGGCGCACTCGCCGCGATCTCCGAGATCACTGAATTCAACATCGGACACAACATCATTTCCCGCGCCGTTTTTGTCGGGCTTTATCGTGCAGTCGAAGAAATGACTGAGAAAATCAGACTGGGAGCAAACTAAAAAGGCATTGCTTGAATCTTACGGGCAAACACGAAAAAAATTAAATTTAAAAACTAGGAGCCACATCATCTGAACATATTTTTAGACGCTAATTTTATGGCGGTGGTCGATAGATTAAGGTGTTTAGTGCAAATTATTAGTCAGTATATTGTTGAAGTATCTTATACCAAGTTGCGTAAATAGGATGATGTAGAAAACGAGATGCGAGGCGGAAACGCGACTGCAAAGGAGCGTGCTGTCAGCGTTATCAACACGCTCCTTTGCAGTCGCGTTT
>JBBSAX010000042.1:0-27426 GCA_038251885.1 Pyrinomonadales bacterium | reverse complement strand
TTTAATCCGAACAACCCGATCACGATTGCGACAAAAATGGCTTATGACCGAAATATCGCAGTTGTTTTTGCTGCCGGAAATTCGGGTCCGGGCAAAGGAACATATAATCCTTATGCTAAAGCTCCGTGGGTAATCGGCGTTGCGGCAGGCACGAAAGAAGGTGGTTTGGCTTCGTTCTCATCGCGCGGTTTACCGAAAGAAGAAAGATTGACAAATGAAAACACTTTGGATGATTTCGACGCACCAACGATCACCGCACCGGGAACGGGACGCGAATTTGAATCGAACGCAAGTCGTTTTACATCTGATATAGTTTCTGTTCGCGCGACTTCAAATTTAACCGCCAACGGATTAACCGCCGATGCCGATTTGCCTGTTTCGGCAGTTCCCTTTTATACGCAAATCTCTGGAACTTCGATGGCAACGCCGTTTGTTGCCGGAACAATCGCGCTCCTTCTTGATGCCGATCCGACGCTTTCGGTTGATGAAATCCGCGACATTTTAACCTCGACAACTTCGAGAATGCCGGGTTATGAAGATTACGAAGTCGGCGCAGGTTACATCAACGCTTATGCGGCGGTTGATAAAGTTTTCAATCGAAATAAGCAATACCGCAACATTCAATATCCGACATTTAACGCTACTTTTGATATTACCGAACCGGCGGCGCAGCAGTTTCATATTGATTACGATCCGACCGGAATGCCCGGCGCAGGTTCAGCAAATTCAACGAATTTTACGGTTGACGCGGGAATGAATGTTTTGGATGTTTTCGCTTCGTTCGACAACATTATCGAAACGGGCGACGGAAATACGGTCGGCTTGCTTTTAACCGATCCAGACGGAAATAAATATTCGAGCGGCGTTGCGCTTCCGGTTTTGGACGGCACGACGCGGCAGGTCGTCGTTAAAAATCCGAAGGCGGGAAATTGGCTTTTGGAAGTTCGCGGTGTTCGCGGTTTGGCGGCGATGCCGAATTTCAGTCTGCCGACTTCCGGCGCGGCTCTGCCCGGTCCGGTTGACGGTTCGATTCGCCAGCAAAGATTTATTTTGCCGACAATAGCCGATATTCAAGGCAATCCGGCGCAAGTTGATATTGAAAGTGCAATTAAATCTCGCTTGATAGACACCAACGCAGACGGAACATTTAAACCCGATGCAAATGTTCTGCGTGGAGATTTTGCCAAAACGCTTTGGCTGAATACCGAACTTCGCCAAAAACTCGGAAGTTCCGCGAAATTTACCGATGTTTCAGGCGATCTAGCCGCGCTTGCCGAATACGTAACAAATAACGGTTCGACAAATCGTGATTATGATTTCACACCGGGTGGTTTGATGAGTTTTTCGGGTAATCAATTTAATCCGATGGGAACTGTTTCAAGACTCGATATGGCAGTCGCATTAGTTAAAGCACTCGGACATGATGCTTTAGCCCGAAGTAAAGCAAATCAGCCTGTAACTGTTGGCGGACAAACTCTTTCAGATAATCCCCAAATTCCTGCCGCACTGCGAGGTTATGTTCAAGTGGCGATTGATAAAGGTTTGTTTGAAGCGTTTCCGGCGGAAGTCAGAAACTTAGGCAATGGACAATTTGAAGTTTTACCCGGACCGCGATTTGAACCGAACAATACGGTCAAACGCTCGACTTTAGCGACAAAACTTATTAAATTCCGCAATCTGTTCACAACTGGCGGATAAAGTTTTTCACTCAGTGTGGGGGCAATGAGTGAATTAAAATGGTTCGGAAATTGATTGTAGGGTTTCAGTTTCCGAACCGCCTTTTAAATAAAAATTTCGCTTGTTGGGGTAATGGGCGAATGAAAAGTGCGAAAGATGATTGTAGGGTTTCATCTTTCGCACTATTTTTTTGCCGGGAGCGCAGGTTGCCAACCTGCATCGTTTCGTGAGAAACGGAATTACCGTTAATATCGAAAATTTTGATTCGCACCATTTTTTCGTGCTATCGCACTCATGCAGGTTGGCAACCTGCGCTCCCGGCGGAATGTTTGGTAAATTCTCTTGAAAATTGTTTCTCAAGTAATCCTCAAGTTTTGAACCAAGCCAATCAAGTCTTTCTCAAGTATGAAGTTTTATATTCAAACCATAGAAGAAATAAACATTTCAAAAAGAAATTTTTCGGAGGAACTATAAAATGAAAACCAAGGCAAACAATGAAAACAAAAACACATTAATCAGATTGGCAATAATCGGTCTGGTTTGGACTGTCATCATCGCGGGAATTTGGCTTCCGCTTAGAAAAACCGAAGCGGCTGTAAATAACAATTCGCTTCCCGATTTATATAAACGCAGCGCACCGGATTTTGATTACAATTTATCGCGCAATCTGCAAAATCTGCGTCAGGTAACAAGCGAACAGATCGCCGCGCTCGACCAATTAAAAGCGACATCAAACGCACCGAATATGCAGATGCGCTGGAACGACTTCGGCGGCTCACCCGATGTTATTTACGATTTTGCAAGTCAATCTTTCAGCGGTTCACCCGAAGAAGCCGGACGCGCATTTATTTCGCAAAATGCAGCATTATTTGGCGTTTCTGATATAAATAACCTTCGCGTCTTCTCAAATAGAGAAGCACTCGGCGGAAAAATGATTCGTTTTCAACAGACATTTAACGGAATTCCAGTAACGAACGGCGGTATCGGAATCGTGATGAATGCCAATAATCAAGTGATTATGGCTTCCGGTCCGTTCTTCCGAAATATCAATGTTAATACCGAACCGACATTATCCGCTGTTCAGGCAAAACAATATGCTGATGCTGATTTGAACAGATTCAACGTCGCTTTACCTTCAGCAGTTACAAATCTTTTGCAGACGGGTTTAGGAATTCTGAATCAGCAAGCATCAATAGTCGAAAATATCGAACCGCATCTCGGTATTTATCCGACCGCTGACGGTTATAAATTGGTCTGGAAGGTTGCGAAATTTTCAACTAATCCATTCGGACTTTATATGGTTACGGTTGACGCAAACACCGGAGAAATCGTTGCGCGAAAGGATTTTGTAGATCAACAAGCCGCGCCGGGAAGCGAAACGGCTGACGTTTATCCGAAATATCCGACAATTACGCAGGAATTAAAAGATCAGGGAATTATCAGCGATTGCAACGGAACGCCGTGCGGACAAGAACGTGTTACGCTCCGCGCATTTGACGCTCAAAACCGCGTTACAGGGTTAAACGGAACATTAACCGGAACACACGCACTTGTAAACAATGCTTTAGCGACGAAACAGCCGTTTGCTCAAGCGGGCTTGGGAACGTGGCATTTCCGCTCGAACAATCCGACCGGATTTGAAGCGCGAACAAACGAAATTGATCATTTTTCAGAACCGGCGGAACATCAAGACGAAATCAACGCGTTCTTTTTCGTAACTTATTTGCTCGAATATGTTGATTATCTGCACATCGGCGGCGACAACGGAACATTCGGCGGCGCAGGTAGTTTCCCAAACGATTATCCGAACAAAACTGTTCCGCTTCCGGCAACAGTTCATATTCCGAACATTTACATCGCTTTAGACGCGGCTGCAGGAAAACTTCCAGTCCCGACCGATCCGGCTTTTGCCGATAAGGTTTTAGGACTTGATAATGCTTTCGCACTTAATTTGACGAGCATCATCGAAGGTGTTACGGCAACAAAATCGCCTGTCGTCGTTAATCCGACATCTTACGGACACGGTTATTTTTTCAATGATTTAGCTTTAGAAGGAACAGTTCCGTATCACGAAGGAATGCACGCGATCACTTCGCCGATTGCAGGTTTGGAAGGCGATCCCGAAGGCGGCGCGTTAAATGAAGGTCAGGCTGATATGTGGGCTTTTACGATTACTGACAATGCGAGTCTCGGCGATTATGTCGTCAACGCTTTCAAATATCGTCAACGCTTCCGCGATCTCGGACGCAATCCTGATTCGGTGGCATATATTCGCAGTGCAAATTCAACTTTGAAATACGGCGACATCGGAACTTTGCTTGACCGAACAACCGGCGCACCGACATTTGAAGAGCATTACGACGGCGAAATTTATATGTCAACAATGTGGGACATCCGCACGATGCTTAATCGTCTGTATCCAAACAATTCAACATACAAACGCCCGCAACCGAAAGACGGCTTGGCAAACAAGAAAATTACTAAAGGAACTGAAATTTTTGAACGCGACTTTTTAGGTTCAATGTATGTTTTGGGAACAACCGCACCGGACACGATGGTCAAAGCCCGCGATGCAATGATCGTTGCCGACCAGATGCTTTACCCGTCGGATTCAACCGATCCGATGTCGCCCGGAAAACACCGCGCGATGATCGAACAAATCTTTGCGGCACACGAAATGGGCATTGGAGCTTTAGAAGTCAACGGCGGAAAAGCAACTATTTCAACACAAGTTACACCTTTTGTCGGAAACCAATCTGCTCCGGCAATTCCGGTAAATGTCAAAGTCGAACCGGCTTCCGCACGAACAAATAAAGTTTCGTGGAACGCAGTCAGCGGCGCATTGGCTTATGAAGTTTTGAAACGCAAAGTCGGTTTTGAAAACCGCCGCGAACCGAACGGAAAACGTGAATTTGCTGACGGAGATTCATCAACGACGGGTTATAAGCACGTCGGTTTTGTTGACGGATTCAAAAATTCATACATTGATGAAGGTCCGATTCACGAAGTATTTGCACCCGAAGGTTTGAATAATTTGTTTGACCACGAATATGTTGTCCGCGCCATCAGCGCAAATTCGACCGGTCAACTCGGTTTCTCGAATTTTTCAGGAAGTTCGCTTCCTTCGACAAGCCGCAAAGATGTAACAAGCGCGATTGATTCGGCAATTTCAAATATTACTTTTGCAAACGGCGTGATGTCATTCGACAATAAATTGACCAATGCTCGCGGAGCAAACGGTTCGATCAAAACAATTTACGGAGCAATTGAATTTCAAATTACGAGAATTTCAAATCCAACCGTAACCGTTCGCAACGCCGATCAAGGTTCGAGCTTTATCTACAATCAATCGCTCGAACTCGGTCAGACTTCAGGCGCAAAACGTCTTGAATTCAACGATCCGGCGGCGCAATTGTTCAGTTTCGACGCGAAGATTTACGGAAATACCTTCGCCGGTTCGACGACCGGAAACGGAACGAGCGGCGGCGACGGCACAGGAAATCCGCCCGCGCCGGTTTCATATTCGCTCTTTAATGAAACTAAAACAGGAACTTTGGTTGCCGGCGAACCGACAGCGACAAGCGGTGCAAGTTTGACTTGGGGCGATCCGATGTTCAAAGGAATTACTTGGGATGATGTTTTAGTTACAACAAAATCCGATGCTCTAACGCTTGAAGCGGCTTTGAGTTCGCTGACCGCAGTTGATATGGACTTTGAACTGCGAACAGTTGACGGACAAGTTTTGGCAAATTCAGCCGGAGCAACAGCCAGCGAATTCGTTTCGGCGAGCGTTCAACCGAACACGACTTATGTTTTGCGTGTTCTCGGATTCGCCAACGGTCCTGCACAATACACAATCAACTGCACGCAATTACTGCCGAACGGTTCACCGAACGAAAACGGCGGAACAAGAAGCAGTGGCAGTTCGACAATCGGCGGAATAACTAATCCGATTTCAAGATTGGTTCGTTTTACCGTCAACCCGATAGCCAGAAGCGTAACTTCTCAAATTCTTCAATAAGATTTGAGATTACATTCAAACAAAAAGACGAAATTCTTCGGAATTTCGTCTTTTCACATTTGTACAAACACACCTTTTAAATCGAGTAAAGGTTTATAGTTCAGCAAAATATAGGTAAAGTTATTGTCTAAAGAATGTTACAAATAAAAAACATTAAACAGATAAGGAGTTTATTTTATGACTGGAGTTTACTGGGCAGCACGAGATTTAGATGGACCGCCGTGGGGCAATCATCAATTTCTTTTAATTTTTTTGGACGAAAATCAATCTCTTCAGAGAACTAACACACAAACTGTAAACGGTCAAAAATTCGCAACGCTGGGCGGACATCAAGTTGGCGGAAAATTAGTTTTAATCGCCAATCAAACTGCTGATGTAAGATCGGTTGAAGAAGTTTTAGACCCTTCCACCGTTTCCAGATGGTCGGATTTTGATTTGGAAAAGCACAAAATCACTCCGCCGAGTGGTGGCGATTGGAGCTTTGCAGTTGAAGTCGAAAGATTAGCTTATAATTATCACAGAAATGCTACCGCGACTCCGATTGATTATGCGTTGGCAAATGAAAATTGTTCGGCTTGGGTGAATACATTATTAAAAGTCGCCGGAATTTCTGAATCGGAGAGAGTCCGACTCGGCGAATTCAGAGGAATTGATTGGGGCGAAGAAGATTTACTTCCTGAAACTTTGTTTAATTAAATTATAAACTTCTTCATAATTTCTTTAACTATTTTCATATGCGGATACATTACCGTATCTTCTTGAATAAACGGAACTTGCCCACGAATGAGATCATAAACGGGCTGAGTTTTTTTGCCTAATTTTTTATCTGCGCCGATTTCTTTTCTACGAAAATCAACTGCTTGGGTGGCGGAAAAAAGTTCTAAAGACAAAATCGTTTCGAGATTTTCAGAAATCTGCCGCAATTTCAGCGCGGAAGTTACGCCCATCGAAACGTGATCTTCGACATTTGCCGAACTCGGAATCGTATCAACGCTTGCCGGATGAGATAAAACTTTATTTTCCGTGCAAAGCGCGGCGGCGGTGTATTGAACGATCATAAAACCGGAATTCAAACCGCCGTTTTCCGTCAAAAACGCGGGTAAAACGTGCGCGTTTGAATTTTCATCGGTCAAACGCATAATTCGTCTCTCTGAAATATTTCCGAGTTCCGAAAGCGCAATCGCCATATAATCCATTGAAAGCGCGAGCGGTTCGCCGTGAAAGTTTCCGCCGGAAATTACTTCGATATTTTCGCAATTTTCGTCGCAGAAAATCAGAGGATTGTCCGTAACCGCATTAAGTTCGATATTGACAACCCATTCGGCATAAGCAATCGCATCGCGGCACGCGCCGTGAACTTGCGGAATGCAGCGCAAAGTGTAAGCGTCCTGCACATTTGCCGGATTAAATTCGCGGACAAATTCACTTCCTTCCAAAATCTCACGCAAATTTTCTGCACATTGCATCTGACGCGGATGCGGTCGGAGAGCGTGAATTCTTTCATCAAACGCGAGCGTCGTTCCATTTAATGCTTCCAAACTCAAACAACCGGAAATATCCGCAACATCAGCCAGATATTTCGCCTTGTGAGTTTCCAATAAACCAATTGAAGTCATCACGGTCGTCCCGTTTGTCAGCGCAAGCCCTTCTTTTGCCGCAAGTTTTACGGGTTTTAAATTTAATTTTTCTAAAACTTCTTTCGATTCAAAAACTTCGCCGTCAAATTCGACTTCGCCCAAACCGATCAAAGGCAAAGCCATATGTGCGAGCGGAGCAAGATCGCCGCTTGCGCCCAAACTTCCCTTTTCGGGAATCACGGGATTAATTCCAACATTCAAAAATTCAATTAAAAGTTCCAAAGTTTCAAGCCGAATTCCTGAAAACCCACGCGCTAAAGTGTTCGCCCGAATTAACATAATCGCCCGTGTCGTCGGCGCATCAAACGCATTTCCGACACCGACGGCGTGGCTCATCAAGATGTTTTGTTGCAGATGTCCGGCTTCTTCGGGTGAAATGATTTTATCTTTGAACGCGCCGAATCCGGTCGTGATGCCGTAAGCGATCTCACCGCGTTCGAGAAGAAGTTGAACAGCCTTTGCCGCGCGATTTACATTAATTTTTGCTTCTTCCGACAAAGAAACTCGCGGTTCGTTCGGTTTTCCGAAGGCGACCGCGATGACTTGTTCAAAAGTTAAATTTTCACCGTCTAAAATAATTTCTTTCATTTTCCGTTTTTCCAAAATTCTTTCCAACTCAAATCGGTTTTGTGCTGATATTCACGCCAACTTGAGATTTTGTTATTTTCGATTTTTATCCAAACCGTTCCGTGAAAAGAGTTTGTCCCGATGTATGTATATTCGCCGACTCCGAGTTGATTTCTATCATCGAAAATCGAGTTATAAAACACACAAAACTGCTCATGTCCGCCGTCGTTTTCAAAAAATTCGAGCAAATCTTTTTTGTTATGGAAAGCGTAATTCAAACCGTCCGAATAAAATAAATCGTCGTTAAAAAAACTTGCGACCTTTTTATAATCACGATTTTTCCAGCCTTCCGCCATCGCGTTCAGCATTTGATGAAAATCATTTGTTTTCATAAACAATTTTTCCCTTTTTGAAAACTTTTTCGACGCAATTTCCGCCGAATTCGTAACTCAATTTGCGATAATCTTTCGCGTCCAAAATCAATAAATCAGCAAATTTACCGACTTCAATCGAACCGATTTTCTCGCCCGAACCGACGGCGAATGCGGCGTTTATCGTCGCGGCATTTAAGGCTTCCGACGGCAGAAGTTTTTGATAACGGCAAGCAATCGCCATCGCGTTCGGCAGCGACGGACACGGCGCGCTTCCGGGATTAAAATCGGTTGAAACGGCAATCGCGCAGCCTGCGTCAATCATTTTTCGCGCATCGGCAAATTCCGTCGAGCCGAAATTAAAATTCACCGTCGGCGTAACGACTCCGATTGTTTCCGAATTTGCCAGAAGTTCAATTTCTTCATCGGAAATTGCGTCCAAATGGTCAATCGAAGTCGCCTCGTTTTCCATCGCAAACCGCGCACAACCCAAGTTTGTAAATTCGTCAACGTGCGCTTTTAATTTAAATCCGAGATGTTTTGCCGCAAGCAAAACTTTTTTCGATTGTTCCAGCGTAAAAGCATTTTTTTCACAGAAAACATCGGCGAAATAATTGATAGTTGATAATTGATAATTGATAATTTCTTTGGCTTTCGGGAGCATTTCTTTGCAAATCAAATCAACATACTCGTCGGGATTTTCCTTAAATTCCGCCGGAAATGCGTGGGCGGGAAGAAATGTCGGAATCAGATCAATCGCGTGGAATTTATCCAATTCAAAAATTGCTTCGAGCATTTTCAGTTCGGTTTCCGTGTCCAACCCGTAACCCGTTTTGACTTCGCAGGTCGTTACGCCGAGTTCCAAAAGTTGGTCGAGGCGTTTTTTTGATTCTGTAATTAACTCATCCAAACTTGCCTTTCGAGTCTTCTCAACCGTCGAAACGATTCCGCCGCCCGCTTCCATTATTTCCATATAAGACGCGCCTTTGATGCGGAGTTCAAATTCATTAATTCTGTCCCCTGCGAAAACAATATGCGTATGACATTCAACAAATCCGGGCGTTACGACTTTTTTATTTGCATCGAAAATGTTGGCGACTTCAAATTCTTTTAAGATTTCCTCAGAGTTTCCAACGCCGATGATTTCGCCGTTTTCAATCGCAATCGCACCGTTTTCGATGATTCCGACATTTTGCATTTCCGCTCCCTTTTTTGCTTTTCCGCCGGACGCGCAAGTTACGAGTTGTCCTATATTTTTAATTATTAGATCGGCTTGCATAAATCATTTGGGATTTTAGACGTTTATTTGCCGACTAACAAGTTTGCAAAATCATAAAAAAAGCCGGAGTCTTCAAGAAAAAAACTCCGGCATACAATTCGATTGTTTTTTACAAATTCCGCCTTTGAACAGGGGATTTATTATTTACGGGGAAAGACGGGATGAACAGCTTTGTAAAGACGCATTTGAGAAAATAATTTCAAATATCGTATAAGCCGTTCGTCCCTGTAAAATTAAATTTTCATCGGCGAAATCTATATTTTACAATCGAAAAAAATAAAAAAATTAATTTTTGCCGCTTGCGCCGCCGCTCCACATCTCGAAGCTGCCCCAAATCGTATCAATGGTTTTTTCGTTGGCAGCAAAGTTTTTTGTTGATGCGCCGATTATCATTATGTAATTATCAGTGATATCGGTTCCGACCAGAATTCTTAATTTTCCTTTCGTCCCATCTTCCAAAACTGTCAACGCATCACCGATTGCGTAGTCTTCACTTTCTGCTTTTAAGTTGCCAATCGGTGTTACCGTCTGTCCCATTTCCGCAAGAAAATCCAACGCGTCGCCGAGCAAATCTTCTTTAGTCAAAGTTTTGTCTTTGTAAGCCAACACAAAAATATCAATGTTGGTTGGTTCGCCCGTATTGATAACCATTACATCAATACCGCCTTCCTTAATTGTTTCAGCTACTGCATTTGACGGAACATAAAAACCGTAACCTTTTTTCTTGTCATAGATATAGTCCCAGTTTTTTGGAACGGGAACTGTTTTGTTGACCGTTTTAGCCGTGCCTTTGACGGGTCTTTGGGCTGAAACATTCGTAATAAATCCGGGAATAGTTGCGAAAGCCAGAAATACGAATGATAAAATGTAAAATAAACGATAATTATTCATAATTATTTTCTCCTTAATTTTGTCAGATTAATTGCCACCGCTTGCGCCGCCGCTCCACATTTCAAAACTGCCCCAGATTTCATCAATTATCTTTTCGTTCGCGGCAAATTTGTCTTCGTCCGTGCCGACGATCATTACATAATTGTCCGTAACGTCCGTTCCGACTAAAATTTTGGCTTTGCCTTTTTTGCCGTCTTTACTCGTTGTGGTCGCTTCGGCAACAGCATAATCATCGCTTTCGGCGGTCAATTTTCCGGCATTTACGGTTTCATCCATTCCTTCGAGAAATTTTACGGCAACTTCCAAAAGATCGTCTTTCGTCATTTCCTTGTCTTTGAAACTGATAACGACAATGCCGAGTTCGGATGGGGCAGGTGTCGAGGCAAGAAAAGTATCTACACCTTCAACCGTTTCCGAACCGCCGGTTGTTCCTTCGGGAACATAAAAACCGTAGCCTTTGCTTTCGTCATAAATGTAAATCCAATTGTCCGGCACGGGATTATCTTTTTTCGCCGTTTTACCGGTTCCTTCGGGTTTCTTTTCGTTTTTCAAAACCGGCTTGTCGTTTTTCGCCGTTGAAGCCGAATTTGAATCTTTTTTAGCATCCGCCGGACTCGAAGCCGTGTTGGTCGGTTTTGTGGTATTTGCATTTCCGTTGCCTGTGCTGAATGATGCGCTGCATCCGGCAAAAGACATTCCGAAGGCTGAAATTGTAATCATCAAAAAAATCTTGTTTTTCATATTTTCTCCTGTAATGTTTAATTGTTAAAATCTTCAACTAAAGATAGCCGAATATGAAATGTCCGACATCACGTTGAGCGTAACTTTATTGGAGGATGAATTGCATAGAATCATTAGTGCAAACCGGGCAATTCATCTTTGGCTATTTTTTTATTTGCTTTTCGGCTAGAAATTATTCGACAATCTTAATTTAGAATGGCGGTCGTTTTTCCTTTGCTGTAAAACAACTCGACCGATGATATTTTCAACAAGTTCAGATTGTCCCACTCAAGATATGCACCTTCTTCGTCTTCGATTCGTAAGTCCCACATCTTAGCCCTGGTTTTGCTTGGAAAATTAATCATCAGGTCTTCGCCGTTTAAAAGAGTGTCAGCACCTAAAATGTCTTCGCCCCAATCTTTTGAACTATGCGGCGTAATATAAAGCGCGTTAATTTCAATTCCCGTGCTGTTTATTAAAAGAAAATCCTGATCGCCAAAATTTACTTTGATATTTTGGTTCACTGTTTTTGCTCCGGTTGAAATCGCCGGTAAACAGATAAATCCCACCGTTACTAAAACTACCAACAAATTTGTTATTACTTTCTTCATTTTTTTTCTCTCCTCTTACTTTTGTTTAATGCTTTTTTTCAAAAGATGATTTTTTTGAAATCTCTCCACCTACTTAAACGACATTTTTTAAAGAATAGTGTCATCAAGCATAAATATTTTTTTATTTTTTTTATTTTTCGTAATATACTCAGTGAAACGGACAAATCTATGAAAAATATGCCGAATGCCGAATCGCAGGAAATTACACGGTTTTTAGTTGATTGGAGCAACGGCAATCAATCGGCTTTGGAAAATTTGATGCCGATTGTTTATGACGAACTGCGGAGAATAGCCAAACGATTTATAAAACAACAAAACGGCAATCATACGCTCCAAACTACTGAATTAATTCACGAGGCTTATCTGAAACTCATTGATAATAAGGAAAAGGAATGGCATAACCGCGCCCATTTTTTTAGTGTGGCGGCGCAAGCGATGCGGCATATTCTGGTTGATAATGCGCGTTCAAAACAAAGGCAAAAACGCAGCGGCGCGGCATATCAAATCACTTTTGATGAAAATGCTTTTGTATCTAAAGATATTTCAGGTGAAATTATCGCTTTACATGAAGCACTCGATAATCTTGGTAAATTTGACGAGAGAAAAGTTCGCGTCGTCGAAATGAAGTTTTTCGGCGGGTTGACAATGAAAGAAATTGCCGAAGTTTTGAAAATTTCGCCCGAAACCGTTAAACGCGACTGGGGATTTTCTCGAACGTGGCTTTTGCGGGAATTATCAGGCTCGGATTGATTATAAATTTGAATTCTAATCGAACGATTAGAATTCAAATGCAATTAAAAGCAAAAAACCGGATTACTCTGAATATGAATAAAACTGAAGGCAACCAAATTTCTTTATACCGAAGGTTGGAAATTTGGTAGTGTCGCACAATTTATGATGAACAGAATATTTCGGAATAACTGAAAATTGATAGCTGAAAACTGATAGCTGGATTCGAGAAATTATCAGCTATTCGTTATCAGTTATCAGTTATTCCGAAATAAAAATTAATCGGCACAATCACTTATCATTAATTTTCATACACGACTCGAATCTTTATCCTTATTTTTTAGTGTCGTGGTTGAAAATACTATTTATAAAGATAAAAATTGTTCTATACTCAACTCCTGATAATAAGTTTAATTCTCCCCATCCGCTTGTAGATTTTTTGTTTGAATGGAAGTTAAAAAACTAAAAAAGATTGAAGAGATTTATCACGCCGCATTAGAAATTTCGCCTGCTGAACGCGCAGCGTTTTTGAAGCAATCTTGCGGCGCAGATAAAAATCTGCGGCGTGAAGTTGAGTCTTTGCTTTCCTTTGAAAAGTCTTCCGACAATTTTCTCGATTCGCTTCCCGAATCGTTTGTCGTTGAGATGTTTGCCGAGAACGATATACAGACTAATCTCATCGGCAAAGAAATCGGGCATTACAAAATCATAAAACTTTTGGGCAAAGGCGGAATGGGCGAAGTTTATCTTGCCGAAGATACTAATCTCAACCGACAGGTCGCGCTTAAATTTTTGCCCGCCGAATTGACCGGCAACGCCGACCGCCTAAAACGATTTGAGCGCGAAGCACAAACCGCTTCCGGTTTGAATCATCCGAATATTCTGACAATTCACCAATTCGGAACTGAAAACAACACCCGTTTTATCGTTACGGAGTTTGTCAAAGGCGTAACTTTAAGCGCAAAAATGGCAAGCGGGCGTTTGGCAATCAGCGAAATGCTTGATGTCGCTTCACAAGTCGCGGCAGCTTTGGCGGCGGCACACGAAGCCGGAATTATTCACCGCGATATTAAACCGGACAACATCATGGTTCGCGCCGATGGCTTAGTGAAAGTGCTTGATTTCGGTTTGGCAAAACTTATCGAATCGCCGGAAAATGTTCGTCAAACTGATTCCGAAGCGAAAACTCACGTTCATTTTAAAACGAATCCGGGCGTGGTGATGGGAACGGCTGATTATATGTCGCCTGAACAAGCGCGTGGGAAAGCGGTTGATGCACAGACGGATATTTTTAGTTTCGGTGTGGTTTTGTTTGAAATGCTAACCGGAAAAAAGCCTTTTTCGGGTGAAACTATCAATCATACAATCGTCAACATTTTGGAAAAAGAATTGCCGTCCGTTTTCTCATTGGACAAAGATTGTCCCGCCGAACTCGAAGAAATTATCCGAAAATCACTGGAGAAAAAGCCGGATGAGCGTTTTCGCACAGCAACGGAATTATTATTGCATCTGAAAAAGCTGCAAAAACGTCTGGAGTTTGAAGTCGAACTCGGACTAAGCTCACAACCAAATTTGTCCGACGAAGCAAAAACGAAAATCTACGACACTAATGACGTTGATATTCCGGTTCTAACGCCGAATAATCTAATAGAAAATTCTTCACCGATCATTGGGCGTGAAAAAGAAATCGGCGAAATTACGGATTTGTTAAAAAGCAAAAACGTGCGGCTTTTGACAATGACGGGTATTGGAGGAACGGGCAAGACGCGCCTTGCTCAAGCCATCTCCAATCGTGTTTTGGGAGATTTTGCAGACGGCGTTTTTTTCGTCGCTTTAGCTCCGATTATGGATTACAAATTAGTCGTTTCGACTATTGCAAATGCCCTCGGTGTAAAAGAATCGGGCGGCGAATCTATTCTCGAAGTGCTGAAAAATTATCTGCGCGACAAACAAATTCTGCTCGTCGTGGATAATTTCGAGCAAGTTATCGAAGCCGCGCCGGACATCGCGGAATTATTGGAAGCAGGTGATAAACTGAAAATTTTAATCACCAGCCGAGAGCCTCTGCATTTAAGTGCGGAGCGCGAATACGATGTTTTGCCGCTTGCCGTTCCGTCGGATGAAACTAAAATTCCGCTGGATGAGTTATCAAAAAACGAAGCAGTTCGATTTTTTGTCGAGCGTGCGAAATTTGCTCAGACGAATTTTGCCTTGACGGACGAAAATGCCGCTTCGATTGTGGGAATTTGTCGGCGGCTTGACGGTTTACCTCTGGCGATAGAACTTGCGGCTGTGCGTGCCAAACTTTTTTCTCCGTCGGCGATTTTGACCAGACTTTCGGATTCTCTCAAACTCTTGACTGGCGGAGCGAAAGATTTGCCCGAACGTCGGCAAACAATGCGTGGTGCGATTGCCTGGAGTTATAACTTGCTGGACGCGGATGAGAAGAAAATGCTCAATCGTCTGGCGGTTTTCGCCGGAGGTTTTACGGTTGATGGTGCGGAAGCAGTCGCCTTTGACGAAATGCCGCCAAAAGCCGGAACAAACACCTATTCGGGCATTGATATTTATGATGGAGTTTCGTCGCTGCTGGATAAAAGTCTGATTATTCGGAGCGACCAAGCCGACGGCGAACCGCGTTTTCGGATGCTCGTTGTTGTCCAAGAATTCGCATTTGAAAAATTAGAGGAGAGCGGCGAAGCGGAAGAAATCAAACGGCGGCATAGTGATTTCTATGCCGATTTATGGGAGAAGAAGACTTCTCAATTACAAAACTTGGATGCCGGAAAATTATTTGAAAATTTTGAACAGGAACACGACAACACCCGCACCGCGATTGATTGGTCTTTAGATAATGAACCGAACAATGCTCTGCGACTCGTGACAGGAAATTATATGTTTTGGTTAAGGCGTGGACATTTAACCGAAGGATGCGGGTGGATGCGGGCGGCATTGAAAAAAAGCGGAGAGGAAGTCAATCCAAAATTGCGTGCCGGAGTTAATCGTAAATTAGCTTATTTGTTCCGACAAAGAAGCGACTTTAAAGAAGCGGTTTTTTATGGTGAAGAAGGTCTGCAATTGTGCCGACAACTCGGTGATAAAATGGAAACCGCTATTGCACTCGGTATTTTGGGAACAATCAAAGCCGGAATCGGCGAATTGAAAACGGCACGGACATTATTTGAGGAAAGTGCGGTAATTGCCGGAGAAATGAACGATCAGCGTCAGATTGGACATATGATGAATAGTTTAGGTGAAGTCGCCCGAAGTGAAAAAGATTTTCAAGCAGCACGGAAATATTATGAAAAATCACGGTTGATCGCTAAAGAACTCAATAGTAGCGAATCACATTATCCGACAATTAATCTGGCATTTGTTACTTATCTTTCGGGAGATTATGAATCTTCCCGTCTTTATTCACTCGAAGCTCTGGAAATCAGCGAAGAATTCGGCGATAAAATTGTTACTGCATTGTCATTAAACATTTTGGCAGCTTTGGCGGTGACAGACGGTAAGACGAAAAAATCGGCTCGTTTGTCAGGAGCGGCGGATGCGATTTGCGAATCAATCGGCTTCAAGCCGGGTTCGGTTGACCAAAACTTTATTGACAGCTATATCAGTCAAACGCGGACAGCAATCGGCGATGAAACTTTCGAAACGGCATTTGCAGAAGGAAGTAAACTATCATTGAAAGAAGCGATTGCGCTTGCCCGTGAAGGCGAACCGGACATTTCGGCAACTCACACCACCAACGAAGCAAATACCGGAAGCACGAATATTTTGACAAACGACGCGCTTGAAGCGCAGACGGCGATACTTTCGCCGACAGTTACGACCAAGGAAGAGATTTTCCATCCGAAAAAATCTTTATCAAAAATTCGCCGCAAAAAAGTTTTTATAACAGCTTTGATAATTTCTATGCTGGCGGTTGTCAGTTTTTTTTGCTACCGATATTTCACCGCAACAAGCCACATAGAATCAATTGCCGTAATTCCTTTTGTCAATGAAGGCAACAATGCCGATATCGAGTATCTCTCGGACGGGATGACCGAAACGCTCATCAATAGTCTTTCACAGATCCCGAACTTGAGCGTCAAAGCGCGTTCGTCGGTCTTTCGCTACAAAGGAAAGGAAATTGATCTAAAAAAGATCGCTTCCGAATTAAACGTCGAAGCAATTTTAACTGGACGGATTATCCGAAGCGGCGAGCAAGTGATTTTGAATGTGGAGTTGATTGATGCAAAGACGGAAAATACGCTTTGGGGCAAAAGATATGAGCGAAAACTATCTGAGCTTGTCGCACTTCAAAGCGAAGTCGCGCACGATGTTTCGAGCAATCTGAAATCTAAGTTATCCTTTGAAGAAGTAGCCAAAGTCGAAAAAAATCACACAGCTAACACCGAAGCCTATCAACTGTATTTGAAAGGGCGTTTTTACTGGAACAAGAGAAGTAGTAAAGATTTTGAAAAGGCTATAGAGTATTTCAGTCAAGCCGTAGAAAAAGACCCGAATTACGCTCTTGCATACAGCGGACTTGCCGACACTTATGCTTTGATGCCTTTATACGGTAATTTTCGCCCGAAAGAATATTTGCCGAAAGCCAAACATTCGGCACTAAAAGCAATCGAATTTGATGAAAATCTGGCAGAAGCTCACGCTTCGCTCGGTCGTATTCTAAATTCATACGATTTTGATTGGAAAGGTGCAGAGCGTGAATATAAAAAGGCAATTGAACTTAATCCTAATTATGCCACCGCCCATCAATGGTATGCAGAGCTTCTAGCGTTTGAAGAAATGCCGGATGAAGCACTCGGTGAAATATCGAAGGCATTGGAAATTGATCCGTTTTCGCTGACTATCAATCGGATGCAGGGCAATATTTTGGGATTTGCAAAAAGATATGATGAAGCAATTGCCCAGTTAAATAAAACAGAGGAATTGTACCCTGAGAATGCTCTTGTAAGATTTAATCTTGGTGAGACTTTTGCCGCAAAAGAGATGTATTCCGAAGCCGTCGGGCAATACCTTATTGCCTTTAGGCTCGAAGGAGAAACTTCCGAAAACATTCAAAAGTTTGAAAATGCTTTTAAAGTTGATGGTTGGAAAGGTTTTTGGCAGGAGTATTTGGAAAACCGATCAGAACTAAGGAAAACACTTCTGGCTAAAAACCCATCTGCTTATTTTAATAATGAAAATATTGCCTATGCCTATGCCGGAACGAAAAACAGAGATAAAGTTCTTGAATATCTTAATAAAGCGTATGAAGAACGCGATCCTGATCTAATCACGATAAAAATGTCCGGGGTTTATGATTTTTTGGCTGACGACCCGCAATTTAGAGAATTTGTCAGAAAAATCGGCTTACCTGAATAAAGTGATCGTTAGCTATCTCTTAAATTTAATTGAGAGTGCAAGAATCTCAACTTGTATGGCACATAGTATTTTAGAAAATTCTATTATCTGATCTTTTCAAAAAGTTAAACTTTTTCTCAATTGCTTAAGCAAGAATCCTAACATTCCCATTTTTTACTTGAACTTTATTCGGCTTAGATATTTGGTTTTTTTATGAGAAATTAAACTTTCCAAAAGGGTCTGGAAAAAAGAAAGTCGGTTCATTCGGTATAAATTCACCGAAAAACCGAAAATTGTTTTATAATCGCCTAAAAGTAAATTTTGGCAATTTTTCTATTCCATCAAATTAACCAATTTTATGGTTGTTTTAATCAATAAAATCAGGGGTTCAGTAAACTTACGCGACGGGCGGCAAATGAACGTATGAATTCCGAAAGATTCAAAAGAGTCGAAAAAATTTATCACTCAGTCTTAAATGTTTTACCGAATGAACGTAATTCTTTTTTGCAGCAATACTGCGGTGATGATTTTGAACTGCGGAAAGAAGTCGAATCACTTCTTTCTTACGGGAACGATTTCGACAGCCGGATTGATACGCCGCCCGTATCGCTTGTTGCAGAACTATTTGCCGAACCGGAAACATCAAATAAAATCGGCAAACAAATTAATCACTATAAAATTCACTCACTTTTAGGCAAAGGCGGAATGGGTGAGGTCTATCTCGCATACGATTCTAAACTCGAACGAAAAGTCGCCATAAAATTATTGACAGGCGAATTTGCACCGGAAACTAATAAGATCAACCGTTTCTTGCGCGAAGCAAAATCCGCATCCGCTCTAAGTCATCCGAATATTTTGACAGTTCACGAGATCGGCGAACTTAACGGAACTTATTACATCGTTACAGAATTTATCGAAGGCAAAACTCTCAATCATTATCTGGCTGAAGAAAATTTACCGCTCGACTCTGTTTTGGACTTAGCCTTGCAAATCGTTTCCGCACTTTCCGCCGCACACGAAGCCGGAATTATTCACCGCGACATCAAACCCGAAAACATAATGGTAAAAAAGGATGGTTTTGTTAAGGTTCTCGATTTCGGACTGGCAAAATTAACCGATTCAAATGCTTCTAATGAGATTGATCTTGACGCGAAAACAAAAACTAATAATTTGACCGTGCCGGGTTTAGTTATCGGCACGCCGAAATATATGTCGCCGGAACAGGCTCGCGGACAAAAGGTTGATTCGCGCACCGATATTTTCAGCTTCGGAATCGTGCTTTACGAAATGATCGCCGGAAAGCCGCCGTTTTCGGGCGTTAATGAAATTGATACAATCGGCTCGATATTAAAGGACGAACCGAAAAAACTCAGCGAACATCTGCCGGAAATTTCGCGCGAACTCGAACATCTCGTCGGCAAATCGCTCCGCAAAGACCGCGAACAGCGTTATCAGCATTTCAAAGACCTTTCAATTGATCTAAATGACATCAAGAAAAATACCGAATCGGGCGCACGAGTCAATCAAAACACGAACGTAAATGTTGCTGCAAAAACCGTCAACACGACCGGAAGTTTGGCGACCGAAAGACGTTTTTCGCTGGTTCACGCGCTTGTTTTTCTTTTGATTTTTGTCGGCATTGCAGGTGTAGTTTTTTGGTTTAACAATTCAAAAAGCATTGTCAATCAAACTGATTCACCGTTGAAAACCGTTGAAGTTGTCAATTGGTCGAGTTCGCCGGGAGAAACTTACAGCGTCGGTTCATTTTCGCCGGACGCAAAAATGATTGCGTTTGCTTCGACGCAAAGCGGACAAAAAAATATCTGGGTCAAACAAACGAATTCAGGGGATTCGATTCAGATTACAAAAGATGAATTCGGAAATAAAAATCCGATCTGGTCGCCAAACGGCGAGGAATTGGCTTTTTATTCGACCAGAGGAAAACAAGCCGGAATTTGGCGAATTCCGATTCTCGGCGGAACTCCGAAATTAGTTACGGCGATTGATAACGGACGATTTCAACTTTTGTTTTGGTCGAAAGATAACCTGATTTACTTTGAGTCGAAAAACGAAATTTCTGTTGTTGATGCCGTTTCGGGGCAAATAAAACAAGTTAGCGATCTGAAATCGAAAAACATCAAACCGATTTCGACAAACATTTCGCCTGACGAACTTCGGGTTGTTTATATTACGATTGACGATAAAATCTGGAATGTTTGGATAAACGATTTGAATGGAGAAAAACCCGTTAAATTGTTTGAAAGTCAGTCGGAAATCAAAAATGTTTTCTGGCATCCCGACAACAAAAGAGTTTTCTTCAGTTCACCGATCAGCGAAACATTTCAAGTTTTTGTCAGCGGTGAAAGTTCGGCTCAACCGAAACAATTAACTTTCGGCGACAAAGACAGTTTTGTCGTAAATGTTTCAAATGACGGCGGAAAAATTCTTTTCGGTTCGGCAAAAGAAGAATCCGATATTTGGGGCGTTAAACTCGATGATTCAAAGGAATTTACGGTTGCTTCGGACATCAATTCGGAACTTTGGGCAAGCGTTTCGCCTGACAGCAAAACTATCGCTTATCAATCAATCAAAAATCCGAGTCAGGGAAATAAATTGTTTTACGGCGATATTTTAACAAAATCATTGGAAAAAGAAGCGCAAGCAGTCCAATTATCGCCCGAAGGATTTTTACCGATCTGGTCGCCGGACGGACAAACAATCGCTTTTATGCGCGTTGTCGGGGAAAAATATCAACTCGAAACCATTGAAACTTCCGGCAGCAATCGAACAACTTTGGTAAATGAAGGCTTGAAGCCTGTTAATTATTCGGTTCTGCCTTATAATCGCTTACAAACAAGTGATTTTAGTTGGTCGCCGGACGGCAATAAAATTGCTTATATTTCAGACCTAAACGGAGCTGATAACATTTGGATTGTCGGCAAAGACGGCGCGAATAATTTTCAATTATCTGATAATAAAGATTCTAACTTGACATATTATTGTCCGATTTGGTCGGCAGACGGCAAGCAAATCTCTTATACTTCACAAACAAATCAATCGGATGGGAAACCGACTTTTAGTATCTGGATTCTTGACACCGACAAAAAAGTTTCGAGGCTTCTGACCCAAAAGAACGAGTTTTGTCGTTTAATCGGTTGGAAACAGGAAAACGAATTACTGATTGCTTCAGTTGAAGGATCGAACATTGCTGGTTTGCCAACCGAAGTAACTTTGAATTCGGTTGAAACAAAAACCGGAACATTGAGCGAAATAACCAGGCAGAAAGACGCATATTTATTTAATATACATCTTTCAACCGATGCAAAAAAAATAGCTTTTGCCGCCCGCCGCGACGGGAAAGACAATATCTGGACAATTTCTACTTCCGGCGGCGAAGCCAAACAAGCGACAAATAATAATGATGCCAAACTCTATTTTTCGAGTTTGGTTTGGTCGCCCGACAACAACACGATTTTTTTCGGAAGGCAAACGCGGTTCAGTTTGCTGTCAATGTTAACCGACTTTAAATAAAAAAAAGGAGAAACTCTATGAATATCAAATCAATAATCAAAATGGCTGTAATTATTTTCGGGATTTTAATTACCTTCAATGTCGCTACATTTGCCCAAAAAAATTGCTTTCAATTAACAGACAGAGATTTTGCGGCATTTATTTATGAAAATCTGAAACCGAAATACAACGACCAATTAGAGCATATTAATATTAGAACCTACGCCTATGACGGTGTTGTTGTGATCGAAGGTTATGTGTTGAACAAAAAAGACCCTCAGACGATAAAAAAGTTGGTCGAAAAAATGGAATGCGTCAACAGCGTCGTAGTTGTCAGATTAAAAGTCGGAAAAGGTGTCGGTTGCGGTCCCGGACAACAAGAATGTGGAGGTTCTTGTATTTCAAGTAAAGTCGAATGTAATGTTTGCTTAGCGAAAGGTGGTTGCGAAGAATAAATTTATGCTTCTCCAAAATTTGCGAACATTTATAAACGATTGATTTCTGTCGGCAAATATAAACTTCTCTAAACAAAATATTAAACTAATTAAAATTTAGGATTATTCAGTAATCAATTCTAAATCATTAAACTTCAATAAGTTTCAATAAGTTAATTGGTTTTGATAATAGGAGAATTACTCAAATGAAACGCTATATAATTTTCAATATATTTTTCGCCGTAATTATTGGCACAGTTTGTTCAATTTCAGCGCAAACTCAAAAAGAAGAAATATGCGAAGGAGAAAATGTAAAATCTCCTAAAGTCGGCAGTTCAAACAATTCGACAAATGATTCCAACTTGCAATGCACTCAAGGAGACGCGGGCAATAATAAAAAGACTTATCTCGTCGGTTCATCTAAGAATGGAAACAGTAAAAAACTGGCTTACGGCTACATAAAACCGCCACCGGGCGAAACCGAACGGGCAAAGGAAATCAGAAAAAGATCAATCGGCTATCAAAAGGAAATCAGAAACAGGATTACAAGAAGTATGGATACGTGGATTCAAGCCAATCCGAAAGCCACGCCGGAGGAAACCGCCGAACGCCGTCGTCAAGGTCAGAAAAGAATCGAACTCAAGATCAACGGAATCAACTTCGAGAATAAGCGACGCATCAACTTGGAAAGTTGGGATTGGCGAACATTGCTCGATGTCGGTCCGGTTTTCAATCAAGGCGAAGGCTGCAATACTTGTTGGGCTTTTGCGACAACTTCCGCCGTTGCCGCGAGTTTGAAAAAAACATACGACGACAATGTTCCTCTTGCAAATTATATTTTCCCTGATCAAACCACCGGCAAATTATCTGACAATCCATTTTTTAAGGATACTTCTAACAATTTTCCGGTTTCATTTCCGCAAGATTTGCTAAATTGTATGCCGATCAAAAGTGCCGATATTTGCGAAACAGGTTGGCACGGCAATGTTTTCGATTTTATGGTAAATCAAAACGGAATTCCTTTAACAATTGACAGCAAAATATCCAATGACGAAGACATTTTCAGATTCAGCAAATACGTTCCCGGACAAAAATCGGCTTGTAAACCCGGCAGTGGCTTCGTCAAAGCATCTTCGTGGGCTTATGTTAATGATCCGGCAGATAAACTTCCGACTGTCGAACAATTAAAAACTGCTCTGATCGAACGCGGACCGATTGCCGCGCCGATCTTTTACGATACTTGTCTTGGAAATTATAAAGGCGGCGTTTTCAACGAATTTAACAATAAAGAAGAAGGATCAATCAATCACGTCGTTTTGCTGATCGGTTGGGACGACGAAAAAGGCGCGTGGCTAATCAAAAATTCGTGGGGAAATGATTGGGGTGAAAATGGTTTCGGCTGGATCAAATACGGCAGCAACAACATCGGAGTTTTTGCCGCTTGGGTTGAAGCCAGCCTTTAATTAAGTTTCGCTCCGCATTATTTTGCAGTTGCGCCGACAATGTAGCTGTCGCGGGCGCGAATGACGAGATTGGAGCGATTGACGCGGACTCGTATCTGTTTGCGTTCGCCATTTTGACCGATTTCCGACGGATAATAACCGATGTTGTATTGACGGCGAAGTTCTTCGGCAATTCCTTCAAACGCCGAAGTCAAACCGCCCGGAGTTGATTCGGGACGGAAAACTTTCCCGCCGGTAAGTTCCGCCAGATCGTCGAGATATTGTCTTCCTCTCGTGTAATCTTCGCTTCGCAAGCCTCTCGGAACTTGTCCGCCCATTCCGGGAATTCCGATTGTCGGAGGTGAACTCATTACGCCGCCGCCGCCGATGCCGCGTGTTGCCAGAAAAGTATTGTAATAAATCGGAAAGATCAGCGCGTCGGCTTCCGCCGCGTCGCGCATAGTTGATTCATAACTCGCGCGGAAAGAAGTCGTATCAACTCCGTCCGTAAATAACACAATTGCCTTTCGACCTTCGATTTTATCAAGTCTTTTGCCTAAAGAGACTGCCACCGCATCGTAAAGCGAAGTACTTCCTCCAAAATTTGCGCGGTTGATCGCCTTATTTATTTTTTGGCGGTCATTCGTTACGTCCGTCAAAATATTCACGCTGGAGTCGAACGAAATCACCATTACGCTGTCTTCCGGTTTTAATTCATTAACAAAAGCCATCGCCGCCGTGCGGATTTCTTCGATTTTATAAAGCGCGGAAGAACTCGTATCAAGCAACAAAATGACGGTAAAAGGCTTGTCGGAAGTTCCGAAATATGTGATTTCCTGCTCTTTTCCGTTTTCAAAAACCTTAAAATTATGCTGTTCCAAACCGGGAATATAAATTCCGGCACGACTGTAAACCGAAACCGGAATCGTTACCAAATTTGCTTCGATTTTAACGATTTCATCATCCGATTCAACGCCGGGTTCATTAGTCTGCGGAGTTTCGACCGTTTGAGTTTGCGTTTTTTCTTCCTTATCTTTTTTATCGGATTTCGATTTTTTTTCATTGCGAGGTTTAGCAAATATCGGAATCACACGATTCGGCGAAGATTCGGAATAGCCGACTTCTTGTTCGTTTGAATTTGCCGAATTATTTGTCGAAGTTTGTGTCGAAGTTTGGGGCGGAATTGGTGTCGAGGCAGTTCTAATTCGTCTGCCCGATTGTGCCGACACCAAAGAAACAAGACCGAAAATAATCAGCCCGACAAATATAACTCTTTTTAACATTTTCTTTTCCTCGTTTTAATGAAAAATTCGCGGTTTTATTTATGATGCAAAAAACTTAGAAAAAGTAGAAAAGTTTTTTGTAAAGATTTTGTCAATTTGAAAATGAATAAGAATCAGCCGCAAAAAAGTGCAAAATACACAAAAATTATTACAAAATGAGATGGCGCGTGAAGATGAAGAAAACTTGCCCACGAAATACACGGAAAAAACGAAAGAAGAAATCTTTGTTAAATTTTTGTCTTTTTTCGTTTCTTGCGTGTGTTTCGTAGGCAGAATAATCGGCAATTGATTTTTGCGTTTTTTGAGCCTCTTTGCGGCTAACTGCTGACCGCTGACTGCTCACTTTCTTCAACAAGTTCGCGTCCGATTCCCAAAGCATCGGCGACGCGATTGATGTAATTAAACCACGAAGCAATCAGCGTAATCTGCAAAATCGCCTGATCGTCAAATCCGACGGCGCGAAGTTTTTCGTGATGTCCGGGATGGATTTTCACCGCATCTTTTGTCAGTTGAATGACATAATCGCACATCACGCGCTCGGCTTCCGTGATCGGCGCATTTTCGTAATCGGTTTTCAGCTTTTCGATTAAATCGTCTTCTAAAGTTACGCGACGCAGAAACTCTGCGTGAGATTCCAGTCAGTAGAAACAATCATTTGTCACCGAAACCATCGTCGCAATCATCTCGTGCTGACGGCGTTCGAGCGGCAAATCCGGCGACATCAACGCGCTAAACGTCGAAAAAGCGTGAAAAAGCGCGTCGGGAATCAGCGTGTGCGAATCAACAATTGATTCATTTATCGGACTCGCGCTGTCAACCGGAGTCGCATATTCCTGCGGATAATTTTGGCGCGTTTCCATCAAAACCTTTTGCAGTTTTTCGTCCGCGTCTTCAAATTTAATCGTTTTTATCCAAGCCATAGGTTTTTGTAAATTTATAATCTATTCCGAAAGTTTTTGTTTTGTAGTTTTCAAAGTTGAAATCAACATTTTCTGTAATTCTTCACAATCATTCAAAAGTGATTCAGCCTGTTTTTCGGTAATAAAATCGCCGTCGCGCAAAAGGCGAAGCCAGAAATTCGTCTTAAACGCTTCCTTATTTGCAACCGAAATTTTCTTTGCAAAATCCGTGCGATCTTCGCCTTGCCTTGCTTCTTCAACCAAAACGCCAACCGAAGTTCCCGAATCCAGAATCTTTTTTGACAAGACGAATTCGTGTTTTTCATCATTCAAGAATTGACTGAGTTTTACGATTCGTAAAGCAAATTTATAGGATTTTTCAACTAAAATACTTTCACTCATAGTCTTGTGATTACTTATTCTTAATTATTTTTAACTTCGGAATAGATGATAACTAATAGATGACAGATGATAGATAAAAACCGGGATCAAATCTATCAGTTATTATCTTTCATCTATCCTCTATTCCGAAGGTTTTTCCTTTCAACTTTTATTATTCCGAAGATAATTTTCTATCATTAAAAATTGCATAATATACAGGAATTCCCAACAAAACAACTCCTACTCCTAAGAAACTTTGAAACGGATTTCGCACCGCAATCATCAGCAAAACGAGCGTTGTAATAACCAAAAAGAAAATCGGCGTGAGCGGAAACAGAAAAGTTTTATAACCGTCGAATTCCCTTTTATGAATCTTAAAAAGTCCGACGATTGTTAAAGCGATGAAAAGCACGACAACGAAGAAAAAATATGAAATGATTGTTTCAAATGTTCCCCAAATAATCAGCAAAGATGCCAGAAAAATTTGAATCGCAATCGCGCGATGCGGCGTGTTGAATTTTTTGTGCGGTTCGCCGAATGAAGCAAAAAACAACCCGTCGCGTGCCATTGCGTAATAAACTCGCGGCGCAGCCATTATGTAAGCGACCAAAGTTCCCAAAACCGAAATTATTACAATCAGCGCGAAGATAATTCCGCCTGTTCTGCCGAAAAGTGCTTCGCCTGCCTGCGCCGCAAAAGTTTCGTCGCTCGTAACTTTTGAAATTGGAACGAGATAAAAGAAAACCGCGCTCGTCAAAATGTAAATTATTGTTATCGCAACAACGCCGATTGCCAGAGCCTTCGGCAAATTTTTCTGCGGATTTTCAACTTCGCCGGACATTCGCGTAACTTCCCACCAACCCGCAAATGCGAAAAATGCGCCGACGATTCCGCCAGCAAATGCGCCGAAAGTGTCTTCGGGAACTGCAAAAAACGGCGTGAAATTATTCCAATCACCAAAACCGCCGAGAAATCCGTAAGCGATGATAAAAAGCAAAGTCCCGATTTTCAAAACGGTCAAAACTTTTAAAAATTGTGAACTTATTTTCGCGCCGAATATATTTATCAAACCGACGATTAAGACGACCGAAATCGCTAGAAATTTTTGTTCAACAGGCGAAAGATGAATCAAATATCCGGCGTAACTCGCCAAACCAACTCCGAAAACCGCCGTCAATCCCGGATCGAGAACGAGCAAAACCATCCAACCGTAAAGAAATGCAAAAAGTCTGCCGAAGGCTTCGCGCAGATAAACATAACTTCCGCCCGCTTCGGGAAAACGCGATGCAAGTTCGCCGTAACAAAGCGCACCGCTCAAAGCCATCGCGCCCATTAAAATCCAGATTACAAAAAGCCAAAATGGTGAACCGACCGATTTTGCCATTCCCGCCGGAGTCAGAAAAATCCCGACCGCAATCACTTGCCCGACTATCAATGCAACGGCTGTCCACAAACCGAATTGTCTCTTTAAATTCATAAAGAAAAAGTAAAATTACCACCGCCATAGGCGGTGGCTTTATTTTGATTGCCCTAGAAGGTGCGCCATTACTGGCTAGCCTTCGTCCTCACCGAATAAATTGCCTTGCAACTTCTCGATCTCCTGTTCCTTTTTTTCTTGCCAT
>JBBSAX010000041.1:0-27474 GCA_038251885.1 Pyrinomonadales bacterium | reverse complement strand
CGAAAATCCTGAACTCTCGCCGCGAATGACTGCGCCGTTTATGATTTTCAAGGATAAATTTGAAACGACGCTTTTGCTTGATGAGATTGATTTTTTAAAAATTCGGGACTCAATTAAAGATGCGAAAAGAGAAGGGAATTTTAGGCTTTTGACTTTTGATATTGAACTGGATTTTAATGTCGTCGGATTTTTAGCGGAATTTTCCCGAATTTTAGCTGAAGCGGAAATTTCAATTATCGCGCTTTCTGCGTTTTCGCGCGATCATATTTTGATAAAACAGCAAGATCTGTCAAAGGCTTTGAAGGTTTTAGGAGAATATGTTGAAGAATTGTGCTAAAAATCTAAAATGGATAATTTTTGGAAAAACAAAGTTATATTTTTAACCGGCGCATCGAGCGGAATCGGCGAAGCGTTGGCTTTGGCAATGGCTGAAAAGGGGGCGATTGTCGGACTTCTTGCCAGACGCGAAGAGTTATTAAAGGAAATTGCCGCAAAAATCGAAATGAAAGGCGGAAAAGCCAGATATTTTGCCGCTGATGTAGTAAATGAAAAAGAAGTTTCGGAGTCTGCGGAAAATTTGCGAAAGGAATTCGGACGCATTGACATTATGATCGCCAACGCCGGAATCGGTGGAAATAATAAGGAAACACGCGATTTGCAGCCGGAAGCAGTTAAGAAAGTTATTGACATAAATTTAATGGGCGCGGTCAATTCGGTTTATGCAGTTTTGCCGGATATGTTGGAAAAAGGAAGCGGTCAACTCGTAGCAATTTCATCGCTTGCAGGATTTCGCGGTTTGCCGAAGTCAGCCGCTTATTCGGCTTCAAAAGGCGGAATGACAAATTATTTTGAAAGTGTCCGGCTCGATGTTCAGCACAAAGGCATTGATGTTTCGATAATTCAACCCGGATTTATCAAAACGCCTTTAACTTCGGGTCGCGCAGCAAAAATGCCGTTTTTGATGGAATTGGAAGATGCGATTCCACTCTTTATCAATGCAATTGAGAAAAAGAAAAAATTTGCCGCATTTCCCTGGCAATTGGCGACACTCGTGCGTTTGTCGAGATTTTTACCCGCGTCAATTTACGACAAAATCGCTGCCCGCGCCAGATTTAGAGAATAATTGTCGGGTTGTAAGGTTTTTTAAAGATCTACATCATCTAAAACTGTAAAATAATCAAAACCGTCTTCTCCGCATTTTTCGGTTAATTGATTAATTATTTTTTGAACTTTGGCAGGATTTTCAAAAGGACCTTGAAAATAAAAAGGCTTTCCGTCTTTGCCGTAAGTGAAGTCGTCCGGGCAATTGTCGAAATTTATATTTCCAAAAATATTTTTAGCGTTTTTGTAATCGGGATGTGGAGAAAAATCTAATTTTTGTGCATATTCAACTGCTCCGTTAATTAATTTCAGAGCGCAGGACGGGTTGAAGTTTTGTAGTGTCTGATCTTCGAGAGAATGAGTAATGTGAGATTTTATGTGTTCATATTCCAATTCATCATAAACCTGAAAAAAACAATCTTTTACTCCCAGGCAAAATACATCTACGACAAAAGAACTAAAGGCAATCAAACCGGACGGTGATTGCCGGCTGATTAAAATCGAACCTAAACCGACTTCAAAAATGCGGTCGGGAACAAGACAGTCGTGAATCGGGAAACTACCGTAATTAATGGCTTTATTAGTTGAAATAACTAAATTGTTCTTCTTTTTTGCTAAATTCTGCTTTCGTTTTTTTACTTTTCTTTGAAGTTTTTTTTGTCTTTTATTTTGATTCAAAGCCATAAATTTAAATGGAATATGCTGAAAAAATTGCTGCTGATTTTAAGAAAAACATTAGCACATAATTCAAAATTCGTTAATGAAATAAAATGATTCTTTATTTAAGTTTTGACGAATCACCAAAAAAGTAAGAAAATTCAGATTGTTTTTACAAAAAACCATTCTGAAAAACCATCCTGATTTATGAATCTTTTACAAGCGATTATCCTTGGGATCGTTCAAGGATTGACCGAGTTTATTCCGGTCAGTTCGACGGCGCATCTGGTATTTGCCAGTCGTTATACGAGTTTGTATAACGGCGATCCAAAGCAAATAACAGCAACAATTGCTGTTATACAACTTGGAACTCTGGCGGCGGTTTTTGTTTATTTTGCTTCCGATATTTTAAATATTACAGCCGCTTTTGTCCGCGATCATTGGGCTTTATTGAATAATAAACGCGGTCTGATTTTTTCCGGCACAAATGGCAGCCGCCCGATGTGGTTGTCGGAAGAAGCCTGGCTTGGCTGGCTGATCATAGTCGGTTCGATTCCGGTCGGTGTGGTCGGTTTATTATTTAAGGACATAATTGAAGGTGCTTTAACAAAAAATCTTTGGCTGATCGCCATTATGTTGATTGCGGTTGCCTTGCTTTTAACTTTGGCGGAAATGGTCGGAAGCCAGCGAAAAGACCTTAAAAGTATTGGAATTTTCGATGCGATTATTGTCGGTTTCATGCAAGTTTTAGCTTTAGTTCCGGGTGCCAGCCGTTCGGGTTCGACGATTATGGGCGGCTTATTTTCCGGTTTGAAACGTGAAACCGCCGCCAGATTTTCGTTTCTATTAATGATACCGGCTATAACGGCAAGCGGTTTGTTACAATTAAAAGAAGCCTTGGAAATTTTGCCTGATGATAGTTTTATACCTCTTGCCGTCGGAACAATTGTTGCAGGAATCGTCGGATATTTATCAATCTGGTTTCTGCTCGCTTTTTTGAGAAAAAATTCGACCGCGATTTTCATTATTTACCGTATCGCCCTGGGTGCTTTAATTCTCATATTACTTTGGCAGGGAGTTTTGAGTCCGCAAGTATGAATCGTTGGAAAGTTCAAAAGCATAATTATGATGATGTTAAGCAATTTGCAAATATTCTGAATATTTCGCCGATAGTTGCCGCTTTGCTTATCTCGCGCGGATTTGAAACAGAAGAGAAAGCCTACAAATTCTTAAATCCGAATTATGAAGACTTGCACGATCCGTATTTATTGAAGGGTATGAAAGAAGCGGTTGCGCGGATTTTAAAGGCAATCGAAAATAATGAGAAAATCCTGATTTGGGGTGATTACGACGTTGACGGCACGACCGGAACGGTTGTTTTGCGGAAATGTCTTGAAATACTCGGTGCAAAATCGGGTTTTCACGTTCCTCATCGTTTTACGGAAGGTTACGGCGTAAATATTCCCGCGCTCGAAAAAGCCAAAGAAAACGGTTTTTCACTTGTAATTACAGTTGATTGCGGAATCAGAAGTTTTGAGCCTTTGATCTGGGCAAAAGAAAATGGTTTGGACATAATCATTACCGATCATCATTTATCCGACGAACAAAAAGGAAATCCGCCTGCGGTTGCAGTAGTCAATCCGAATCAAACGGGTTGCGAATATCCCGATAAAAATTTAGCCGGAGTCGGTGTTGCGTTCAAACTGATTCAAGCACTTCTTAAAGAAAAAGGTCGGGAAAAAACTGCTAAAGGGTTTTTGAAAGTTGTTGCCATCGGAACAATTGCCGATGTAATGAAACTAACAGGCGAGAATCGCACGATTGTTAAAATCGGTTTGGAAGATTTGCCGAAGGCGCATAATTTCGGATTAAAAGCCTTAATGGAAGTCGCCGATTGCAATAGCGAAATGACGAGTTACGACATCGGCTTTCGCATCGGACCGCGTATAAATGCTGCCGGAAGAATGGACGCGGCGCGGCACGTTGTCGAACTTTTGGAAGCCGATTCGTTTGAAACGGCGCGCAGTTTGGCGGAAATGCTTGACAGCCGCAACCGTGAACGGCAAAAAGTTCAACAAGAAATTACAAAATTAGCTTTATTTGAAACAGAGGGAATAACAGATAAAAATTTTGTTGTGGTCGCCGGAGAAGGCTGGCATCGCGGCGTGATCGGACTTGCGGCTTCGAGAATAGCCGAGAAAGTTTACCGTCCGACGATTGTTATTTCACTCGAAGACGGAATCGGACACGGAAGCGCGCGAAGTATTGCAAACTATCATTTATTAAACGGCTTAGATTCGTGTGCCGAGCTTTTTGAACAATATGGCGGACATGCCGCCGCCGCCGGAATGAAAATAAAGCAAGAAAATATCGAAAAATTGCAAGAAAAACTTGACGAACACGCGGGAAAACATCTTTCGCCGGAAGATTTGATACCTGAAATAAAAATTGACGCAGCGGTTTCATCAAAAACCTTAAATCTCGATCTGGTCGAAGATTTGAAAAAACTCGAACCATTCGGAATGGGAAACCCGAAACCCGTTTTTGCAACGAAAAATCTGCAACTACAGGGCGATCCGTTCGTGATGAAAGAAAAACATCTCAAACTGAAATTGCGCGATGAAAACGGAAAACAATTCGAAGCCGTCTGGTGGGACGGTGTTGAAAAATCACGGGAGCAAACTCTGAAACCCAATTCCCGCATCGAACTGGCTTATGCGCCGGAAGCAAATAACTGGAATGGAAACACGCGATTGCAATTGGTCGTAAAAGATTTAAAAGTAGAATGAAAAAGTTTGCCGAAAGTTTTCAGAGTTATGATAAGTTGCAGATAGTTTGAAAATACAAAGTTTAATCAGGCTCAAAATACTATTATCTTTTTAATCTTTAAAAGGAGAAAAACAATGAGTTTAGCCGTAAAGTGGAAGGAATTAATTGATAATCCGTTTTTTCGTGATTTGCCATACAAGATCGAATTGAACAAATTCGGACAGATTTTAATGAGTCCGGCATCAAATCGTCACGGAATTGTTCAAAACAGAACCGCGCGGGAAATTGAGTTATTTAAAGATAAGGGTGTGATTACTATCGAATGCTCGATTTTAACGAGCGAAGGTGTAAAAGTTGCTGATGTAGCTTGGGCTTCGGATGAGTTTATCGAAGAATTCGGCGATACAACGCCGTATCCTAAAGCACCGGAAATTTGCATTGAAGTAAAATCTCCGGCAAATTCCAAAGCAGAAATGGATGAAAAAATTCGACTTTATTTGGAAAAAGGAGCGTTGGAAGTTTGGATAGTAGATTTAAATGGAAAAGTAGGTTTTTATTCGCACACCGGAAAACTCAAAAAATCGAATCAAGTAGAAAACTTTAAATTATAATGCCTGAAAAACAGCCGAAAAAAAATCTAAAAAATCTCGAATTTCGCGCTAAGTTACCGCAAATCTTTAGAATATTTGCGATTGGCGGTTTGGCGGTTACTCTGATTGCGATTGGAATCGGATTTTATTTGAATTATGGCAAAGAAGATTTTCGTCTGAAAATGCGAAATAAATTAGAGCTTTCAGAAAATGTAATTGCTGAAGTAAATGGCTATGAAAGACGCGAAAATGACGGTGATAAATTAAATTATTATATTAAAGCGGACAAAGTTAGAACTTTTACCGACAATCACCAAGAACTTGAAAATGTTTTTTTACAAGTATTTAATGCGGAAAGTGAAAAGTCCGATCAAATTACGGCGGATTTAGCGATTTATGTTCCTGAAAAAGAAAATTCAAAATTATTTACAGCGTATTTTTCGGGCGAAGTGAATATCAATTCGCGGGACGGGCTTCAAGTAAAAACAGACCAATTAACTTACAAAAAAGAAACCGAAATTGCCTATGCGGAAGAATATATCGAATTTTCACGCGAAAATGTTTCGGGAAATTCCGTCGGTGCAATTGTCAATACTAAGGAAAAAACACTCGAACTTTTAAAAGACGTAGAAATTACGGCTTTCGGAAAGAAAGGCGGCGAACTTGAAAAAATTGAAAATGCCAAAATCACAGCCGGACGCGCTTTTTTTAATCAACCAGCCGAAAAGATCGAATTTAACGAAAATGTCAATATCAACGTGACTCCAGATACAAATTCCAACGAAATGTCGCAACCGACGGATATTCAGGCAAATCGTGCGGTGGCTTTATTTACGAATAAAGAACTTAATCAAATTGACCTTAACGGAAGTGTTTTCGTTTATCAAAAACCGACTTCAAAAAATCCGAAATGGACGAAAACCCGGGCAAACAGCGCGACGGCAAAAATTCAAAAAGAGTTGAAACAACTCGAACTATTTGAAAATGTTGATATTGAAACAACTACAAATAACGAAAAGCCTACAAAAATTACGACAAATTACGCACTTTACGAAAAAGACGCGGACAGATTTGAACTCAAAAACGGCGTTGAAATTTTAACTTCCGAAGACAATAAAGACACGACCATTCGCGCACAAAATGCGATTTATGAACAAACGAACGGTAAAATTCTTTTAAACGGAAATGCCGAAATCATTCAACCGGCAGAATATATAAAAGGCGATAATTTAACAGCGTATCTTAATGCCAAAAAACAAGTTATAAGCGCAAATGCCAAAGGAAACGCTTTTTTAAAACAAACAAATCCAGAAAGAACGACGGAGATTTCCGCCGCCGAATTGAACGCGATTTTTGACGATAATCAGAAATTACAAAACGCGAACACCTTAGGGCAAAGTAAAGCGACTTTAATTCCGGCAAATACGGAATCTTACACGAGAGTTTCGCTTTCCGCGCCGAAGGCGATTAAATTGGATTTCAAAACCGGTTTGCTAAATCAAATGCAAACCGAAGGTCGCACGACGATTTCGCTTGATGCCCCGAACAATAATCCGCAGGCTTCAAATAAAAAATTAACCGCCGATACTGTGAAAACGATCTGGAACGACAATGGAAAGGATTTAACAAAAGCCGAAGCCGTCGGAAACGCCGAACTCTATATTGAACCGCTGAGAAATGCGCCGGAAAATTACAAAACTACAATAAATGCACCGCGATTCGATTGTGATTTTTATGCCGAAAATAATGCAAAAAGTTGCTCTGCCGCAACAAATGTAAAAGCCGTCAGAATTCCGACGGTTGCGCGGGCAAATCGCGGAAATCAAACGCTTACATCAAATCAAATGAATGTCGGTTTCAATCAACAAACAAAAGATTTAGAGAAATTTGAAGCAAACGGCGATGCGAAATTTAATGAACTTGAAAGAAACGGAATCGCCGATAACTTGACCTTCACACAAGCGGATGAAACCGTCAGACTTCGCGGCGGCGAACCGACGGTTTGGGATTCGCAAGCGCGTGCAAAGGGCGGCGAAATTGATTGGGATACAAAAAATAACAAATCCGTTTTTCGTAATAAAGTTAGCACGACATATTATAGCCAGAAGAAAACAGGCGGCGCAACTCCTTTTGGCGCAACAAATTCGCCGGTATTTATAACGGCGAATGAAGCAAATCTCGATCATTCGGCTGAAACCGCAGTATATTCAGGAAATGCAAGAGCGTGGCAGGAAAATAATTATGTTCGTGCTGAAAAACTTGTTTTAAATCAAAAAGAAGGAAAACTCTACGGCGAAGGAAAAGTTCAAAGTCTGCTTTATGACGCGAAACGAAAAGAAAATGGCAAAGAGATCAATGTTCCGGTTTATGCTTCGTCGGACAAATTGTTTTATACCAAAGACAGCAATTATCTGAAATACGAAGGAAATGTTGACATTCGCCAACAAACCGACCGGATTATGGCGGGAGTTGCGAATATCTATTTGAATGATAAAAACGAAGTTTCACAAACAATCGCCGAAAATAATGTTGTAATCACACAGCCGAGTCGTAAAGCGTCTGGCGAATATGCAAAATATGATGCTTCCGATGAATCCGTAATTCTGAGGGGAAATCCGGCAACCGTTGATGATAAAGAAAACGGTTCATCGCAAGCCGCCCAAATGACAGTTTTTATGCGTGAGAATCGCGTTATCTCTGAAAGTAAAACGGAAGAAAATAGTTCAGGCAGAATCCGTTCGGTTTATAAGGTTAAAAATCAGGAATAAGGATTTTTCTTATAATCATCTCAAACCCATCATTAAAAGTGCCGAACGGTCGGAAACCTCACTTTCGGGATTTTCTTTCCAATCTTGGTAAAATTTGTATTCTTCATCAGTAACCGCACGATTCATTAGTTTGGCGGTTGGTGTTCTTTCAAAAGCGCGATTTGTAAGAGCCATATGAGGAATCGAAACTTTTAGATTATTTGGATTCTTCAAAGCATTTTCAGCCATTTCACCGTCTAAAAACAAATCCTGATAGGCGAGTAGATGCCAGATCGGATCGCCTGTTTCGGTTGATTCAATTGCTAAGACTCGCAAAAGACCGAATCCGCTTTCGAGTTGAAATAATAAATCATCGCCGGGTTGAAATTCTCTTGCCACACTCAAACTCCTAAAAAAAAATACTGTAAGTATTAAAATATTAAAAGAAAACTTGACTTGCATCGAAAAGCATCTTATCTCTAAAAGTAACAAATTTATCAGCTTTATCTCAAATAGAGATTTTCGAGATAAAAAAGAACCGGGGTGTATGAGCTTAGATATTAAAACCGTATTATTTCTAAATGCTATTGCAGCAATTGTAATGGGAATAAGCATTTTAGTCACGGCTCGAACCCATCCGCAAATAAAAGGCGTTCTAAATTGGGCTTGGGGATGCGGAGCGCAAAGTCTGGCTTGGGTTTTTATTTTTTTCCGAGATCAAATTCCCGATTTTTTTTCAATCGTTTCTGCTTACACTTTGCTTTTATTATCAATAATGCTTTTTTATCAAGCCTTATCCGATTTTAAAGAAAAACACTTTTCCAAGCGAATATTTTACTCTTTAATTAGCTTTGCTTTTCTTATATTTGTTTTAACTACATACATTTACAAGAATACTTTTGTTCGCACGATAACCATTGCCATTATCGGTTCATTTTTGGCTTTTCTCTGTTCGCATTTACTTTTTTTTAGGAATGTATCCAAGCCGAAAATCAGTGAACGTATTTTAGGCTTGGGATTTTTCTTAATCGGCTTGACTCCTTTGATAATAATATTTTCACTACTTTCAAAAAATTTATTTGGAAATACTTTTCCAGGTGGAATAATCCAAAGTATAAACTTTGCCTTCATTTTTGTTTCCCTTTTGATTTTAACATCGAGTTTTATGTTGATGATAAACGATAAATTTATGGGGGAAATATTAAGACTGGCAACAATGGATTCTTTAACCGAAATTTATAATCGGGCGGCGATGGAAAGATTGATTGAAAAGGAAATTGACAGATCGAAAAGATACGAATTGCCGATGTCTTTACTCTTGTTGGATTTAGACCATTTTAAAAAGATAAATGACACTTATGGGCATCAAGTTGGGGATTTTACTTTGAAAACAGTCGTTAGAACTATAACCGGAGTTCTTCGTGAACACGATATTTTGGGACGTTTCGGAGGTGAAGAATTTACCATTTTGTTACCCGACACAGACCTTGTAAATGCCCATATTGTTGCCGAGCGCGTCCGCGAAATAGTTCAAAAAACACCGATCAAAGCCGGCTCAAAAAATATTAATATAACTTTAAGTATCGGTTTTGCAACATTAAATCACAAAACCGATGATTATCAAGAACTTTTTCGGCGATCTGATCTAGGGCTGTATAAAGCTAAACAAACCGGACGCAACCTAACTGTTGCCGTTAGAGATAAAAATGTAAAATTGGAGGCTATAAATGAACAAAATACTCCGATTCACAAACCGGATTCTAAAATTGATATATTTAAATCGAATCCGAATCTCGACATTCCTTCGTTGCCCAAAACAAAATTGTCTGACTAAATCCTGATTTATTAGAAATCCTTTTCCGATTAATCGTAAAATTTAAACAAGTCCGATTTGCATAATCACGCTGACTTTAGCTAAATTCGCAATATGAGCGAAGTTTTTCAAGGTTTGCAAGCGGTCCATTATTTACCGATTTTAACAACTCTTTTTTCAGTATATTTCTTTTATGACATTTTCAATCGTTTTTTAAACAAAGGTGGAACACATCTTTTATGGTGGGGAATCGGAGTTTTCACTTATGGATTAGGCACTTTTTTTGAAGGATTTATTACTTTATTCGGGAACACCCCGACATTAAATAAATCATGGTATGTTGCCGGAGCAATTCTCGGTGGTTATCCGTTGGCACAAGGTTCGGTTTATCTACATTTTAAGAAGAAAAATGCCCATATTTTAACGGCGATAACTCTGCCGTTTATTATTTTTGCTTCGATTTGCGTTTTTCTTTCGCCCGTAAATTTACAAGTTTTGGAATCTTTTCGTCCGAGCGGTGCGGTGTTGGAATGGCAATGGGTTCGTCTTTTAACGCCTTTTATCAACACATATTCTGTTATTTTCCTGATCGGAAGCGCATTTTACAGCGCAATTCGTTATACAAAGATTGAAAACGGCAAAAATCGCGCAATCGGAAATTTTTTAATAACTGCGGGTGCCATACTTCCCGGAATTGGCGGTGGTATGGCAAAAGCCGGAATGGTCGAAGCACTCTATATCGGCGAATTCGTCGGCATTATTTTGATCTGGCTCGGTTATCGCAAATGTTTGCAAGACAAAAAAATCAATCCGTTGCCGGGAGAAATTATCGAAATCGAAAGAGAATATGAACGAATTTGATTACCAAAAAATGCTTGATGTAGCAATTGAAGAAGCACAGATAGGTTTTGCCGAAGGCGGGATTCCAATCGGCGCGGCATTATTTGATAAAACGGGAAAACTTCTAGGACGCGGACATAACCGAAGAGTTCAGGAGAATGACGCATCGGTTCACGGCGAAACAGACGCTTTTCGCAAAGCTGGCAGACAGAGAACTTACCGCGACAAAATAATGGTAACGACGCTTGCGCCGTGTTGGTATTGTTCGGGACTTATTCGACAATTTAAAATCGGCACGGTCATTATCGGCGAATCGGAAAATTTTCAAGGCGGCGTTGAATGGCTCAAAGAAAACGGCGTTGAAGTTATAGATTTAAATTCCGCTGAGTGTGTCGAACTTTTGAAAAATTATATCGAATCGAATCCCGAAATCTGGAATGAAGATATCGGCGAAGATTAATTTATTTCAAAATTATTTACATTTCAATAACAAAATAATCTATTTTTTCGTTACGATCACAGGTAAATTCTTTGCCGCGAATTGTTTGTTAAATTCTGCAATATCTCCAGATTTTATTACGTCAAACTTTGCGAGTTGCGCGTCAATTTTTGCCGTCAGATCATTATAAACCAGGTAAGATTGTGAAGTCGGCGCGTCGTCGGAACTGTCAACGGTTGCGCCGAGTGCCGCGATTTTGTTGTTTAATTTGATCGGAAAGTTCAGCGCGTCCTGAGAACTTTTGATTTTTGTTTGGATCAATTCTTCTTCGATTTCAGTTAATCTTCTAGAAATTTCTTTAGCTTTATCAATTAATAGTTTTTCGTCAGGAGATTTTAATCTTCTGGAAATATTCTCAAGTTGCCCGCGCGTGTCGCGGATCTCCAGAATTGAATTATGCGTTTCGGTAACTTTGGCGTTGATTTTTGTCATTAAATCGAATTGTTTATCGAAATCTTCCTGAGTTGTCGAAAGACGCGGATCGGCTTTGATCGAAAAGGATTCAGTTGAAATTATTTTTCCGTCAACCTTCAATCTGACCTGATAATTTCCCGGCGCAACCCGCGCTCCGGCAAGCGAACCGCCCCACATAATCAAACCGGGCAAACCTTTGGCATTTGGCAGACGATAATTCCAGACGAATGTATTTAAACCGATTTCCGTCGGAAGCGGCGGTTCACCGCTCGGCGGCGGATTGTTCGGTTCGGGCGAGGTTGGTTGTTCATCGCCGACGGGTTCGGGTTTTTTCGTAAAAGTGCGAATGACTTTTCCGCTCGAATCAAGATATTCGAGAGCGATTTCTTTCGTGGGTTTTTCCTTGAGATAAAAATGTGTGACAACTCCGTTCGGGGGATTTTGTCCGACAGATGCTGTGTCCGGTAAGTCAAAACCTCCGCCGGCAGTTCGGTGTGCGTCTTCGGGTTTGAACAAGAAAACATCAGCTATTTGCGCGTCGGCAAGCCGGTAAATCATCGGCAGATCGTCCAAAACATAAAAAGCTCGTCCTTGTGTGGAGACCACCAAATCTTGATCTCTTTTGTGAATTGCCAAATCCGTAATCGGGACAATCGGTAGATTTAATTGCAGACTTTGCCACGATTCTCCGTCGTTTGATGAATAATAAATTCCCCGTTCAGTTCCTGCAAAAAGAAATCCGCGTTTATTAGGGTCTTCAATAATTACCCGCGTAAAATGGTTTTCGGGAATACCTTTAACAATTTTTTTCCAACTTTTACCATAATCATTTGTTTTATAAAGGTAAGGTTTTTGATCGTCGCTTTTGTAGCCGGTTGCGGCAAAATATGCAGTTCCGGCTTCAAACGGTGAAGCACGGATTTCATTAATTTGAAGCCATTCGGGTAAATCCTTCGGCGTAACATTTTTCCAGTTTTGTCCATTGTCTTCGCTGACGTGAACCAAACCGTCATCGCTTCCAGTCCATATTACACCTTGTTTTAAGGGCGATTCATCCAACGAAAAAATTGTACTGTAATACTCAATGCTCGTGTTATCTTGCGAAATCGGTCCGCCTGAAGTTTTTTGTTTTAATTTATCGTCACGGGTTAGGTCAGGTGAGATTTTTTCCCAAGTTTGCCCTTCATCCATCGAACGAAACAGAAATTGTGCCGCCGTATAAAGCGGATATTTTCCGTTCGTTTTATGCGGCGAAAATAGTATCGGAAAATTCCACTGAAAACGATATTTAAGCACTTCTGCCCCTGATCCCATCGGATTTTCAGGGTAAACGTCAACACTTCTTTGTTGTCCGGTTCGATGATCGTATCGAGTTAGAAACCCATCGTAGCTTCCCGCAAAAACGATGTTTGAATTTTCAGGATGCGGCGCGATCCATCCGGATTCGCCGCCGCCGACATCAAACCAATCGCTTGTAGTAATTGCAAAATTATCCGAACGGCTGGCGATGCTAACGGTTGAATTGTCCTGTTGTGCGCCGTAAATATTGTATGGAAAATCGTTGTCTAAAGTGACACGATAAAATTGTGCCGTCGGTTGATCTTGTTCCGTCCATGAAGACCCACCATTGGTTGAAACATTTGCCCCGCCATCATTTCCGTTAATGATTCTTTTCGAATTTTTGGGCGAAATCCAAAAATCGTGATGATCGCCGTGCGGAGCGCGAATTGTCGTAAAATTTCTTCCGCCGTCAATTGATTTATGCAGTTGAACATTTAAGACATAAACCGTATTTTCATTTTCAGTATCGGCATAAACTCTGGAAAAATACCACGGACGTTGTTTGATATTTGCATTACTACTGATTAATTGCCAGCTTTCGCCGCCGTCATCGGAACGGTAAAGTCCGCCTTCTTTAGCTTCGACCATCGCCCATAAACGGTTAGCATTAACGGGCGAGACGGTGATACAAATTTTCCCCAAAACTCCTTTCGGTAAACCTTTATTGCGGGAGATTTCCGTCCAAGTATCGCCGCCGTCCGTTGATTTGAACAAACCGCTTCCATCACCGCCGCTGTCCATTCGGTAAGGTTTGCGGCTGATTTGCCAAAACGAAGCATAAATCGTATTCGGATTTGTGGGATCAATAATCAGATCGCTTGCACCGGTTTCATCATTACGGTAAAGAATTTTGTCCCAAGTTTTTCCGCCGTCTTTGCTTCGAAAAATACCGCGTTGCTCATTTTTTCCCCAAAGATGTCCGAGTGCCGCAACATAAACCAGGTCAGGATTTTTCGGATGAACGCGCACCCGGGAAATTTGTTGTGTATCAGTTAAACCGATGTTTTTCCATGTTTTTCCGGCATCATTTGATTTATATACACCATCTCCGCTCGAAACATTTCCGCGAATAGTTTGTTCGCCCATTCCAACATAAATTACGTTCGTGTCAGAATCGGCAACATCAATTGCACCAACCGAACCCGTGTTAAAAAAACCGTCAGATATATTTTGCCAATTTGCCCCGCCGTCCAAAGTTTTCCAAATCCCGCCGCCGGTTGCTCCGAAATAATAAACATCAGGTTGCTCGGTAATTCCTTCGACCGCGCCAACCCGACCGCCGCGAAACGGTCCGATCAGACGATACTTAAATTCCTTGAGCAGATCAATTTTCTTTTGATTTGCCGTAGCAATTTGAGTTTGAGAAAGAATCGGCGAAAAAACGGAAATTATCAGAATAATAAACAAAAGCATTCCCGATTTCGTTATTAAATGACGAAAATTACGAATTTTAAGCATTAGATTTTTTTAACCTTACAGTAAATGTCGGACAAATTTTGAATTTGATTATAAGAGAAAAATAGTTGAATTTTTCATCAAATGCAAGTGCCTTGAAAATAATTAAATTTTCAAAATAAAAAGGATACGAGATAAACCCGCATCCTTTTAAATATACTCGTTGGGGTGAAGCTAAATCATCCCTTCAACTTTTAGAAAAACCTCCATCCAATCTTTTGAACGTGGAAATTTATTTTCGCTTCTTATTTTCTTTATAATTATTTGTCAACACTGTCTTTGTGATAAATAAAAATTATTTTGCTATAATATTTCACAATAGTTAATTGAATATTTTTTAAGGAAAATTATATGGAAAATACATTAAAAGAAGCAGTAATAATTAGTGCCGCACGGACGGCAACAGGGAAGTTTTTAGGAAGTTTGAAAGGGTTTTCAGCAACGGATTTAGGCGCAGCGGTGGTTAAAGAAGCTGTCAAACGCGCTGGAATTGGAATTGAAGATGTTGATGAAGTAATTATGGGCTGTGTTGTTCAAGCCGGACTCGGACAAGCCCCGGCACGACAGGTGGCTTTGAAAGCGGGACTTCCGCCGGAAGTTTCGGCATTAACAATTAACATGGTCTGCGGTTCGGGTTTACGTGCGGTTTCACTTGCGGCACAGGCAGTCAAACTCGGCGATTCAGATTTTGTCGTCGCAGGCGGAATGGAATCAATGTCAAATATTCCTTATGCCTTACCGAACGCCCGTGAAGGTTATCGAATGGGAAATCAAACCGATGTTGATCTTTTGATTCACGATGGTTTGTGGTGTCCGTTTGAAAATTGGCACATGGGAAATACAGGCGAAGTAGTTTCGGAAAAATATCAGATCGGCAGAAATGAACAAGATGAATATGCCTATAATTCGCACCGCAAAGCAATGGAGGCGAGAGATTCCGGCAAGTTCGATGAAGAAATCATTCCGCTTGAAATTCCGCAAAGAAAAGGCGAACCGATCATTTTCGATAGTGATGAAACGATTCGTGATGATACGTCTATCGAATCATTGGGAAATCTTCGTCCGGCTTTTAAGAAAGACGGCGGAACTGTAACAGCCGGAAATGCTCCCGGCGTAAATGACGGAGCTTCGGCAATTGTTGTAACTTCAGCAGAAAAAGCGCGTGATCTTGGAGTTGAGCCGCTTGCGCGAATCGTCGCTTATGCAACTTCGGGCATCGAACCTAAATTAATTATGATGGCTCCGGTCGAAGGAGTGAAAAATGTCCTGAAAAAAGCGGGTTGGACAATGGAAGAAGTTGATCTGTTTGAACTCAACGAAGCCTTTTCCGTTCAGGCACTCGGCGTAATGCAAGAACTCGGACTCGATATAGAAAAAGTCAATGTCAACGGGGGCGCGGTTGCTCTCGGACACGCCATCGGTAACAGCGGCGGACGAATCTTAACGACTTTACTTTATGAAATGAAACGCCGAAACGTGAAGAAAGGCGTTGCCGCACTGTGTCTCGGCGGTGGAAATTCGGTGGCAATGGCAGTTGAAAGAGATTGATCTAAATTGTGTATGAATAAATGAGCGATAAAAACTATTTTTGTCGCTCATTTATTTTATTTAAAAGGTTTTTAATAAATAGATTTTAAATATTATAAAAAAAGGAAATCAATAAAAATGAGTGAAATAATTGGAGTTATCGGCGCGGGAACAATGGGCAATGGCATTGCTCAAACTGCCGCGAGCAAAGGTTTTGATGTTGTAATTTGCGATATTCAACAGGATTTTGTCGAACGCGGCGTTCAGAATATCGGCAAAAGTCTTGATCGTTTTATCAAAAAAGAAACGATGACCGAAGACGAAAAGACGGAAATTCTCGGCAGAATCAACACGACGACGAATCTTGAAGATTTGAAGGATTGCGCGTTGGTCGTTGAAGCGGCGACGGAGAATTTTGAGATAAAGAAACAGATTTTTCAGAAATTGGATGAAATAACAAATGAAGATACGATTCTTTCTTCAAACACTTCTTCGATCTCGATTACAAAAATCGCAGGTGTTACAAAACGTCCCGACAAAGTTATCGGTATGCACTTTTTCAATCCGGTTCCGCTGATGAAATTGGTCGAAGTCATTCGCGGAATTGCAACTTCTGATGAAACTTACGCGAAAGTAAAAGATTTATCAGAAAAACTCGGCAAAGTTCCGGTTGAATGTAATGATTCGCCCGGTTTCGTTTCAAATCGCGTGTTGATGCCGATGATAAATGAAGCGATTTTTTGTTTGCAAGAAGGCGTTGCAACACCGGAATCTATTGACGAAATTATGAAACTCGGAATGAATCATCCGATGGGACCGCTTACTTTGGCAGATTTTATCGGTTTGGATGTTTGTTTAGCGATTTTGAATGTTTTGCATGAAGGAATCGGTGATTCAAAATATCGTCCGTGTCCTCTGCTTAAAAAATATGTTGATGCAGGTTGGTTAGGACGAAAAAGCGGAAAAGGTTTTTACGATTATAGTCAGTAATGTATTTTCAAAAAACCAAGCGTTTAGCGACGGGCTTTGCCCGTAATTTTTATCTGCAAAAACCTATGTATTACGAATTGAAACCTTACGGGCAAAGCCCGTCGCTAAACGGGTTTAAATTGAATTTTAAGGGATTTACATCTTTATCCCTTTTTTTGCATCATAAACCTAAATACGTTTCCTGACGTATAAAACGAAAAATCCTATAAAAGGAACAAATTATGCGAATTTATTCAAAAATTACAATGTTGTTGATTTTTGCACTGTTTCTGAGCTTTACGGCTTTTGGACAGGTAAAAGTTACGCCGATGAATATTAAACAAAGAACGCTGAAAAACGGTATGAAAATCGTTTCGATGCAGGACAATTCTTCACCGACGGTGGCAATTCACGTTTGGTATAACGTTGGCGGAAAAAACGATCCCGAAGGACGTTCGGGATTTGCACATATGTTTGAACATATGATGTTTAAGTCCACAAAAAATATGCCGAATGAGAAAATGGATCGTCTGACCGAAGATGTCGGCGGATTCAATAACGCTTCGACGTGGGACGATTTTACAAATTATTACGAAGTCGTGCCGTCTAATCATCTCGAACCGCTTTTGTGGGCGGAAGCTGAAAGAATGCAAAACTTGAATGTTGACGAAACGAATTTTGCTTCCGAACGAGATGTCGTCAAAGAAGAGTTTCGTCAAGGCGTTCTCGCGCAACCCTATGGCAGATTTTATGAGTTTATGGGAAGTCTTTCATATCAAAAACATCCATATAAACGCGGCGTTATCGGAAACTTGGACGAATTGGGTGCGGCGACAACGAAGGACGCGAACGAATTTTATAAAACTTTTTATCGTCCCGACAACGCATATTTGATTGTCGTCGGCGATTTTGATCAAAAACAATTCGACGCGTGGACGGATAAACATTTCGGTAGTATTAAACAACCCGATTCAAAAATTCCGCGCGTAACTGTGAGCGAACCTGCTTGGTCAGCCGAAAGACGTTTTGAAGAAACCGGACCGATCGTGCCTTTTCCTGCAACAGCGATCAATTTTCAAGCACCTGTCTCAAAAAGCGAAGACATTCCAGTTCTACTACTTGCTGAAACGATTCTGTCAGGCGGTGAAAGTTCGAGACTCTATCAGGAAATTATTCGAAATCAGCAGATTGCCCAAGAAGCATCGTTTAATCTCGACTTGAAAGTTGACGGAGGTTTACTTTCTTTCGTCGGAATTGCTTCCGAAGGTCATACTTCTGCCGAACTAGAAAAAGCTTTCTTAGCGGAATTAAAGAAAATTCAAGACAAACCTGTTGACGCAAAAGAACTGGAAAAAGCGAAAAATCAGTTAATCACGCAGACTTTGGAAAGACGCGAAAACAACGATGGCAAAGCAATCGCCATCGAACGCGCCGTCGCATATCAAGGCGATCCGCTCGCAGTAAATACGGAAATCCAGAAACTGGAAGCTGTAACGCCTGCTGATATTCAAAGAGTTATGAAAAAATACTTCACAGACAAAAACCGCAACGTCATCTACTACAATCAAGCGGCGAAGGAGAATGAATCTAAATGAAAAACGGAAAATTGAAAATTGAAAATCTAGTGAAGATATTTTGTGCCGCGTGTGTTTTGAGCGTCGGAATCTTCGCGCAAACTTCGCCGCCCGAACCTTCTGCCCCGAAATCCGTAAAAATTCCGGCGGTCAAGGAAACCAAATTAAAAAACGGTTTGAGAGTCGCAGTTGTCGAACGCAAAAATGTACCACTTATCACGGTGCAACTTTTAATTATGGCAGGCGCGGAAAATGAAGATTCCGAAGTTGCCGGTTTAGCCGATATGACAGCGAGTTTGTTGACGAAAGGCACAAAAACCCGTTCGGCAACCCAAATTGCCGAGCAGATGGAGTTTTTAGGCGGTTCGATAAACTCCGTTGCAGGTTGGAATTCTTCGTTTATTTCAGTCAATGTAATGACGGATAAAGCGGATCAGGCGATGACAATTTTATCCGATGCGGTTTTGAATCCGGCATTTAAGCAGGATGAAATAGATTTGCTCAAATCTCAAACACTCGACGGTTTGAGTTACAACCTGACGCAGCCGGGATTTTTGGGAAATTATGTTGCAAGCGTTTATAGTTTCAATGAACACCCGGCGGGCGGCACTCCCGAAAGCATTAAAAGAATTGATGGCAAAACAATTTCGACTTTTTACAAAGTAAATTATATTCCGGCAAATGCCTTGTTAATTTTCACGGGCGACATTACAAATGCTAAAGCGGAAGAACTTGCCAATAAGTATTTCGGAAAATGGACTGCGCCGAAAACGAAAAACGTTTACAAATTGATTGAATCTCGGACAATGCCGCCCAAGAAAAAAGACGAAAAACAAATGATCGCCAAAAGACTTTTAATTGTGGATTTGCCCAATTCGGGTCAGGCTTCAGTTGTTTATACAAAAACTGTTGCGGAAGGTAGAGCATCAGTTGATAGTTCAAGAAAAGTTATGCCGAGTTCAATATATTATCCGGCATTGACGCTGAATTCCGTTTTAGGCGGCGGTTATTCTTCACGTCTGAATCAAGAAATTCGCATCAAACGCGGCTTGAGTTACGGCGCGGGTAGCGGTTTTGCTTGGAGATTCGGAAACGCTAACTTTTCCACTCGGACACAAACGAAAAACGAATCAGCGGCGGAAGTCGTCTCATTGGTTTTAGATGAAATTAAGAAACTTTCGGAAACCAAAGTTGAAAATGCCGAACTCGTTCCGCGCAAATCGGTTTTGACCGGAAACTTCGGCAGGAATCTGGAAACAAATGCCGGACTTGCCGCGCAAATTGCCGATTTATACAGTTTCGGTTTATCGGCAAACGAATTGAATTCGTATATGAATAGTGTTGAAGCGGTCAGTGATTCACAAATTCAAAACTTTTCCAAATCGAATTTATACGGCGGCGACGTTATTATTGTCGGCGATTACGCGAAGTTCAAAGATGATCTGGCAAAGCGTTTTCCTGATATGAAGGTTGAAGTTATCAAAGCCGATCAGCTTGATATTACAAAGGAAAATTTGCGAAAGGCTAATTGATAAATGCAATTACCAAAGAGCGTAGAGCGTAGAAAATCAAAGATTTTCTACGCTCTACGCTCTTTGAAGTTTTAATTTCAAAATCTGCGGATTTTGAAGTTTTTCGTTTTCTAGTTCACCTTTTTCATTGACCAAATTCCATTGGCTGTTGGCAATAAAATAAAACTCACCATCTTTTATTAAACCCAAAGTCGGTTCGTTAAATGATTCGTGATTTGCCTCCAAAGTTTCAAATGAAACGATTTTTGAGTAATTTTTGTCGAGATCTAAACGAATTACTCTGTTTGGATTCACACCATTTTGAATGGCAATCAAGTTTCTCTTGTAAAAATAAAGACCGTCAATTCCGAGAACTGTGATATTTTCGGCGGGTGTAAGTTGTTCAATTTGTTTTGTTTTCATCACAATTTTAGAAATCCCTTTCGAATAATCCGCGATAAAAAGAAATTTTTCATCGGGCGAGAATGTTAATCCTTGCAGAGAGAAAAATAAGTCGCTTTCGAGAAAAACTTCCAGAGAATCATTTTTTGCAGCAATAAAGTAAATTTTTGGCGAAATGCTGTCGGTGGCAAAAACATCGCCGTTTTTATTAATTATCAAATCACCGAGCGCGTGTTTTTCAATTTCATTTGAGAGAAAATATTTTTTCAATAGTTTTCCGCTCTTCAGATCGTATTTGAAAATGCCGGATTTTCCGTCGTCTTGTTTTTCAAAACCCTTCATTTGTGGAAATGCGCTTGTGCAAACCCACAAAATTTGATGTTTCTCATCAACCTTCATTCCTGAAACGCTCCATAAGCCGTCGGATTCCTTTGAAAAATCAGAAACATTATTATTTGAATCAATAGTAACAATTTTTCGTTGATGAATACTGCTGATAAAAAATCTTTTGTCTTTTGAATTGTAAGCGATTCCTTCGGTAATCAAATCTTTTTGATCGAGCGAAAATGATTTTCGGCTTTTATTTACAGGGAACTTGTTTTGGTTTAATTTAACTTGAATAGCCTTAAATTGGCTTGCTTCAAAAAGAGAATTAAAATCCTCATCTTTTTCGATGGAAAAATATAAACCCATTTCGGCAAGTCTTTCCAGATTTTCAAGAGCCGAATTTTTTTTGTCATTCAATGCGTAAGCAATCGCGAGATTGTAAATGATTCGCGGATGATTCGGGCGATGTTTGTTTGATTCGATCAAATTTGTTAAAAAATCCACGAAATTTTTTTCTTTGTAATTTGAAATCGCTTTTTGCTCAAACATTTGGCTCTGCTTCATCTCGTTTAGGGTTTGAGCCAAAGTCATTGAAACAAAGATTTTAAGAAGAATAATTGAAATAAAGGCGATTTTGATTGATTTTTTATTCATTTATTAGATTTTTAAAAAACTTTGTTAGAAATTCGTATATATGCATATTAGTTGTGAGTTTGTTTTTTGTCATAAAATAAAAGTCAAATAAATCTAAAATTTAGAGAAAATCGAACTTTATTAAAGAGCAACTTAACTGTAACCTTAAATTATCAATATTTTGTAAGAAAATCTGAAAATGCACAAAAATCTTCGGTCGTATATAAAACAATTAGAAAAAGAGAATGAAATTATCGAAATCGAGGCGGAAGTTGACCCATATTTGGAAATCGCCGAGATTCATCGGCGCGTAATTGATGAACAGGGAAAGGCTTTATTGTTCAAAAATGTCAAAAACTCGATCTTTCCTGTCGTTACGAATCTCTTCGGAACGGCGAAACGCATTGATCTGGCTTTTTCAAAACGCCCGCAGGAATTTGTCAGAAATGCGGTTGAAATGGTTGATGTCTTATTGCCGCCCAAGCCGAAGGAACTCTGGCAATATCGGCAGATGGCTTTTGATGCTTTGAAAATCGGAATGAAAGACGTTAAACGCGCACCGATTCTGGAAAGATTTTCAAAAGAACCGAAATTGACGGAAATCCCGCTTTTGCAACTTTGGCACGAAGACGGCGGACATTTTGTAACTTTGCCTCTGGTTTATACGGAAAGTCTGACGAGCGGAAAGCATAATCTCGGAATGTATCGCATACAGCGTTATGATGATACGACAACAGGAATTCATTGGCAGATAGGAAAAGGTGGCGGTTTTCATCATTTTGAAGCGGAAAAGTTAAACAAACCTTTGCCTGTCAATATCACGGTCGGTGGCGCACCCGCGATGATTTTAGCGGCGATTGCACCTTTGCCGGAAGACGTTCCCGAATTGATGTTGGCTTCACTTTTGGCAAACGGAAAGATCGAAACCGTCAAAAATCCGTTGGAAAATGGTTTGCGCTTGATTGCCGAAGCTGAATTCGTTTTCAGCGGGGAAGTTCCGCCGAATATCCGAAAACCCGAAGGTCCTTTCGGCGATCATTACGGTTATTATTCGCTTGTTCACGATTATCCCGTTTTTAATTGTAAGGCGATATTTCATCGCAGAGACGCAATTTATCCTGCAACTGTTGTAGGAAAACCGCGTCAGGAAGATTTCTTTATCGGAGATTATTTACAAGAACTTCTTTCGCCTTTATTTCCGCTCGTGATGCCTGCGGTCAAAGATTTATGGAGCTATGGCGAAACGGGTTTTCATTCATTGGCGGCGGCGGTCGTTAAAGAAAGATATTCCCGTGAAGCACTCGGCGCGGGTTTCCGAATACTTGGTGAAGGTCAATTGACATTAACGAAGTTTTTGCTTTTAACCGACAAACCGCAAGACTTGAGAGATTTCAAAAGTCTTTTTGAATATATTCTGGAAAGAGTAAATTGGGAATCGGATTTCTTTATTTTTGATCGAACTTCATTTGACACACTCGATTACGCTTCGGGAAAAATTAATCACGGTTCAAAGGCAATGTTGGTCGGCGTTGGCGAAAAGAAACGCGAGTTAAAACGCGAATTTAACGAATCATTGCCAAATGGTTTGACAAAAGCCAAAGTTTATTGCGGCGGATGTTTGGTTGTCCAAGGCTTGAGTTATGAGCAAGACGAATTATTAGCGGAAAGAATCGCTTCATCCGATGCGTTCAAAGACTTTGAAATCGTCGTTTTGCACGATTCAGTTAAATATGCCGATTCGACCGACAAATTTCTTTGGGCAACTTGGACACGATTTAATCCTTCGACAGATATTTATGCGAGAGAAGCAAAAATTGAAAACAATCACATCGTATATAATGCACCAATCGTCATTGATGCACGAATGAAACCTTGGTATCCCAAGGAAGTTGCGCCGCGCGAAGACATAGTTAAACTCGTAGATAACCGATGGCGCGAGTATTTTCCGACATAATGTAAATAAAAAGGAATGAATAAAAGACTTCGACGAGTAATCATTACTCTAATTATCTTCGCTTTATGCGGAGTATTGTGTTTGTCTTACGCTTATTTCATCGAACCGAATCGTCTTGTCATCAATCAGCAGACAATCAAAATAAAAAATTGGAATCCTGCTTTAAATGGACTGAAAATTGTCTTAATTTCAGATATTCACGGCGGTTCAAATAGTATAACCGAAGCCAAAATCAGGGAAATCGTCAACAAAGCCAATGAACAAAAGCCGGACATCACGGTTCTTTTAGGTGATTATGTTTCACAAACGAGAGGAATCGGAACGCCTTTGAAAATGCCGGTTGAAACCGTGGCGGAAAACTTGAAAGGTTTGACGGCAAAATACGGTGTTTACGGAGTTTTAGGCAATCACGACGGTTGGCATAACGATCCGATCATTAAATCGAATTTAAAGAATGCCGGAATTCAGATGCTTGAAGATGAATTGGCGGTGATTAATGTCAACGGACAAAATTTGAAGATACTCGGTCTGCGCGATCACTTAAAAGTTATTGATTGGAAAACCTTTACAGACAGAGCAAAGTCGGTTTTAGCACAAAACGACCAACCGGGCGACATAATTGCTTTAGAACACAGTCCCGATATTTTCCCGATAATTACAAAAGACTTTCCCATTTCAAATGATTTGAAACTCGTCCTAGCCGGACATACCCACGGCGGACAAGTTTGGTTTCCTATTTTGGGTTCTTTGATAGTTCCTTCGAGTTACGGGCAAAAATATGCTTACGGACACATCAAAGAAAACGATGTTGATATGTTCGTAACAACCGGAATCGGCACAAGCGTTTTGCCTATTCGATTTCTTGTCCCGCCTGAAATAGCCGTTTTAACAATTGAGTCGGAATAAAAAAATAAGAAGTGATAAGAAATGATTTTTCGCTTTTCATTTCTCACTTATTTGATAATATCTTTTACTTTTTCAAAATCTCCATCGTTTTTGGCAGGATTTAATCCGAGAATTTTGCACATTAAATTATAAACCTGAATGTTTTCAAAAGGTTCGACGATTTTCCCTTTTTTTAATGCCGCACCGTGCGCTATAAAAGTTGCCTGCATTGATTGAAATTTATTGTCGTAACCGTGTGCGCCGCGCAATTTCCCCCAACCCTCGCGCTTTTTATCGCGTTCGAGTCTTTCATTGCTCGTCATATACCAACCTTCTTCCGCCGAGCAAACAACAGGCGCAATGCGCGGACTGTCGTTGTAATTCAACCTCGCGGGAATTTCTGCTTTTCTCCAGCAAGTCGCGTGTTGAATAGGTTTTAAGCCGGACATAATCACATCTTCTTTGCCGTCTTTTGGGAAAATCTGCACAATTTCGCCTGTCCAAAGAATTCTTTCCGTGTCACCAAACTCAAAATATGAATCCAAAAGAACTGAGTTTTCGGGTTTGACCGCCGCCATTCCGTGATCTGAAACAATTATTAGATTAACTTTTTTATTTATCCCGCGTTTTTTCAAACCCTCATAGAGTAATTTTAAACCTTTATCAACTTTTTCAACTGCTTCCGCCGTTTCTTTTGATTCGGGTGAGTAACCGTGTCCGGCATCGTCCGTATCGCTGAAATAAAGTGTGTAAAGCGTCGGACGTTCCGCAACAGGAAGATCAAGCCAACTCAAAATCGTATCAACTCTTGTTTCATTCGAAATTTTTCCATCGTATTCCTTCCAAAATGTCGGACGAAACCCGGCAATTTCGGCTTCAGTTCCGGGAAAAAAGAAAGCTCCGGCGTGTTGTCCTTGCTTTTCCGCCGTTACCCAAATCGGTTCACCAAGCCACCAACGAGGATTTTGCACTTCTTCACGCTTTCCCAATGAAAAAACGGTGTCGAAATCATAAATATTATTCTCGATAATCCCGTGATGTTCGGGATAAAGTCCGGTTGCAATGCTGTAATGATTCGGAAATGTCTTGGTCGGAAATGACGGAATCATCCATTTTGCACGAACCCCGTTTTTTGCAAGTTTGTTTAGCGTTTTCGGTTTGTATTTATCGAGATAATCGTATCGAAAACCGTCAAGCGAAATTAGTATGACGGTTGGCTTTAAATCTCTAATCCGCTTTTGTGAAAACAGATTTATCGAAGAAACAAGTAGTAAACTCAATACAAATAAACATTTTATAAATACCAAAGTTTTTTTCATAAACTTTATTACTCCAGATTTTCGAGCGTTTTATTTAATTCTTCAATCAGTTGTTTTTCGCTTGGAAGAAGCAGTTTATATTGACTAGCCAAGATTTTTGAATTTTCTTCCGGTAAAGTAAATTTAACAACCGCGTCATTTTTGTCGGCGCACAGCAAGATTCCGATGGTCGGATTTTCAAAGTCCTGTTTTTCAATGCGGTCGTAATAATTGACATACATCTGAAGTTGTCCGAGATGCTGATGAGTCAGTTTTTCGATTTTGATTTCAAACAAAACAAAACAGCGCAAAAGCCGGTTGTAAAAAACGAGATAAATAAAAAATTCGTCGCCTTCTAGGTGAATTCGTTTTTGCCGCGCAACGAACGAAAACCCGTTGCCGAGTTCGAGCAAAAAATCTTGCAGATTCGTGATAATCGCTTGTTCGAGATCGCGTTCGTAATAACTGCTTTCCCTCTTTAATCCGAGAAATTCGAGAATCATCGGGTCTTTGATAATTTCTCTCGCATCGGACGGCAATTTTTTCATTTCGGGCAATCGCCAGAACATTTTTGGCATTGTTGCTCATCAACAATCTTTCAAATAATTGCGAATGTATCTGCCGTTCGAGTTGGCGCGAAGTCCAATTATTTTGATTGATTCGGCGATATAAAACTCACGTTTGTCTTCATTTTCAAAGCGAATCAACAATTTATGTTGTGTCCAATTCAATTGCGTCCGCACTGCGGACGCAATTGGAAAAGTTCGATAAAATTGCCGCATTCTTTCAAGTTGACGAACGGAAAAACCGCTTCCGAATTCGGGTTGAAGTTGTTCGGAAATTAGTTTAATTAGATAAGTTCCGTAATCTGCGCGGTCTTTGCCTTGCTGTTTTTCCTCAAAAATTCGTGTGCCGATGTGCCAATACATCTGAACACACGCAAAATCCACCGACCGAATCGCGCTTTCACGCAATTGTTCGATAATCAGTCTAATTTCAGAAATGAAATTTTGATTAACGAGCATTTTTATGGTTTCAACCGATTCAACATTCGTGGAAACGGAATTGTTTCGCGGACGTGTTCGATGCCGCACATCCAAGCGGTTGCTCGCTCAACACCCATTCCGAAACCGGCGTGGGGAACTGCGCCGAATCTGCGTAAATCCAAATACCACTCGAAGGATTCTTTTGGTAAGTTGTGTGATTCGATTTGTTCTTCGAGAAATTTCAAATCAAAAGCGCGTTCGCCGCCGCCGATGATTTCGCCGTAACCTTCCGGTGCAAGTAAATCTGCGCCTAAAGCGAGTTCGGGACGTTCTGCGTCGTGTTCAAAGTAAAATGCTTTGATAACGGCAGGGAAATGATGAACAAAAACGGGCGCATCGAATTGTTTGGAAATATATGTTTCATCCGGCGCACCGAAATCGCCGCCCCATTCAAAGTCGTTTTCGAGTTCGCCTTTGGCAAAACCTTCTTTTAATAATTTTACTGCTTCGTCGTAATGAATACGCGGAAAATTGTCATTTAATAAGGCTTCCAATTTTGAAATATCGCGTTCCAATGTCGTTAATTCTTCGCGGCGATCCGATAACACTCTTTCAACAATAAATTTTATCAAACCTTCGCCGAGATTCATCACATCATCGAGTCGGGCATAAGCCATTTCCGGTTCGACCATCCAGAATTCCGTCAGATGTCGGCGGGTTTTCGATTTTTCCGCGCGGAAAACCGGACCGAAGGCGTAACTTCTGCCAAATGCTGCGGCAGTCGCTTCGTTATAAAGTTGTCCGCTTTGCGTCAGATACGCTTTGTCGTCGTCGAAATAGTCAACTTCAAACAATGTCGTCGTTCCTTCGCAAGCGGCAGGCGTGAAAATCGGTGTGTCTGCCAGAATAAAGCCATTGTTATCAAAGAAATCGCGTGTTGCTTTGATAACCGTGTGCCGAACCTTCAAAACCGCGTGTTGTTTCTTTGAACGAATCCACAAATGACGGTTATCCATCAAAAATTCCGTGCCGTGTTCTTTAGGCGTGATCGGATATTCGCTGGCATTTTGAATAACTTCAAGTCCTGTAACGTCGAGTTCAACGCCGATTGACGAGCGCGAATCTTCTTTTACTTTACCTTTGACAATGATCGAAGATTCTTGACCGAGCGATTTGGCATTT
>JBBSAX010000040.1:0-27558 GCA_038251885.1 Pyrinomonadales bacterium | reverse complement strand
GCCGCCTAGTTTTCCGGTTACAAAAATCAAATCTCCGACTTTTGCACCTGAACGCAAAACTACTTTTCCTTTTTTGACTTCGCCCGCAACTATCGAATCAATTACGATTTTATCCGGCGTTTTTGAAACATCGCCGCCGATGAGTTCAACATTGAATTTCTTAGCCAATTCAAAATATCCTTCATAAAATTTATCAACAAAATCTGTTTTCCAAATCTTTTTCGGAATTCCAATTGAAAGCATTGACCAGATAGGTTTTGCGCCCATTGCGGCGACATCTGAAAGCGAAACCGCTAATGCTTTATGTCCGAGAAATTCGGGTTTTGTCCAATCGAGCCGGAAATCTATGTCTTCAACGAGCAGATCGGTTGTAATAACCAAATCAGTTTTAGAATCTTTCGGTAAAACGGCGCAGTCGTCACCGATTTTGGTCAGATTAAACTTTTTTCGGATGTTTGCTAAAAATTCAAATTCAGTCTTCATAAAATTTTCATTGACACAAATCTACTAAATACATACAATAACGACGGCGGAATTTATACAAAACTTTAACATAAAAAGAGGCAAAAATGGGTCAACCAGCAATTGTAATACCTGAGAAAATTTTCTTTAAAATCGGCGAAGTCTGCGATTTAGTCGGAGTTCAAGCGCACGTTTTGCGTTATTGGGAAACGGAATTTCCGATGCTTTCACCGCAAAAAAATCGTTCAGGACAGAGAAGTTATCGCCGCCGCGATGTCGAAATCGCTTTGCGGATCAAAGAATTACTTTACGAAGATTTATACACAATTGCGGGCGCGAAAAAGAAATTGCAGGTCGAAATGCGCGACTCAAGCCGTTTGAAAATAGTTCATTCGGAAAGCACTAAAAAGGAAAGTTTTATCAAAGAAGTTAAAGTTCCCGAATACGTTGAAGAATTGGAAGTTGAAGATTTTGAGGATAATGACCTTGAAATTGAAGATTTTGATGATGATAACGGGGAAGCGAGGGAACTCGACGAAGATCGCCGCGAGGTTCTGATTTCTATCACCGCGCAACTTTTGGAACTGCGTGACTTACTGAAAAATAAACCGGCTTAAAAATACCTGACGCATAAGAAATAGTTTAATTTGACAAAATCTCGAAACACTTTTAATCTGTTAAATTCACTTGGTTGACGGGACGTAGCGCAGTCTGGTAGCGCGTTCGCTTGGGGTGCGAGAGGTCGTGAGTTCGAATCTCGCCGTCCCGACCATAAGTAAAAAGGCTTTGGAAATTTCCAAAGCCTTTTTGATTTTAACTAACCATTCTTACTTATTTTAACGTCAGTTCGGGATAAGAATACTTGCCCACGAAACACACAAATTAAACGAAAATGAAGAAAAAGCAAACCGAAAACGCGCAGAAAAAAATTTTACTTTTCGTATTTTTCGTGTATTTCGTGGGCAAATATCTTTTCTTCCAATCTTTATTCTCTTATCCCGAACTGACGTTAATTTAGTATTACTTAGGCGAAATGGTCATAAAAAGTGTTTGACCTTTGCGTGAAATTAAAATCAAAACAGGTCTGTCCGCGCCTTTTTCAATTGCTGATTGAACGTCATCAAGTGAACTGACAGGTTGCCGATTAATTTGTAAAATCACATCGCCGCGCTGAATGCCTTTTTCTGCTGCCGCGCCATTCGGGTCAATATTGGTAACGACCAAACCGTCAGTTGACTCCAAATTAAGTTGTTTGGCAATTTCGGGTGTGATCGGCTGCAAACTGAGTCCGAGTTTGCCGTTTGATTCGGATTTGTCAGACTCTTTGTTTTGTTCTTCAGAATTTTTGTTTTTTGTAACTTCAACATTGAATTCATCGAGTTTGGCGGTTAATTCCTGTTCTGCACCATCGCGTAAAACTTTGACTTTAATTTCGCTTCCGGGCTGTGTTCCGGCAACTTTATTTCTCAGAGTGTTGCCGTCTTCGACCGCTTCACCATTGATTGCCAAAACAATATCGCCTGTTTTAATTCCGGCTTTTTCCGCCGCACTGCCTTGTTTGACGCTGTTGACAAGCACACCTTTTCCATCTTTAATATCGAAACTTTTAGCAATATCTTCGGTTACGTTTTGGATACCGACACCGAGCATTCCGCGCCGGACTTTGCCGTCTTTTAAAAGCTGTTCCATTACGGTTTTAGCCATATTTGAGGGAATAGAAAAGCCGATTCCGATGTTTCCGCCCGAAGCACCACCGGAAAGAATCTGTGAATTAATTCCGATCAATTCACCGCTTAAATTTACTAACGCGCCGCCCGAATTTCCGCGATTGATCGGTGCGTCCGTTTGCAGAAAATCTTCAAATGTTCCGTCGCTGATTCCGGTTTGACGACCTTTTGCCGAAATAATTCCGCCTGTTACAGTTTGACCGATTCCCAGAGGATTTCCGATTGCCAGAACGATGTCGCCGACACGCACATTATCTGAATTTCCTAAATTTAAGAAAGGTAAATTCTGCGCCTCGATTTTCAATACTGCCAAATCACTCGGCGGATCTAAACCGATGACTTTCGCTTCATAAGTTTTTTTGTCGTTCATCTGAACGATAATTTTTTCCGCACCGTCAACTACGTGGTTATTAGTTAAAATCGTGCCGTCCGCGCTGACAATTACGCCTGAACCGACACCGCGTTCAAGCGGTCTTTGCTGTTCCTGCGGCGCATTCGGCGTATTGAAAAAATCGCCGAACGGAAATTGTTGCGGCTGAACCGAGGCTTTTCGCTCGGAATTGATTGTGACAACCGCCGGCGAAGTTTTTTCAACGACATCGGCATAAGAAGTTCGAACTCCTTCGACAACCACCGGAGCCGCTGGTGTTTGAGGCTGTTGCGGAGTTTCAGTAGTTTCCTGACCACCATAAAAACTCGATTTGCAACCCGACAAAATGAGCAATGTTGAAATTAACATTATTCCTAAAAACTTTAAATATCCTGATTGTTTGAACTTTTTCTTTAACATCTTTAATTCTCCAATAAATAGCTGATATCATTAAATATTACTTCATTAATTAAAAGTTACAAATGAAGCAAAGAGATTTCAATGTATTATCTGCCAGTTTTTTACGAAATAAATATAAATAAGTTCAAAAAAATCTTAAATAAAATTGATTTTGCTGTTGAAATCAATAAAAGCGGAAATCACTATTTATAAATGAGATACACCACTTTAATAGGGAAATTTTTGAACTATCTACCGATGACTTTTGGCGTTTCGTTATTAAAAATATAAGCGAGAGATTTATAGATCAATTTTGCACACAGAAAAGCAGGTGCATCCTGATTTTCAAAATGTAAATATCCGACTAAATCCATCCCGACGATACGGCGTTTTTTTGCAAGTTTGCGGATAAATTTGAGTGCGTCATACCAACCCAGACCGCCGGGTTCGGGTGTTCCGATTGTCGTCATTATGCCCGGATCGAATCCGCTAACATCAATTTTCAAATAAACATTGTCAGTTAAGGCATCAACTGCTTCATCAATCCAATTTGTTCTCCCGACAATATCTCTTGCCCAGAAAATTTTTATCGGCAACCCTGAATCAATCGTCCGCGCCTGATCTGCGGAAATCGAACGAATTCCGACTTGAACGGAAGGAATTGTCAAATCTTTCAGCAGGTCGGCATGTGCGCTGATTCGTAAAACGGAGAGATTATGAAAGTTTTCGGCGTATGCCTGGATTATCGTTGCGTTTGTTAAATATCTTCCGCCGATTACACATAAAAATTTTTCAGATGTTAAAAGTTCTTTTGACTTCTTGTAAAGCGAAATCGCAGATGTTTCAGATGTTTTGAAAATTTTGAATTCATCAAGCGTATGAATGCCGAGTTTGTAAACTTCCGCATCCGTTTCTTCTTCGTAAAGTTCCAAATTGCGCGAAGCGTCAATAATTGCCCTCGCGTTTGTAATTTCCCCCGTATTCTCGAAAGAAACAGGTAAAATCAAAATACGCGAAAGATCAAAAGCGGAATAGATTGGTTCATCTATTCCGCCGAAATTCATTGGTAAATTTACTGCTTCCATTATCCTTTGATTATAAATTTATGGGATTTCGATTCCTAACTCTTTTCCTGAAAAACTGAAACTCGGACGTTTTCGGGTTTTCATAAATTTTGCAGCGGTTTGCGAAAGTGCTGTAACAAGCATCGGCAGCCCGATTGAAGGATCACTCGGAACATAAGCGGTTGTCGCATTTTTCAGGATTTTGCCGAACATACTTCGATGATTTCCGCCGATTGAAGGCGTTCTCGTATCGAGCGGCACTGAATCGGTCGTAATCGAAACGGCGTATTTGTGACCGCGCGGATTTGTGCGGGTGATATATGATGAAATTTCCGCCATATTAACCATATTCTGACTGCAAATACTTCCTAAAGTGATTACACCGGAATTACGGGTTTTTTCGGCAATTTGCATCATTTCCATCGTATCTTGCGTGATGTCGAAATTGAATTGAATTTTCTTTTCAAATCTCGCCCGCGCAATTCCAACCGAAAGTTCGGTTGCCAAAACATCAGGACAATAAACAGGAACACGCGATTTGAATGCGGCAGTTAAAATCCCGTCTTCGTGTGCAATTTCCGCTAATTCACGTCCTAAAAGATGCAAAAATTCACGGACTGAATATGAACGCGATAATTCTAATTGATTAATTACGCTACCGATCCATTCATCGGCTTCGCGGTATTCTTCCTGATTTGAAAGCAGATCGCCCATGCGCGTAACTTCCGAATCTTCCAGTTCTTCGTCGTTCATACTCGGATGAGCTTGATAATGATTGCGTCCGAGTATCTCGTGAATGTCGTGAAAAATTACCGAACCGGAAAGCACCAAAACATCAACAAAGCGGTTTTTGACGACGTAAGCCAAAAGTCGGCGCATTCCCGAAGGAATCAAGTTGCCCGAACCGCATAAATAAATCGTCGTTGTGTCGTCCAGCATATCGAGCCAGATGCGGTGTGCTTCCGCGAGTTGTTTTGCGCCGAATCCCGCGCCTTCCATTTTCTCTAAAAGCCCCGCAACCGAACGATCACGATCAACCGGAATCGGTCTGGTCGGAACGGTTAAAAATTTTGAAGCCTTTGATTTTCGTTGTGTTGCCATAAATGTCTCCGTGTCAATTTTTATAAATATTATATTAAATTTCTTTGATTATTTTTTATTCGGTTGATTATTTGTTTTTAAATTATTTTCGTTTAGCGAAAGGTAAGTATAACTATCAACTTGTTTTTCGTAGTATTCAATCAACTGATTTCCTTCTTTTGCAGTAATTTCATTGTCCTTAATTCTTTTCATCACAATTCGCCGGAACTGATCGTGAAGTTGCGCTCTATCAAAACGAACACTTTCAACAGCATCGCCGAGCGTCGCGCCTTGAATTACTTTTTTGATTATGTAGCCGTCTTCGCCAATGTGAATATGAGCTTCATGCGGAACGCCGAATAAATTATGATTATTTCCCATCACCTCTTGATATGCGCCGACCAGCATTATTGCCAAATAATAAGGTTCGTCTTTGTTCAATTTGTGTAATTCCAAAACGGGTTTTTCATCGTGTAAATCAACGAACTTATCAACGATGCCGTCGGAATCACAAGTTATATCACAAAGAGTAGCATATTCGGTTAATTTTTTGTTAAGTTTATGAATCGGCAGAATCGGAAAAAGTTGTTCTAAAGCCCAGTTGTCGGGCATCGAACGGAAAACCGAAAAATTTGCCAGATATTTGGCGCATAACAGACGGCGCAGGTCATTAAACTCTTCTGCGACATATTTCTTTTGTTGCGCGAATTTATCGGCTTGTTCACAAATATCCCAGAACAGAACTTCGCCTTTACCACGATCTTCGAGAGAAATCAAACCGAGAATAAACATCGTAAACAATTCCTCACGGTGTTCGAGCGCGTCGTGATAATATTCGCGGTAATTTTTCCCGTTAATGCTTTCGCGCAAATCGTAAAGTTCTTTGACGACTTGCGGATCATCTTCGTCAACTTCCATCGGCGTTAAATCTTCGACGACAGTTTCAATTTCGTCTTGAATATTAGTAACTAAAATGGCGTGATACGCCGTCAGATAACGTCCTGATTCTTGAATGATCGTCGGATGCGGAACATTTTCGTCGTCGCAAACCGTTTTAATTACATATATTACGTCGTTCGCAAATTCCTGCGCGTTATAATTTGCCGAAGATTCATAAGAAGTCCGTGAGCCATCATAATCAACCGCCATTCCGCCGCCGACATCCAGATATTCAATCGGAATATTTAGTTGTTTGATTTTTGCATAAGTTCGTGCGGCTTCTTTCATTGCATTTTTAATGCGTTTAATGTCAGTTAGTTGTGAGCCGATGTGCAGATGCAGAAGTTTGAGCATATCGGTTCGTCCGGCTTCCTGTAAACGGCGAATTACTTCCAAAATTTCCGTCGTCGTTAAACCGAATTTTGCCGCTTCGCCACCTGATTTTTCCCATTTCCCCGAACCTTTCGAGTAAAGTTTAACGCGCACACCGATCATCGGGAGTTTTACATTAGGATTTTCTGCGGTTAATTCATCGGCGATGCTTAAAGTGTTTTCGAGTTCGCTGAGTTTTTCGATAACAATTACGACATTTTTTCCGGCTTGTGCGCCGACAAATGCGAGGCGAATAAAGCCTTTATCTTTAAAACCATTGAGAACGAGCAAACTTTCATCGGTTTGATCCATTGCCAGAGCTGCATAAAGTTCGGCTTTTGAACCGGCTTCCAAACCGAAATCATAACGTGATGCTTCGCGTAAGTATTCTTCAACAACGGCGCGGTTTGAATTGACTTTCATCGGATAAACACATAAATGTTTACCTTTATAGCCGAATTCCTTCATCGAATTTCTAAAGGATTTTTGAAGTTTGCGAATCTGTCCGAAGAGAAGTTGCGGAAAACGCAATAAAACCGGAGTGGAAATTCCGCGTCTTTGTAAGTCATCAATAATTTCCTTAACATCAGCCGATACATTTTCGTTTTCTGAGGCTTGGACTATTAAATTCCCTTTTTTATTTACTCCGAAATAATTTGCCCCCCAATTATCTATTCCGTAAGTTTCAATGTTCTTTTCGATGATTGCGCTCAAATTTTATTTCTCCAGTAAAAAATGAAATTTCCAGTAAGAAATTTCATAAAATTGATTCAAAATTTAATAATCTATAAATCTATCAAAAAATAACACTTAGAACAACAACTATTTTTTTCACTTTGGTAAAAAAAATCGCTCGATAAGTTTTTTAAAACTATTCAAACAAAGAAGTATTTAAGATTATCCTTAAAAGAATTTTTCCTGACAATTTTGGCACGGTCGTTGCAATAATAACGGGCGGCGATCATTTTAATATATCAGAAAAAATGGTAAATGCAGTAAAACAATTAGTTTGTTAAATTATTAAAGCCTTTTTTTCGACGGAAAATGTCGAAACTTGTCAAAATAAAGTACCAAAAATTGTCACTTACTCACCTGATTTTTTTATTTTTGTTAATTGGAGATCAAATATATGAATAATAAACAAAGCGGATTTTCCTTAATTGAATTGTTAATCGTCCTAGTTATGCTCGGCATTCTCAGCACTGTTGCCGTGCCGTATTTGTTAAAAGCCGTTTATCGCAGCGAAGAATCGAGTATTTATGCAACATTGAGAACGATGTCGTCGGCTCAGGTAAGTTATATTTCGCAAAAAGGGAGATTTGCACGGCTTGACGAATTGAATGCCGCGCAGGGAAATAATTTAGGAAACATAAATGGTTCGGGTCAAATAATTCGAGGAAAGTTCACATTTGAAATGAGTCCTGCTCCGACAGATGCCGAATTAAAACAAGAATATACGATTGTTGCCACCAGACCTGCCATTTCCAACGAAGCACCGCTTACACTAATCCTTGACGAAACAGGCAGAATTACAGGTCTTTATGATGGTTTTTAATAAAATATTGTCGCAGTTTGCTGTTTTTGTCCTTACCGATTCGAGTTAGTTACAGGAAATCAATTCTTGAAAAATCTATTTTTTAAAATTTATAAATAACTATTTGTTTCGCCGTAAATAATAGTAACTGTCAATTATTATTTATTACCGATTAGAGAAAATTATGAACGTATTTGAAGACCTTGTGGTAGAACTGGAAGACGAAGATTTACTGGAAAAAACAGTATCGAATAATTCAAGCGGAAAAGATATGTCAAATTCGCTTAATGTGGAAATGTTTGAATTAACGGATATAGAAGATAATAAAACGGCAAAACCTTTAGAGATTTCAATTCTTGAAAATGATTATAATCCAACTAATGAGGAGATTTCGGAAAAGGAAAATTTTCTGAAGCAATTTGACACGAAAGAGCAAAAGAAACCGGAAAATCAAGAAATCAAAAAGAAAGTACAAAACGAAGCAAATGTTCTGGAAATTGACACGCCGACACAAATCCCTTTAGATTCATTAAATCCACCGCTTCCGCCGACGCATAATGAACCGCAAATTCTCAATCCGAAACAGAAATTGACCGAATTTGAATTTTTCCGCAAGCGTGCAATCAATGAAGTTGCTTTATTGCAGATGATTGATAATATTTTTTCAAGCGTCGAGCGCGAGCAGATGAAGATTATTCCGAAACCTTATTATGATTTGCCGGTCAAAAAGATTTTACATTCATTTTTGCAGTTGCCGGCAAATGTAAATTTGAGTGAACACGCCGAAGCGGAATTTGAATTATTACAGGAAACCGAAAACTGGTATGCCGCACTTTCGGTGCGCGATAAAAAAATATCTGTTGAAAAATTGCGTTATTGTTGCGAAACGACCAAACCGCCGCTGAGTCCTCCGGCACTACTTTCACTGGCAAGATTTTATCGAAACTCACCTTTTTCCGAATCTGTCAGAAATAAATTCGATCTTATTATCACGCGGCTTTTTTTAAGAGACATTGAAGATAATAAAAGAGAACTCGTTTTCACCCGCGAAGAACTCATCGAACATCTCCAAGACCTTTATGCTGAATGGGAAAGTATTCCGTGTTATTCGACGGACGAGAGTGATGAGGAAATTTTATTAACCGTCAAAAAATTTGAAGAGTTTATAAAGGAAACCAACGCCGCGCAAGTTTTCGATGATCTGATTAAATCGGAAATATTTAACCGGATTCGGACTTTGAAACGAGGCACTGGAGAATATTTCTTTGCCCCGCAGATTGCCGCCGCTTCCATTATTTGCAATGTTCATATCGGAAACCGTTATTTGGATTTGTTGCAATTGGAACAAATCCAAACTTTTGAGGAGTCTATCGAGGAAAAATACGGATTTTTATTCGATCAATCGGTTTCAAATGCAACTAACAAATCGGTTCAAATTGTCGAGATATTAAAGGAACAAAGAGCAAATCCGAAGTTTAAGGTTGCCGAGGCTCTAAAGCGTCAGGAAGCCGCGAAACAACAAACTCAGAAAGTAGAAAAAAAACAAAAAGAAAAGGAAAAGACAAAATTTGAATGGCTTCAGGGCATAAATAAAGGACTTCTTGCCGCAATGGTTTTAACGGTATTATTGTCAGCAAGTCTTTATCTTTGGGTGGAAGTTTTAGCCGCACCGCCGAAAAAAGCCGAAAATGTGCAAGAATTTAATCTCGAAAATTCCGAATTTAAAGATTCGATCAAATCGGCGAAGATTAGTAATGAAACATTATTTGCCATTTCTTCACCCGCTTGGGAAACTACACAAAACGAAAAGAAGGAAGAAATTCTGAACAAACTTTTAGTAAAGGGAAAAGAAAGAGGTTATAAGAAAGTTCATCTTCTCAATCAGAAAGGTCTGACCGTCGGTACTGCAACCCAAAATAAAGTGGAAGTTAAATAAAAAAACCACTAAATCGAAAAGAGCAATTTTCAGAAAATTTTAATCCAAAATTATAACTCGTAAAAATCGGATTAAAATTCTTCGAAGATTGCTTTAATTTTTTTTAAAAAATAGATTTTAAAGTTGCGAATTTGTGTTGTAGAATCGCTTTTTGATTTTAGCGTGTGAAAAAAGGCGCAATCTTCAAAAACCTTCTCAAAGCCAGATAAAAAAGGAGATTTTTTAATGAACGCAAAACATGTTTTAAATTATGCCGCCGATCAGGAAGCAAGATTCGTTTCGATCCGTTTTACGGATTTACTGGGGTCGTGGCATCACTTAACTTATCCAATTGACCAACTAACCGAGGATTCATTTGAAGAAGGTTTCGGTTTTGACGCTTCGAGTTTGCGCGGTTGGGCGGCAATTAATGAATCGGATATGCTTCTCGTGCCTGATCCGGCGCGTTGTTGGGTTGATCCGTTTACCGAAGACACGACGATTTGCTTGATCGCCAATGTCGTCGAACCGATGACTAAAGAAGGTTACTGGTTAGATCCGCGCTCGGTTGCGGTTCGCGCTGAAAGTTATCTCAAATTTACAGGAATCGCGGACACGATCTTCATTGGTCCCGAAGCTGAATTTTTCGTTTTTGACGGAGTTTCATTTCATAACGACCAACAATCATCGGGTTATACTATCGAATCGGAAGAAGGACACTGGAATTCGGGCAGAAAAGGCGACTCGGATTCGCCCAATATGGGCTACCACATTCGCGCCAAAGAAGGTTATGTTCCGGTTTCGCCCGTAGATTCGCTGATTGATTTAAGAAATGCAATTTCATCGCTTTTAGGTGAAGTAGGAATTCACGTCGAATGTCATCACCATGAAGTTGCGACTGCCGGACAATGCGAAATAGATTTCAAATATTCAAATCTTTTGAACACGGCAGATAATTTGATGTTGTTCAAGTATATTGTGAAAAACACAACTCACGCACACGGCAAAACTGCGACATTTATGCCGAAACCGATTTTCGGTGATAACGGTTCGGGAATGCACTGCCATCAATCTTTGTGGAAAGACGGAAATCCACTTTTCGCGGGCGATGAATATGCGGGACTTTCCGAAATGGCAAAATTCTACATCGGTGGTTTGTTAAAGCACGCTCCGGCATTGATCGCTTTTGCCGCGCCAACGACGAACAGCTATAAACGCCTCGTTCCGGGATTTGAAGCACCCGTAAATCTTGCATATTCAGCCAGAAATCGTTCGGCTGCCGTGAGAATTCCGATGTTCTCGCAATCGCCGAAAGCCAAGCGTTTGGAGTTTCGTCCGCCCGATCCGAGCTGCAATCCGTATCTGACGTTCGCCGCTCTTTTGATGGCTGGTCTCGATGGCGTTCAAAATCGCATTGATCCCGGCGAACCTCTCGATAAAGACATTTACGATCTTTCACCCGAAGAATTAAAAGATGTTCCGAATTTACCGGGAAGTCTTGAAGAAGCCTTGAACGCGCTCGAAAACAATCACGAGTTCTTGCTCAAAGGCGATGTTTTTACAGCGGATATGATTAAACGCTGGATTAAATACAAACGCGATAACGAAGTCAATAAACTTCGCTTGCGTCCGCACCCGATGGAATTTTCTATGTATTACGATATTTAATTTCAAGATTACTTACAGAAAAAGCAGTGGGCGGATTTATATTTGCTCACTGCTTTATTTTTGAATTAAACTTTGGTTTATGAAGATTGAAAAAGTAATACTTGAAGGTAAAAATGTTCGTCTTGAACCTTTAGAAAAAGAACATACTGAAACGCTCTATAAAATCGGTTCGGACGAGGAAATCTGGCGTTGGACGACGACCAATATCGAAAAGTTTGAAGATATGGAAAAGTATGTTCAAACCGCACTCGTCGAACGCGAACAAGATACGACATTGCCGTTTGTCACGATTGATAAAGCGTCAAACGAAATCGTCGGTTCGACCAGATTCGGTCATATCTCAAAGCAAGATCGTCGTGCAGAAATCGGTTGGACGTGGATAAACCCGAAATGGCAAAGAACTTACATCAACACCGAAGCGAAACTTCTGATGCTGACACACGCTTTTGAAACCTGGCAATGTATTCGTATTGAAATTGTTACGGATGTTCACAATGAAAAATCGAGGAATGCGATACTGCGGCTTGGTGCGAAGCAGGAAGGAATTTTCCGAAATCATTTGATTGTAGATTCGGGACGCATTCGTGATAGCGTCGTTTTCAGCATTATTGATTCGGAATGGCAACAAGTCAAAGAAAATTTGGAAAATAAACTCAGGAGTTATCAGTGAAAAAAAACTTAATTATTTTAGTCTGTTTTATATTTTTAAGTGCGTGTTCGACGGCAACCGAAGAAAAGACAAACAGCGAAACGATCAGCAAAACGGCGGCAAATTCAAATGTTGTTGTCGTGTCAAACACAAATTCACAAGTGATTCCAATGAACGGCGTTGATGCAAATGCTTTCAACAAAGATTCGTCAAATATGCGTGTTGTGAATCGTGATACAACAAATATGAAACCGACGCTCGGAGCGCGACCTGCGCCTGATGAATCGGAATTTAACTCGACCGGAAAACCTGACGGAAGTTTTGCCGAAACCCGAACATTTAAAAATCATCCGCAATTGTTAAAGATTGAAAAAACAACGAACGGCAAGAATACTTCACTAAAAGTTTATTTGAAAAACGGCAAGGTTTATGATGTAACTGAGGAACAAATTTCGAATTTCAGAGTTGCCGCACCACAGAATATTTTAATTGCCGTTGGAATTAAATCAAACATTCCGCAAACAACTGAAAAACAGTCAAAAGGTGAAAAAGAAGAAACTATAAATCAATAATTCCAGTTGTTTAGCTGGGAGCGCACGCATCCCTGCGTGCCACGTCGTTTGAAAAACGGCGTGAAAGCGTTTATCTGCTCAAACTTGTTTTGTCGCACAGGTTATATTCGTGCTATCACACTCAGCACGCAAGGATGCGTGCGCTCCCAGCCAAAATTTTTGTCTTAATATTTATTTTTAGATAAAATCAACTAGCTAAAAATAAATATTAAGATATTTTCTTTCGGAAATATTTTGTATAATTCACATTATGGAAAAAATCAGTATTATTTGTCCTTGCTGTGAAGCAAATCTAACGATTGATGGAAATACGGGCACGATTTTGGCACACGAGGAAAAGAAAAAAGTTCACGGTTCGTTTGAAGATTTAAGGGGCGAACTCGATAAACAAAAACAATTGCGCGATCAACTTTTTACTCAAGAAATGTCTTCGCAAAAAGACCGCGAACGGCTTTTGGAAGAAAAATTTCAAGAAGCCAAGAAACGCGCTCAAGGTGAAGGAAATCTAGACAAACCGTTTAAGAATCCGTTGGATTTCGATTAAAAGTCCAGGAAGTCTGGGAAGTCTGGGAAGAAAAAAGACTTTTCAGACTTTCCAGACTGACAAGACTTCCCGGACTGAAAGAAACATAGTGGAAAAAATTGCACATTATTGTCAAAAATGCAGCGCGGCGAACGAACCGGGCGAAGCGAATTGCTATAGATGCGGCACGCGCTTGATGCTCGTAGTATTTCCGCCGTCGGTGCGCCACGAAGATTCGATCACGCCTTCATATTATGAAGATCATCTTCTGGAAAGAGTTTCGTTGCTCGAACTGCGCCTTTCGCAAGTTATGGAACAGCTCGGAATGGCTTACGAATTTATCCGCCGCGAAGCTAAATCTTTCCATAACGACCACGTTTTACTTCAATCTTTTTTTGAAAGTTTAGAAAAAGTAAATCCGGAGTTTTCGCAGATTTTAACCCGCGAATGCCTCAACATATACAACGAAAAGTTTGTGCCGGTTGAAGATAAAAGTGAAGATGAACTAAAAAAAATACTTTTGAATCACGACGATAAAAACGCCGGACTTTTTACCCATCTCGTTAATGAAGGCATCAAACTTTTAGAGCAAAACGAGGAAAAACAAGCGTTTCTGACACTGGAAAAAGGCGCAACGCTTTCGCCGCAAAATGTCGCGCTTTTTTCATATTTGGCGAAAGAACTTTTCAGAGCCGATAAATTTGATGCGGCAAAAACATATCTCGAAAAAGCGTTTGAAATCGAACCGCAAAATGAAAATGTTTTGCTTCTGCTCGGCACGATTTACGCCGATGAAAGAGAAGCGGAAAAGGCACGAAAACTACTGAGCGTTTTGGCAAATAATCCGAATACAAAGGTTTGCGTTAATTTTATTTGGGGAATTTTAGCCGCGTTTGAAGGAAATTTCACAGAATCGCTGGCGGCTTTTAAAGAATCTCTAAATAAACAGGAAACGCCGGAATTACATTATTTGATCGGCTGTGTTTACTGGCAATTAGATCGCAAAAAACTTGCTGAAAGTCATTTTGTCAAAGCTGTTTCGGAAAACTTAGGATTTGCCGATGCGTGGTTTATGAAAAGCCTGATTTACAAATCTTTGAACAAAAAAGATAAGGAAAAACAGGCGCGACAAGCCGCGTTTGAAGCGAAAGAAGCCGGAGCGCAATGCCTCAAATTTATGAACGACAAAAAAAATGAAGAACCGGAAATCGCTCTGCCGTTTCAGCATTTTAATAAATTGAACAAAAGACTTTTGACCGGCGGTTCACTGCGTTTAAATAAATTTTTGCGCGAACAGATTTTTAAAGCGATTGATTGACGCAAAAGTTTTATGCAAAAATATGTTTTTTTATTGTTTCTGATAACGGTTTTTGTCGTTTTTCCGAATTCTGCAAAATCACAAAATCAAGTAAAAATGAGCGAAAATGAAGTAATCGAAAAAACGAAAAAAATCATTTCAGAAGTTATCGAACAATCATATCCCGAACTCAAAACAGCGAAAATAAAAGTCAAAACTTTTCAAAGCGAATCGAATTATTTCAAATCGAGATTTTCCTACACGCGCTATTTGACGTTTCAAAAACTGCAATATTTGTTGGTTGTCAATCCGCAGGTTTTTATAAAAAACGCGCCTGAAAACGGAATTCGGGCGATTATCGCTCACGAATTGGCGCACGTTTTGTATTACGAAGAAAAAAATCGCTTTCAATTATTCGGCTTGGTAAGTTTAGCGGACAAAATTTTACGGCGAAATTTGAGCGCAAAACCGATTTGGAAGCGATAAAACGCGGTTACGGCGAAGGTTTGAGCGAATATCGAAAATGGCTCTATCAAAACATTCCGGCAAAAGATTTGAAAGCGAAAAAACGCGATTACTTTTCGCCCGAAGAAATTATGTTGATATTGGATATTTTGAAAGACAAACCTGATATAATTGATGTTTGGCGCAAAGATGTGCCGCGAAATTTAAATGAAATAAAAGGAGAAAATTAATGAAACTGTTTTTTTTGTTTATATTTACAATTTTCTTATTATTATTTCAACTTTCTTGTGATTTAAGTTCCGGTCAGACGACTCGGCAAAAGACAAATCTAATAATTGAAACTTCAAGCAATAAAGTAATATCGGATAATTCTCAAAAAAATGACAGAGATGACGACAGTGTTATGTTTTACGGAGCAATAATCGAAACAATATGTTATCAAAGTGATTTTCATAAATTTTCAGGCACGACGGTTGGATTTAAGCGTGAAACGATAAAGTCAGAAAATGTTGAAATACTGAAATCTATAACTGAAATAAATCCTGCGACTATTGATAATTTTATTCAACGGAATGCAATTACAAAAAAACTTATTGATGGCTACGGTGTCAAATACGACTTACAGGCAATTGATAAAGAAGATTCATACGAAAATCTTCTGGAGTTTGCTCACAAAAAAAATCTGAGAATTAAATCAATAATCGGACTTTCAAGAATTGGATTTAGTCAGGATAAAACACAATCATTAGCTTATTTTGAATTTTACGGTTCAGACCGTAATTTGAAAAAGAATTATATCTTGATAACTTGGGATTACTCGCAAGGCGGCTCAATGGTTAAAGACGTAAAGTGGTTTTCAGCAGAATAAAAAATGAAGGAAAAAATTATCGTCGCGCTTGATGTTGAAACGGCGGAAGAAGCGCGAAAACATATTGCGGATTTGCAGGAATATGTCGGCGCGTTCAAGATCGGCTTGCAACTTTTTACGTCTGCCGGTGCATCTTTTGTGAGGGAAGTTGTTGAAAATGACACGAAAGTTTTTCTTGATGTAAAGTTTCACGATATTCCGAATACAGTCGCAAAGGCGGCGGTTGAAGTTGCACGGCTCGGAGTTTGGATGTTCAACATTCACGCGCTTGGCGGCGGCGAAATGATGCAGAAAACGGTCGAAAATGTCAGAGAAGTTTGCGAAAAAGAAAATCTCAAACAACCGAAGATTATCGGCGTAACGATTTTGACGAGTTCAAATCAGGAAACTTTAAGTGAAGTCGGAATTGAAAAAGAAATTGATTCGCAAGTTGTGAAGTTAGCGCAACTTACGGCAAAATGTGGTTTGGACGGCGTTGTCGCTTCACCGAAAGAGGTTAAATTAATTCGCGCTGAAATGGAAAAAGAAGATTTTTTGATCGTTACGCCCGGAATTCGTCCAAATTTTGCAACGAATGACGATCAAAAGCGTGTAACGACTCCGAAGGATGCTGTCGCTGCGGGCGCAAATTATCTGGTCATCGGTCGTCCGATCTTGCAGGCAGAAAATAAAATTACAGCCATAAAGAAAATTTTAGAAGAATTGGAAAGCGCGTAAATGCGAAAATTTTTAATGGATACAAATAAATTTCAGGTAGAAAACCTCAATAAAAAATCAACATTTTTTCGCTTTCGCTTACCGTTGGTTTGTCTTTTTCTGACAATTTTTACGGCTCTGACGGTTTTACAAATCGTGTCGGCACAGGCAAATTCTCAGAACGAAAATCTTGTGCCGACAACTTTTCGCATCGGCGAGAGATTAACCTATAACGTAACTTTCGGAAAATTCAAAAATGCTGCTTATGCCGAGATTTACACGGTTTCGCGCGGGAAATTAGGCGAAAAAGATGCGGTGGAACTTCGTTCCAAAATAAAAACAAGCGATTTTGTCAGCGCGGCTTTTTATTTTATTGACGAATCACGCACGACTTTTGTATCGTCAATTACGGGTTTTCCGCTTTATGTTCGCAAAACTCTAAATTTCAGCGGTTTGCCCAAGGAAACAGTTGAAAATTATACAGTCACACCGACTGCCAATTACGATTTGCTGACGCTAATTTATCAAGCCAGAAATACCGGCGGAATCGGGAATTTTCCGCTTTTTGAAGATGATAAGAATTACACCGTAAATCTGCAAAACATCGGAAATGAAAGAGTTGTAACCGACGCGGGCGAGTTTGAAACGAGCGTTTCCAGCGTAACGAGTGAATATTTGACAGAGAAAGGAATTAAGGATTTAAAAATAAATTTCAGCATTGACGAAGCGAGAATTCCGGCTTTGATTCGTTTTAAAACCGATAAAGGCGATTTTCGCGCCGAACTTGCCAGCATTCAAGTTATTGATGGCGAAACCACACCTGTGCCGACAACGCCGACACCAACTCCGATTGTTACGCCGATTCCGACTCCAAAGCCGATTGTTACGCCGACTCCATTTGTTGAAAATCAACCTTTGCTGCCGGATTTGTCGTTCAAATTGGGTGAAACTTTGGAATACAAAGTTTCGACCGGCGGAAGATTACTCGGTATAGTCGCGCTTCAAGCCAAAGAGCGCAAACAATTTTTGGGACAGGACAACTTGCTTTTAACAGCGACAGTTACAGGAACAGAAGCTGGAAATAATATACTGAACTTGGGCGACGGAATAATCGCTCAGGTAAATCCCGATTCGATTGCGCCGAAATTTATCGAACTGAAATTTACGGGCGTTTTGAGTCAGTTTAATCAAACCGCGCAATTTGACCAAAAAGCCGGAACTGTAACATTTAACGGCAGAACTTCGCCCGATGTTCCGGTCGGAACGCATAGTCTTTTATCGCTTGTTTATGCAATTCGCTCATTTAATTTGAAGCCGAGCAAAGACCCGAATAATCCCGTAAATGATACGCGGGTTGCTGTTTTTCTCGATGAAAAAGCCTACGTTTTCACGCTCAGACCTTCGAACGCAGAAATAATTACACTTGAAAACGAAAAAATTCCGGCGCAAATGATTTCGATTACGACCGGAAATCCCGCGATTGATCAGATGAATCTGCGTTTATGGTTAAGCACGGATGAACAGCGCACACCTTTGCGTCTGACAGTCGGCGCGTATCAAGCTGATTTATTCAAACAATCAAACCTTTTTACGAAATGATTTTCCACACTTTTTTATAAGTTCTAATTTGAGTATATACTTGATTTGTGACCAAAAAGAGCGGAAAATCAAGACCCGAAAAAGATTCTGAAATTCAAATAAATAATGAAGAAAACATAGAAACAGAAGCCGTCAAAAAATACGGCTTTTCTGCCGTTTTGCGTAATGAAGAATTTATTGTCACAGTTTTAATCGTCGTAACTGCGATTGTTTTTTTTAACTCACTTAACGGAGAATTTCTCTACGACGATTGGTTTCAAATCGAACGAAATTCGACTCTGCAATCTTGGGCGAATCTGCTGAAAATGTTCACCGAGAGCGTTTGGCAGTTTATGGATTCGGGAAATTCGCAAGCTGTCGGTCCTTATTACCGTCCGATTTTCAACTCTCTATTACTTTTTAATTATCAAATTTTCGGTTTAAATGTCGTCGGCTGGCATTTGGTTTCTGCTTTGCTTCATATCGGAACGACTTTGCTTGTATATGTTTTGGCAAAAAAATGGGGAGTTTGTCAGACAGTTTCCGCCGCCGCCGCACTTTTGTTTGCGGTTCATCCGGTTCACAGCGAAGCCGTCGCATGGGCTTCTTCAACGCCTGATATTTTATTGGCGTTTTTCACGCTTGCCGCACTTATTTGTTATGAATACGCCCGAAAAGCGGAAAAAATAGATTTGTTGTGGATGACGGCGAGTTTGATTTGTGCGATTTTGGCGATGGGAAGTAAGGAAACGGGCGTTTTGATTCCGGCTTTTATTGTATTTCGGGAAGTTTTGGAAATTTGGTTTGACCGGGAAAAAGGCTTTTCCATTAAGAAAGTTGTTGTGTTTTCCGTTCCATTTTTTCTTTGTTCTATTGCTTATTTGGTTGCGCGTTACGCAGTTTTGGGTTTCATCAGCAAAACTCATCCGTTGGCGAAAGATGTAACAAATTGGGAAATGTTTCTGACAATTCCGAATATTCTTTTGCAATATCTCCGAATGATTTTTGTGCCGCATCCGCTCGCGTTTATTTACGATTACACTTACGTTCAAAATATTTCCGACATCAGATTTTGGGGTGCGATCTTGATTTTAATCGGATTAATTAGCACGTTTGTTTGGTTAATCCATAATTCGCCGAATGCAATCAAAGCCGCCGCAATCTTCTTTCTTTTTATTATTCCGGCGTTGAACTTAAAGGCGTTTAGTCCGCAGGAATCACTCGTCCACGACCGCTATTTATACCTTCCGTCAGTCGGTTTTTGCTTGCTTTTGGCGTTGGGATTGAATTGGCTTTTAAAGCGTTTTAAGAAAGGTGAAGCAAAATTAAAACTTTTCGTTGCGGCAACTGTCATTATTTCCGTTTGTTTCGGAATTTTGACTGTTCTGCAAAATAGAACTTGGCAAAATGATGAAGTTTTGGCAAAACACGCTTTAGAATATGCGCCGAATTGGGCTTTTTTGAATATTCATCTCGGCGAGGTTTATGCCGAGAAAGAACAATATGATAAGGCAATTCCGTATCTGCAAAAAGCCATTCAGAACCAGCCAAAATATTCTGCCGGATATGCTTCGCTCGGTTATGTTTATTCGATGCAAGGCAAATTTGACGAAGCGGAAAAAATGTTTCAAACAGCAATTAATCTCGGTTCGCCGTATCCGAAGACTTGGATAAATCTTGGCATAAACAGCATCAAACTCGGCAAATTGCCCGAAGCCGAAATTGCTTTTACAAATGCCTTGCGATTAAATTCTCAAAATATAATCGCGCTTTATCAATTGGGAATTGTTCAGCAAAATCAGGAAAAATACGAAGCGGCGGAAACAACTTTTCAAAAAGTTTTGGAAATAAATCCGCAATTCGTTGATGCGCGTTTAAATCTCGCGGCATTATTTTCCAGTCAAAAACGACTTCCAGACGCGCTCGAACAAATTCGTCTGGCGCGTGAAATTTCACCGGAAAATAATGAGATTTTGCTGACGGAAGGCGGAATTTATCTGCAAACTTCAAATTGCGAAAAAGCGGTTCAAACGCTCGAAGAATTAGTTAAAAGAAATCCCGAACATCCGAAAGTTTATGTCGTTTTGGGACTTTCCTACGAATGTTTGAATCAAAATAACAAAGCAATTCAATCTTACAAAAAAGCAATCGAAGTCGCGCCGAATGAACCTTCGGTTGAAATTGCCCGCCGAAATCTCGAAAAACTCAGGCGAGATCAGTAATAAATTTTATATATAAACCATTCAGTTTGTTTGTTTTCTTGAAAAATAAAAAACGTACTTGCCGGGAGCGCACGCATCCTTGCGTGCCACACCGTTTGAAAAACGGCGTGAAAATGCCTTTATTTTCTCAAAACTTTCTTCAATGCGAGGTCTTTTTCGTGCTGTCGCACTCAGCACGCAAGATGCGTGCGCTCCCGGCAAATAAATTGATTATTGAAATTGAAATCTGTTTTCAATTAGGCTACAATTCAAATCGGCTTTAGGAGAGAGGAGTTCTTAAAAAAAGAGTGCAAACATTAAAAAATTTACCAATCGGTGCAAGAGCGAAAGTCGTGGCGGTTCACGGAAATAATGCAATTACGAAACGCTTGATGGAAATGGGCGTTGTTCCGGGCGTTTTGTTGCGTGTCGTGAAATCCGCACCGTTTGGCGATCCTTTGGAAATTCAAGTGCGCGGTTATCATCTGGCGATGCGGTGCAGCGAAGCGGACGCGATTGAAGTTAGCGGCGAATAATGGAAAAAGAGCAAATTAAAACTCAAACAGTCGCCACACGCGGACGAATTTGGAGAAAAAAGACAAAAAATCCGGGTCCGAAAACTTCCGATTTTACGATTGCCTTGGCGGGAAATCCGAACGCCGGAAAAACAACGCTTTTTAATGCTTTGACAGGTTTGAGGCAGAAAGTCGCTAATTATCCGGGCGTTACTGTCGAACGTAAAGAAGGCTTTTTTCTTCTTGATGATAATTCTACACGAATCATTGATCTGCCGGGACTTTACAGTTTGGATGCAACCTCGCTCGATGAACAAATTGCGCGAGATGTTTTGACCGGAAAGGTCGAAAATCTGCAAAAACCTGATGTCATAATCGCGGTCGTTGATGCGACGAATCTCGAACGAAATCTTTATCTCGTTACCCAACTTTTAGAATACAAAATTCCGGTCGTAATCGCTTTGACGATGGTTGATATTGCCGAAAAGCAATCTCTCGAAATTGATGTCATAAAACTTTCAAAACTTTTACAAATTCCGGTTGTCAGCGTTCGCGCGGCGCAAGGAATCGGCATTGAAGAACTCGAAAGGGAAGTTTTAAAGACTGCAAAAAGTAAAAAAAACATTGAACCGAAATGGCTGATTAACGGTAATTTTGGAGATTCAGTTAGTATAGAGGACATACATCTCAGCCTGACCGATAATCCCGCCGTCAATAAACAGATTTTTGCCCGTTACAATTATATCTCCGAAGTTTATCAAGAGGCGGTTAAGCCGATTGACACTTTGCAGCGCGGCGTTTCAGAAAAGATTGATTCGATTTTAACGCATAAATTTTTCGGTTTAATAATTTTAATCGGCATTCTTTTGCTCGTTTTCCAAACGATTTTTTCGTGGGCGAATCTGCCGATGGATTTGCTCGATGCGGGTTTCGGTTCGCTTTCCGAATTTGTCAAAGCGAATATGTCTCCGGGAATTTTGACCGATTTGATTGCCGACGGAATTATCAAAGGCGTTGGCGGAGTTTTGGTTTTTTTGCCGCAAATTCTTTTGCTTTTTTTGTTTCTCTCGATATTGGAAGATACCGGATATATGTCGCGGGCGGCGTTTTTGTTGGATCGTTTGATGCGCGGAGTCGGTTTGCACGGCAAGGCTTTTCTGCCTCTTTTGTCGAGTTTTGCGTGTGCCATTCCGGGAATTATGGCGACGCGAACGATTGAAAATCCGAAAGACAGATTGGCAACGATTATGATTGCGCCGTTTATGAGTTGTTCGGCGCGTTTGCCGGTTTATGTTTTGATGATCGGTGCATTTTTCAGCGGACAATATATTTTCGGTATTTTATCGGTCGGCGCGGTTTTAATTCTTTCAATGTATGCGCTCGGAATAATTGTAGCGATTATCGTCGCATTTATATTAAAACGGACGATTTTAAAATCGCCGCCGCCGCCGTTTGTGATGGAATTGCCGCCGTATCGCTTGCCGAATTTGAAAACGGTTTTGCTTAATGTTTTTACGCGAGCCGGACTTTTCGTTAAACGCGCCGGAACTGTGATTTTGGCAATCTCAATTATTTTGTGGGCATTAGCTTACTTTCCGCGAAGCGCGGAAGTTCCAAGTTCCGAGTTTCAAGTTTCAAGTCAAACTGAGGTTTCAACCGACGGCGGACAGCAAAGGGCGGACAGCGACCAATTAAAAAATAGTTATGCCGGACAGTTAGGACACTTGATCGAACCCGTGATCGAACCGCTCGGTTTTGATTGGAAGATCGGCGTGGCGTTGATTGCTTCGTTTGCGGCAAGAGAAGTTTTGGTTTCGACTTTGAGCATTATTTACAATGCAGATGCTGACTCAACGGAAGAATCACCATCATTAATAAACGCCGTGCGCGATGCGAAAAAAGACGATGGAACAAAGGCTTGGACACCTTTGACGGCTTTGACGCTGATGGTTTTCTTTGTTCTGGCAATGCAATGTATGTCAACGGTCGCAGTCGTTCGGCGCGAAACGAACTCGTGGTCTTGGACAATTTTTATGGTCGGATATATGACTGCGCTCGCCTATCTCGCATCGCTTTTGACTTATCAAATCGGCAGATTTTTAGGCTTCGGATAATTTTACGGTATGAACATTCAAACAATTATTGCAGCATTAATAATTTCGGCGGCGTTGCTTTACGTCGGCGCAAATATTTGGCGTAAGATCAAAGCGTTTTCACCGAAAAATAGTTCTTGCGGATCGGATTGCGGATGCGGTTCAAAATCAAAAGTAAAGTTATAATTTCTAATCATAGAACGTCAAATAATAAATTTTAAGTTCAATAAATATAAAAAGAGTTCAGGCACGAAAGCCTGAACTCTTTTTTGCTAAAATAGTCGGGAGTTACTATTACGGTGCGGGAAGCATACAAGTTGTGTTGTCGCCTAAAAGTGCTTGTGTTGAGAAAGCGATGCCGTCAGCCATCAGAACACCGTCAGCCATCAGAACACCGTCGCCCATTATCACGCCGTCGCTCATTAAAACTCCTTGTGAATTAACATAAGGTGTCGGACTTCCGCCCATCGCATTTGAGCTCAGATAATTTGTCCCGTCGGACATCAGCACACCATTATTTTTAATCGCACCTTGATACAGACTTACCGAGCCGCCTGTCAGCGAGCTTGATTTAGAAATACTACTGCCGGAAAATGGCGTTGAATCAGACATCAGCACACCGTTGGCATACATTCCCTGCCATTTGTTCATCAGGTCATTGCCATAGAGAAAACCGAAATTCGTAATTACACCTTTGCCCCAATAAACGGTTTGTCCGCTGATAATGCTTGTTTGCGATGACGGAAGCGAGCCGGTCAACATAGTACTGCCGTTTTTCGTCGGAGGTGAAGTTTTAACCAATCTGGCTAACTTTATTGCACCGTCAATGTTTAATTGACCTGCACCTTGCTCCAATGAATTGGCATTTGGCAAAGACTGCGCCGAATACATTAAAATCGCTTTGACTAAATTCGGTGTCAGATTAGGATTGGTTTGAAGCAATAAAGACGCGGCACCGGCGACAATCGGGGCGGACATCGAAGTTCCCGAAAGATACATCAGCTTTTGCGTATTAGCAGTATCAGTGCCGGTTCGCAAAGTGGTAAAAGTTCTCGAAAGAAAATTTTCCGTGCCGTTGTAAAAGGCGCGTGCGCCGATAAGTTTATTGCCCGGAGCAACTAAATCGGGTTTGATTAAATTGTCATATTTTCTCGCACCGTTGCTCAAAGTAACATAACCGCGTGTCGGACCGCGTGAGCTAAAACTTGCAACCGTGTCATCCGAACGATAATCAGTTCCTAAAGTATTAACCGCACCAACCGTAATCACCGAAGGCTCGATGCCGGGTGAACTGATTGTGCCGTAGAGTTTGTTGCCTAATGAATCCTTTCCGAAGTTTCCGGCGGAAGCCACAACAACGATTCCGGCATTTACTGCACGGCGAGCGGCTTGGCACAACGGATCATTTTTATAACTATCTCTTGCCGGAGTTCCGAGACTCATATTAATAACGCGAATGTTCCGATTGGATTTGTTGGCAATCGTCCAATCGAGTGCGGCAATCAGATTACTTGTCGAACCGATTCCCGTGCTATTGAGAACACGCAGACTCAAAATGTTAGAACTCGGCGCAACCGATTCATACACCCCGTCGTGTAATCCCCAATCACCTGCCAACATCGAAGCAACGTGCGAACCGTGTCCATAAGGATCGCCGTTGATGTTTTGTCCGGTAAAATCTTTGCTGTAAGAAACCTTTGGATCGCCCATGCCGTCTGTCCATCTTAATAAATCGTGCGATGAATCAACGCCGCTGTCAATGACGGCGACGGTTCCCATACCGCCGGAAGTCCACGTATTCGGATCGCTGTCTCCGCCGTCGGCAATGCCCGGATTTTTCCATCCGGTCGTGAATGCCAAATGACCAAAAGATCGAACCTCGTTATCCGCACTGATATATTCGACATTGTCTGATTTAATGAGTTCTTTAATTTGCGAAAGTGGCAATTCGGCACTGACCAAACCGATATTATTGAAAGATTTTTTTAGTTTTCCGCCGACTCCTCTTAAATCTCCCATTAAGATTCCGGTTTTTTCTTTATTTTTTTGAAATTCCTGAGCCAATAAAGACTTCTGCTCATCCTCATTCAAAGTTTTTTCAAGCATCTCGTCGAAACCTGTTTCGGATTTCAGTTTAATGATGACTTTTTGAGTTTCATCACTGCGGAAACCGTAACTGAGATCATCGGATTTTTCCTGCAAATCGGGCGCGATTTTGCTTTTTGGCGTGAAATCTGGTTGTTCATCCGCTTTTGCTTCAGAAACATTGTTTGGCTTTTCGCTTTTGAGTGTTTGCGCCTTGACGTTAAAGCCAAGCATTTGAAAGCAAAGTGCAAAAAGAAACATCGCGGCGAAAAATTGTTTTAGGTTAAGTTTATTTATCATTTCGGTATCCTCAATCAACATTTGTCTAACGAACTGCCAACGGGCATGTCGGAATAAGATATAGCAACGCTCGTGCCATAGCATTAAAATCTAGGAAAAGTCAATCAATACAGACATTTAACTGAGTTAAAAACAGATTTACAGAAAAGTTAATTCGTTCAATTTGCGTGAATTATATTTCAATCCATCAATCATTTTGACCTACTGTTTGCCAACAAAAAAAGGTCAAGCATTTCAGCTTGACCTTTGCTTTTAGTGAAAATTGATTATCTGAATTTCTATGCGCTGACTACATACCGGGCGTGTTGTCGCCATTAACGAGAACGCCCTGCGCGTCAATATTGTCGCCGATCAATATGCCGTCAGCCATCAGCACGCCGTCGCTCATCAACACGCCGTCGCCCAAAATGCTTCGGTCGGACATGAGAACGCCGTTGCCTAACAAGTATCTGATATCCATAAAATTAGTGCCGTCGCCCATTACAACGCCATTGCTGGTCAGAATATTATTTCCCAGCAAAACGCCGCCGGTCATCATGGTCGTATCACTCATCAAAACACCGCTTGTTGTAAGAGTCGTACCGTCAGACATCAGAACGCCGAGGTCATAGATTTTTTGATATTTGGTAATTAGATCAACGCCTTTTCCGTAGGTGTGATCCATTATGATTCCCTGTGACCACGGGAAAGTAGTGCCGGCAACGGTAGATTGCTGCGTTGGCGTAACCGTCGAAGTCAACAACGCCGTGCCGAGCGCACTGCCCGAAGGAAGATTCTTGATTGCTTTCGCCAAACGCACCGCGCCTTCGACGTTGAGTTGTCCCGCGCCCTGTTCGAGCGTGTTGTAATTCCGCAGTTGCTGGGCGGTGTAGCTCAAGATCATCTTGACCATATTCGGACGAAGATTCGGGTTTGCCTGCAAAACAAGTGCTGCCGCTCCCGCCGCAATCGGTGTCGCCATCGAACTGCCGCTCATATACATAAACCGGTAGTTGTCGGTGACATTGGCGTAATTAAGATTCGGGTAGGTTGTGACGACGATATTATCTTTCGATTGCGCGTAAACGAGTTTGTTGCCCGGTGCGACGAGATCGGGTTTGATCAGATTGTCATAATGCTTGACACCCCAAGCGTCGGTTCTGTAACTGCGCGTCGGTCCGCGCGAACTATAAGTCGTCACGATATCATCGGAACGCGAATCGGTTCCAAAAGTGTTGGTCGCGCCGACTGTAATGGCGGAAGGTTCGTTGCCGGGTGAATGAATCGTGCCATACTGTTTTTGTCCTGTTGATAAACTTTTGCCGTCATTGCCTGCCGCCGCGACGACGACAATGCCCGCGTTAACCAGTCTTCGGACGGCGATGCAAAGCGGATCAGTGGTGTATGAATTGATCGCCGGTGTTCCGAGACTGAGATTAGCAACGCGAATATTGTAAGTTGCCTTGTTGATCATCACCCAATCCAAGGCATTCAAAAGTGCCGTTGTCGTGCCGGTTCCCTGCGCGTTGAGAACTCGCAGATTAATCAGGTTAGCATTCGGCGCAACACCCTCGTAAAGATTACCGGATGTTCCGGTGACGCGATAACCGGCGGCGGCGGTCGCAACGTGAGTTCCGTGTCCGAAAGGATCGTCCACGCGATTTTCACCCGTAAAATCTTTGCTGAATTTAATCCGCGAAGCACCCGCCGCATTCCAAAAGGATTTATGACCCGAATACATTCCCGAATCAATGATGGCGATGCCAATCCCCGTTCCGCTCAATGTGTAACCGCCGCCCGATGCGTTGGTTTGCGCTCGAACCGCGTCCGCTCCGGTCGTCGTGTTGACGTGTCCCGAAGCGTTAATCTGACGGTCGGGGCTGATATAAGCGACATTCTCATTTTCCGAAAGCTCTCTGATTTTCGACAGCGGAAGTTCCGCACTGACCAGACCGAGATTGTTAAAAGATTTTTTGATTTCGCCGCCCGTCGCCGCCAAATCTGCCATGAGAATTCCGGTTTTGGCTCGGTTGTTGCGAACTTCATCGGCGAACACTTGTTTTTGGTCGCTTTCGCTCAAATCATTTTCCTGCATCACATCAAGCGGCGTGTCGGACTTTAATTGAATAATGACTTTTTGAGTTTCATCACTGCGGAAACCGTAACTGAGATCATCGGATTTTTCCTGCAAATCAGGCGAAATCTTG
>JBBSAX010000039.1:0-27873 GCA_038251885.1 Pyrinomonadales bacterium | reverse complement strand
TTGTCTGGACGGAAGAAATCCGAATTCATACGCCGGAATTTTATGGTGTTTCGGCAAACACGACCGACCTTGGATGGAACGCGAAATCTTCGGCAAAATGCGTTATATGACAAGCGGTTCGACGGGCAAAAAGTTCGATTCCAAAAAATATATCGAATGGACAAAAAGTTTGGAGAAAAACGCGAAACTTCCGGGAACAGTTAATGAAAATAAAAACGGCAAACTTTTCTAAGCGGAACGCGAACTTCAGTTCGCGATACATAAACTTCAAAATTAGCAATCTCCCAAAAGTTTTTCTATTTTTACTGGCGAACTAAAGTTCGCATTCCGTTTATTGAATCCAAGCGATAACTCTCCCGAAATCTTTTGCGCCGTGTCAGAGCAAACTGCATTGATTTTAGTTGAATCCTATGATTAGATTTTTATTTGTGAGAGTTACAGAAATTATCACACCAGGACGTTAAATTTTTCATTTTTGGTTTATAATCTCCTTATGTTGAAACCGCAATACATTTCGATTCCGATTTTCGCGCTTTTGATTGCGATTGAAGCGTATTTGATTGTGCGCGAAAACCGAGAAGAATTAGATCGCAAAGATATTTGGACGAATATTGCGCTCGGTTTCGGCAGTGTCGGTTTTGGTTTAATTTTCGGACTTTTTAACGGTTTGTTGTATCTTTGGATTTATGAAATTACGCCGCTGAAAATGCCGATGAACGCTTGGTGGGCGTGGGCGATTCTGCTTTTTGCAGACGATTTTTTTTATTACTGGTTTCACCGCATCAGCCACGAATCGAGGTTTTTCTGGAATTTTCACGTTGTGCATCATTCGTCCAACAAATACAACTTGAGCGTTGCCGTTCGGCAGAGTTGGTTTAGCGGCATCGCACATTGGATTTTTTATCTTCCACTTGCGTTAATGGGTTTTCCGCTGTGGGCGTATTTAACAATGCACGGTTTGAATTTGATTTATCAATTCTGGATTCACACTGAACTAATTGACAAATTGCCGAAGCCGATTGAATATATTTTTAATACGCCGTCGCATCACCGCGTTCATCATGGCGTTAATTATCAATATCAAGATAAAAATTACGCAGGAATTTTTATGATCTGGGACAGAATGTTCGGCACATTTGTCGAAGAAGACGAAAAAGTTCGCTACGGCATCACAAAACCTTTAACGAGTTATAATTGGCTTTGGATCAATTCGCACGCTTGGGCGGAAATGTGGTCGGCGATGCGAACAAAGAAAACTCTTTTTGGAAAACTTCGTTGCGTTTTCGGCGCACCGGCGATGGAATTTGACGAAGTAAATTTATCCGCCGCAAATCTCAAAAAACAAGTCTAGAAAATTCTTCTAAGAAGATTATGAAAAGATTATTCAATAATTCAATTTATTTGAGGTAATAATTAGCCTGATTAAAACTTAACTTATAACGATAAACCATATTTTGTCCGATTGTTGTTAAACCGAGTGAAGATATACGAACATCAACCATCACTAATGAAATATATTTTATAAGATTGGAATTTATTGAATGACATTCTGCTTCAAATGTTGCGGAATCAAATCCATCGGTTAATCGAGTTAAGTTGACAAATTTCATTGAATAGTTCTGTTTATTCATACCGACTATTAAATTTGTGTCCTTTTTTGCATCTTCAAACTCATCTAGCAACACCATATTATTTTGCAATTTCTGATCGGACACAAAACCGCTATTAACTCCGCCTTCTGACTGGAAAAAATCAACCGGAAATTTTGTCGCTCCGAGTGGTGAGGCAGTTATTTTTAATTTCAATAACCAATTCATAGTTTAGCTCCTTATTTTCTTTATAAATTTAATTTTTAAAATGCGCCAAATAAATTAACGATTTTTTTATCTGTATTTGTTAAAGCGAAATTTTGCGAAAAACTCAGCCATAAATTTTGATTTTTTTTTGACTTATTTTATTTGCAATGATTTATTGCTATACTTGGCAATAGATTTTGTAAAATTTCAGGATTATAAAAACAGTTTCAGCTATTTAACAATGAACGAAAGAAAAATCAGAGTTCTCGTTGCCAAACCCGGACTTGACGGACACGACCGTGGAGCAAAAATTATTGCGCGTGCGTTGCGCGATGCGGGAATGGAAGTAATTTATACAGGTTTACGGCAAACGCCCGAAATGATCGCGGCGGCGGCTTTGCAGGAAGATGTTGACGCAGTCGGAATTTCGATTCTTTCAGGCGCGCACAATACGCTTTGCCCACGCATCGTTAATCTTCTGCGCGAAAACGGAATGGATGACACGCTTGTTTTAGTCGGCGGAATCGTTCCGCAAGAAGATATTTTGACGCTTAAAGAACAAGGCGTTTCGGAGATTTTTCTGCCCGGAACTTCGACTGAAGACATTGTTAAATTTATAAATGAAAATGTCCGCAGCGACAATTAAAATTTGGAATCAAAGTTGCAAAGTTAAGCAATGTTATTAAAAAGTGTATTAAAATAATTCGACAATGAATGTTTTGATTGCACTTAAAATTTTGAAAAATTATCAGAGGGAAAATATATGAAAAAGATTTTTGGTGTTTTATTCGCATTCGCAATGATTCTTTCGGTCGCATTTATCAGCGACGCAATTTCTTCAAACAGTCCGTTTTCGGCACAAGCGCAGACGAGAAAAGGTAACGTCACAGTCAAACGCAAAAATAACGGAATTGCTACGCGCACGGCTCGCGGAGCGAAATACATTTATCGTAAAGGTAGGAACGGCACAGTTTACATCTATCGCAAAAGTGCAAAAGGTGTAGTTTACGTCGGCAAGAAAACTTACAAAGGGACGAAGTATGTTGGTAAGAAAACCTACAAAGGAACGAAGTATGTCGGCAAGAAAACCTACAAAGGATCAAAAGCCGTCGTCAGCAGAACAAAGAAAATCATATACTAAAAAAGTGTTTTACTTTCAAAAAAGCGTTCATTCTCTTGACTACAAGGTCAAAATGAACGCTTTTTTATTTTTCTTTTAACAACTTTGGCACAATATGTGCATAAATTTTATTTAAAGTAATTTGAAAATATAATTTTTCAGCAAAAAGGGAGAATATTTATGAAAATACAGGGTTTAGGTCGTTTATTATTAGTTTTGGTATTCGTAACGGTTTCATACAGTTTCGTTAATGCACAAGTTATTGACGCTGTGAAAAAAGCTGCCGAAGTTACAAAAGATGTGACGGTTGATGCAGCAAAGAAAACAGGTGAAGTTACAAAGGATATTGCAGTTGGCACAAAAGACGTGACAGTTGACGCAGCAAAGAAAACTGCCGATGTTACGGGTAACATCGCAGAAGGAACGAAAGATGCAACGGTTGACGGCGTAAAATATACGGGCAAAAAAACAAAACAATTCGGCGAAAAAACTGTAGAAGTCACAGATAATATCGGTGAAGGAACAGGCGATGTTGCCGTAGATGTTTGGGAAGCGTCCGCTAAAGGAACGAAAAAAACCGTCTATTATGTTGGAAACAAATCAGCGGATTTTGCAAAATTAGGTTATAAAGGCGGAAAATATTTTGTCAAACAAACCTGGGACGGCTCAAAATGGGTAGCTCAAAAAGTTTGGGTATTCACAAAAGGTGATTCCAAAGAATTATAAAATTTAACTTCGGAAGGTTAAGTTTAAAGCGGTCAACAAACGAATTTGCAAATTCGTTTGTTGACCGCTTCATTTATTTGGTTTTTAATAAATATCTATGAAAGAAAAAGTTAGAGTTGCCGGTGGACAAGGTTTTTGGGGCGATTTATTAACCGCTCCGGTTGAACAAGTTCGCAACGGTCCGATTGATTATTTGATGCTCGATTATCTCGCCGAAGTTACGATGAGCATTCTGCAAAAACAGCGTTCACGAAATACGGAAGCAGGTTATGCGCGTGATTTTATCTCGCTAATGCAGGAAATTTTGCCGGATTGCGTTGAAAAAGACATAAAAGTTTTATCAAACGCAGGCGGCGTAAATGTCGAAGGCTGTGCCGAAGCCATAAAACAGGTCGCGCAAGATTTGGGACTTTCTGGAAAAGTTAAGATCGGAGTCGTAACGGGCGATGACGTTTTGCCGCGCCTTCAGGAATTTCTTGATAATGGCATCGAAATCAACAATATGGACACGGGCGAACGGCTTGCGGACATTTTGGACAAGGTGCAGAGCGCAAACGTCTATCTCGGCGCACAACCGCTCGTCGAAGCGTTGGAAAAAGGCGCACAAATCATTGTCGGCGGACGTTTGACCGATACGGGTTTGACGCTTGCGCCGCTGATGTATGAATTTGGTTGGAGTTTTGAAAACTGGGATCAAGTCGCCACAGGAACGATTGCAGGACACATTATCGAATGCGGAGCTCAATGTTCGGGCGGAAATTGTCAATTCGATTGGCAGACGATCCCTGATATGGCAAACGTCGGTTTTCCGATAATTGAAGCATATCCGAACGGTGATTTCATCGTCACAAAACACGAAGGCACGGGCGGACGCATAAATATTCCGTCAATCAAAGAACAGCTTTTATACGAAATGGGCGATCCGCATTCGTATATTACGCCCGATGTCGTCGCTGATTTTACAACAATAAATGTTGCGGACGACGGCGAAAATCGAGTCAAAGTCTTCGGCATCAAAGGCAAGCCGAACACCGAATTTTATAAAGTTTCAATCGCATATTCCGGCGGTTGGAAATCGGTCGGAACGCTCGTTTATTCTTATCCCGATGCGTTTGAAAAAGCTAAAGCCGCCGATCTGATTTTGCGTTCGCGGCTTGATAAACTGGGTTTGCAATTCGATACGATTTTGACAGAATTCGTCGGTTGGAGTGCGACACACGGACATCTCGCGGGCGAACCACCGAAAGATATTCCCGAAATTCAACTGCGCGTCGGCGTTCGCGGACAATCAAAAGAAGATGTCGAAAGATTTACCAAAGAAATCGCGCCGTTGATTTTAACCGGACCGCCCGGAGTTACAGGTTTTGCCGGCGGTCGTCCGAAAGTCGAAGAAATTATGGCATATTTTCCGGCGTTGATTCCGAAAAATTTGATTGAAACGAAAGTTGAAATTATTGAGGCGTAAGAAATAATTAACAGGGATACTCAGGATGGATAGGATATTTAAAGAAATTATTATCCTTGTCTATCCTGAATATCCCTGTTAAATTCCCCTTTTTAATTCTGCGGAACTTCCTCGTCGTCATCCAAGATTTTTACTTCAACATTTGTTTTTGTAAACTTTGAATAATCAAAACTCACTTGTAAATCTTTAACATTAGCGGACGGATTTTTTTTATAATTTTTCGCGTTGTATTCAATGAGTGAAATGTGTTTAGGAACAAGAAATCCATACGCGCTCGGCTGATATTCAAACTCTGTTTTCATCAAAAGAACCGGACTTTCAGCTTTTGCCGTTAAATTTCTTTCTTCGCGCCGGAGTTGGAAAGTCTTTGCGTCAATCCACAGTTTTCCGCTTAAAAATACTTCGGATTTTTTTATCGAACCGGGCAAATCGAGATTGATATTTATATTTAATTCATTCGATTTTCCTTTCTCATTTATCAAAATATACGGACTTTTTCGCGTTTGTTGATAGGAAATAACGTAAACTTTGTTTCCATTAATCGTTTCTTTTCCAATTAATTTATATTCAAAATACGGGCGAAAATTACCAGACAAAACCGGAGCTTGCAAAAGAGTTAAACCTTGAATTTCCAGAGTTTTATCGTAGCGCAAACTTTCTTTTTGAACTTTTTCCAATTCCTTTTCGACCGAACCTGTTTTTTGAACTTCGGCGAAAAATTCGTCGGGAGATTTCGATTTGTCGGAAACCGATTTGCCATCAACCGTTTTGACGTTTCTGTATTCGGAAATCACCGAATTGTCGCGCTGCGATTGATAAACAATAAAATTTGACACGATGACATTTTGCTTATTTGAGTCGCCATCTTTTTTGTAACTGTCAAAAGTTTTGGTTTCCGTCGCAATCAAATCGTTGAAGCTTTCTACATACACAACAGTTTGCGCGTCAGCATTCTTGATGATTGTTTCTAAATCAACATTTGCATCTTGAGCAAAAACAGAAACTGAAATTAATAAACAAAAGCTAAGTAAAAGCAACATTTTCAAGTTAATTCTAAACATTTTTTCTCCCGAAGAAAGTGCAAAATCGAACAGTTTAAATACCAACCTCGAATGAACGCAATTTACATTCCGCAAATGAAATTAAAACTTGCTTTTTAGTTGAAACACAATTTTAATAGTAGCAGCAACGAATTTTTATATGAAAACAAAACCAGATAGTTGGAAAATAATCGGATCAAAAAAGATCGCCGATTGCCGCGTATTTCGCGTCAGAGAAGACGTTTGCAAACGCGAAAACTCGGAATCGGAACACAATTTTTTCGTTATCGAAAATCCCGATTGGGTAAATATTATCGCTTTGACGAAAGATGAAGAAGTCGTGCTTATAGAACAATTCCGCCACGGCAGCGAAGAAATAATCTTGGAAATTCCCGGCGGAATGCTCGATGAAAATGAAGAACCCGAAACGGCGGCGCGGCGCGAACTCGTTGAAGAAACGGGTTACGAATCTGACGAATTTATTTATTTGGGAAAATCACGCCCGAATCCGGCGATTCAAAATAATACGATTTATCATTTTCTGGCGAAAAATTGCGAGAAAACACAAGACACGAGTTTCGACGAACACGAAAGCGTAATTACAAAATTAGTTCCGTATCAAGATGTCAAAAATCTCGTTGCAAGCGGCGAAATCACACACGCATTGGCAGTTGCGGGATTTTATTATATGGATTTGTATAAGGAAAAATCTTGACTTGGTGATAAAAAAAATGCGAACTTCACGAATAATAATCTATTTTTTGATCGGAATTTTTCTAGCTCAGTCCGTTTATTATTATCCGAATCTACCCGAAAAAATGGCTTCGCATTTCAACGGCGTAGGTGAAGCAGACGGTTGGATGTCGAAATCGGCATTTTTTATTTTTGAAGGCTTTTTAATGGTTTTGGTTTTAAGCGAATTTACTTTGCTTCCGTTGCTGATTAAAAAATTTCCTAATTCGATGATTAATTTGCCGAACAAAGATTATTGGCTGGCAAAAGAAAGACGCGAAACGACATTTGCCGACATCGGACTTTATTTTGAATGGTTCAGCATTTTACTTCTAGCTTTATTTATCGCGGTAAATCAAATCGTTTTTCAGGCAAATCTTGCCGGACAAAATCTTTCACCGCTCGCTATGTGGCTAATTTTAGGTGCGTTTTTCGCTTTTGTGATTTTCTGGCTTGTAAAATTTGTCAGACGTTTTAAAATTAAAAATATATGAAAATTGAATTAACAAAAATCGCACACGCGCGTTCGGGCGACAAAGGCGACACGGCAAATGTCGGTTTGATCGCTTTGAAAGACGAGATTTATCCGATCTTGGTTCGGGAAGTTACGGCTGAAAGAGTAAAAGAACATTTCGGCGAAATCGTCAAAGGCGAAGTCGAACGCTTTGAATTGCCGAATTTGGGCGCGTTAAATTTCCTTCTGCACGAAAGTTTAGGCGGCGGCGGAACACTTTCTTTGATGACCGACGCACAAGGCAAAACTTTTTCGACCGCGCTTTTGCGGATGAAAATTGAAATTCCCGATGAAGAAGCCGAAAAATTACTTATTTAATCTCAAAATATGACACTCAAAAATATAAATTTATTGGTAAAAAATCTGATTTTTCTTTGTTTTCTGCTAATGTCTTTGAGCCTTGTTTCTCTTTCACAGAGCGTTAAATCGGAACGCTCTAAATATCAAGACATACTTAAATTTATTAAGACGGAAATTCAAAAAAGATATTTTGATGAAAACTTTAAAGGCGTTAATCTTGAAGAAAAAACAAATCTGGCGATTGATTTGATTAAAAAAACAAATTCCGAAACGGAAATGACGGCAATTATTGCCAATTTTTTAATTGAATTCGATGATTCTCATTTATTCTATATTCCGCCGATCAGAGTTTCGGATACGGATTTCGGTTGGGAAATGGCAATCGTCGGGGATAAATGTTTTGTCACGGAAGTTTCACCTGACAGCGATGCGGAAAAACAAGGGTTAAAAACCGGAGACGAAGTTTATATGATTGAGGGATTTACTCCAACGAGGGAAAATTTCTCGAAAATAAATTATTTTTTCCGAATATTAATTCCGGTTTCCGCATTAAACATAATTGTTGTTAAGCCTAACGGCAGAAAAATTCAATACGTTTTGCAAGCCAAAATAACTAAAGGCAAAAGTGTTTTCGGAGTAACTACCGGCGATTGGAGGCTCTTCGATTGGAAGCTTCAAAAACTCGAAAGCGAAATTGATAAACACAAAGTTTATACAGAAATCAAAGGATTGGTAATCTGGAAAATGCCGCTTTTCGACATCTCACCGGATAAAGTTGATGATGTTTTCGGTAAGTTGAAAGATGGTGATTCATTAATAATTGACTTGAGAGATAATGGCGGCGGCAGAGTTGACACGGCATTACGTTTGCTCGGCAATGTTTTTGACGAAGACATAATTGTCGGCACTCGAAAAACCCGCAAAGACAAAAAAGATGAGGTCGCTGAATCACGCGGTAAAAAAAGTTTTAAGGGTAAAATCGCCGTATTGATTGATAACGGATCGGCTTCCGCGTCCGAAGTGGTCGCAAAAGTTATTCAATTGGAAAAACGCGGAATTGTTTTTGGTGATATTTCAGCGGGAATGGTAATGGAATCTCAAATCTCGACTTATAAAGATTCTTTCAATCTTTATTCTATTTACGGATTAAGCATTACTGTCGCCGACCTGATTATGAAAGACGGAAAGAGTTTGGAAAAGATAGGCGTAACGCCCGACGAAAAAATTTTGCCCACAGTTTTGGATTTAATAAATAAACGCGATCCGGCTTTATCCCGTGCCGGTGAGAGTTTGGGATTTAAAATTACACCGGAAGAAGCGGGGAAAGTTTTTACAAAAAATAAATAATCAAAGATTGTTATATGTAAAATTATTTCTATTCTGCCGGATAATTAGCGTCTTTACTTATAATTGCTTTACAATAAATGCACTCGCGTTTTTACTAATTCAAAATTTAGGAGATAATTTCTATGCGTCAACCATTTCTGCGCTTTTTCACCGTTTTTCTTTTAGCATTTTCTGTTCTCGCTCAAACGATGCCGAATGAAACCGTTTTGATGGGTTTTTCCGCTGAAACTTCGGTTGAGCAACTTGAACTGGAAACAGAATTCGATTCATATTTGAAAGCGGAAAATTTACGCGAATGGATGAAAAGACTTTCGGCGCGTCCGCATCACGTCGGCTCACCTTACGGAAAAGAAAATGCCGAATTTATCGCTGCACAATTCAAATCGTGGGGATTCGATACGGTCATTGAGCGGTTTGATGTTTTATTTCCAACGCCGAAAACCAGACTTTTGCGAATGAATTCACCAACAAAATTCATAGCAAAATTGGAAGAACCTTCTCTTAAACAAGACTCAACCTCGAATCAAAAAAGTGAGCAATTGCCGACATATAATGCATATTCGGCAGACGGCGATGTAACGGGCGATCTGGTTTTTGTAAATTACGGCGTTCCTTCTGATTATGAAGAACTCGCAAAACGAGGAATTAGTGTAAAAGGCAAAATCGTCATCGCCAAATACGGCGGTTCGTGGCGCGGAATCAAACCGAAAGTCGCGGCGGAAAATGGTGCAATCGGTTGTTTGATTTATTCCGATCCGAAAGACGACGGCTATTTTCAAGGCGACGTTTATCCAAATGGCGCGTGGCGGAATGAACAAGGCGCACAGCGCGGTTCGGTCGCCGATATGCCCGTATTTCCCGGCGATCCGTTGACACCGGGAATGGGTTCGACACTTGGCGCAACGAGATTGAACAGAAAGGACGCGCCGACGATTATGAAAATTCCCGTTCTGCCGATTTCCTACGCCGACGCTCTGCCGCTTCTAAAAAATATGGGTGGAATAGTTGCACCGGATAATTGGCGCGGCGCATTGCCGATCACATATCATCTCGGCGGCAATAATTCGGTAAATGTCCGCTTGAAACTCGAATTTAACTGGGACATCAAACCGATCTACAACGTCATCGCCAAAATGCCCGGAAGCGAACGCCCGGACGAATGGATTATGCGCGGCAATCATCACGACGCTTGGGTCAACGGTGCAGACGATCCGATTTCCGGTCTGGTTGCGGAAATGGAAGAAGCGCGGGCAATCGGCGAACTTGCCAAAACAGGTTGGCGACCGAAACGCACGATCGTTTACGCCGCGTGGGACGGCGAAGAACCGGGACTTTTGGGTTCGACCGAATGGGTTGAAACTCACGCTGAAGAATTAAAAAACAAACTCGCCGTTTATATCAACACAGATTCAAACGGACGCGGATTTCTAGGAGTCGGCGGTTCGCACACGCTCGAAAAATTTATCAATGAGGTCGCTAAAGATGTGAACGATCCGCAGGTAAAAATGAGCGTTTGGGAAAGATTACGTGCAGCACAAATTGTCAATGGCTCGGCGAATTCAAGAAAAGAAATTATGAATCGCGCTGACTTGCGAATTTCCGCACTCGGTTCGGGTTCGGATTACACGCCGTTTTTGCAACATTTAGGAATCGCCAGTTTAAATATGGGATTTGGCGGCGAAGACGGCGGCGGTTCGTATCATTCGATCTACGATTCCTTCGATCATTACACGAAATTCGGCGATTTCGATTTTGCATACGGCGTTGCGCTCGCCAAGGTTTGCGGACGTTCGGTGTTGCGTCTGGCAAATGCCGACACTTTGCCGTTTGAATTCACGAACTTTGCCGATACGGTCAATCAATATTCAACCGAAATTATAAGAATGACCGATGCAATGCGCGAAGAAACCGTCGCAATGAATCAGATGATTTCAAGCGGAATGCTCAAAAACGTGCAGAATCCGAAGGAAACATTCATCGTGCCAAAACCGAAAACGGAAGTCCCGTTTCTAAATTTTGCGCCGCTTCAAAATTCGATTTTAAAGTTACAGGAAAGCGCGAAAAATTTTCAAACGGCTTCAAACGGCAAAAATCTTTCGCCTGAAAAGCAGAAAAATCTCGACCAAATTTTAATAAAAACCGAAAGGCTTTTGACAAACAATCAAGGTTTGCCGCGCCGTGCTTGGTTTAAACATCAGATCTATGCGCCGGGGTTTTACACGGGTTACGGCGTAAAAACTCTGCCCGGAATCCGCGAAGCAATCGAACAAAGAAATTGGACGGAAGCGGGCGAACAGATAAATTTAACGTCTAAAACCATCGAAAATTTTGCGGCGGAAATTGATCGGGCGGCAAAGGTGTTTTAGAAAGTTTTTTAATTTATTATTTCTGACTGATAGTGAACAGTTGATAGTGTAAAGTGGATAGTAAACTATTAACTGTCCACTTTACACTATTAACTATTTTTCAGTAAAAAAATGAGCAAAAGCCTTGTTTTAGAAAAATCCATAAAATTCGCACTCAGAATAGTAAAACTTTATCGTTTTTTATCAGAAGAGAAAAGCGAATATGTCTTGAGCAAACAGATTTTGATTTCCGGCACGCACATTGCAAAATTTATCAAAGATGCGAATCAAGCAGAATCAAAATCGGCTTTCGGCTATGATATGAACATCGCTCTGAAACGCGCTTCGGAAACCGAATTTTGGCTGATGATTCTGCACGAAGGCGAATTTATTGACGAAAAACCATACAATTCGATGAACGAAGATTGCGTAGAACTGATAAAAATGTTGACTTCAATCGTCAAAACTTCAAAAGAAAATGTCTGAAATTTTAATCAAAAAAGAAAATTCGATTTTTACGATTACTCTGAATCGTCCTGAAAAGCGCAACGCTTTGAACGATGCTTTGATAAATTCGCTGAAAGACGCTTTGCACGAAGCAGACAAAGATGAAAATCTAAACGCGATTTTGGTAAAAGGCGCGGGCAAAGATTTTTGTTCGGGCGCGGATTTATCAGCTTTGGAGAAGATTGCCGAAAGCGATGTTTTGGAAAATCTTTGGGACGCAGAAAATTTGATGGAATTATTTTCGCTTATCAGGAAAATAAAAATTCCCGTTATCGCGGCGGTTCACGGTCGCGCACTCGCCGGCGGATGCGGTTTGGCGACGGCTTGCGACATTGTTCTTGCCTCAAAATCTGCGGTTTTCGGTTATCCCGAAGTCAGGATCGGTTTTGTTCCGGCGATGGTAATGGCAATTTTGCGGCGCAATTTATCGGAAAAACGCTCGTTTGAGTTAATTACGAAAGGCTTTAATTTCGACGCAGAAACGGCGGAAAGATTCGGTTTGATAAATCACGTTTTTGCGGACGGAACTTTTGAAGCAGAAGTTCTGAATTTCGCCGTCGAATATACAGAAGTTTCGCGCTCGGCAGTCATTTTATCGAAAAAACTTCTTTATCAAATGGACGGAATGACATTTGAAACCGCGCTCGAAGTCGGTGCGGAAGTTAATACGATTGCGCGTTTGACGGAAGATTGTCAAAAAGGAATCGCTAAGTTTCTGGAGAAATAATTATTGAAAAACCAGAAAATAATCCATTCCGTCGCCTTTGACGAAATCGTGTTCTTCCTTTAATTTGAATCCGGCTTTTTCGGCTTCGGCAATGACTGTTTCTTTTTTACTGCCGTGATCCGCGCCGTCGCCGTCGCGTTCGATGATACCGACTAAAGCACCTTTTCTTAGAGATCTACGCAAATTAACTAAAACTTTTATCGGTTGAGCAATTTCGTGATAAGTTTTTAAAATCAAAACCGCGTCAACCGAATTTTCTTTTAATTTCGGATCGTCTTCCGTTCCGAGAATTGTTTCGATGTTTGTAAAATTTTCCTTTTTCGCGCGTTCATCAATATATTTTATCGCGTCTTCATTAATTTCAACGGCGAAAACTTTTCCTTTTGCACCGACTTTTTTTGCCGCAATCACGGTGAACCAACCCGAACCTGCGCCAATATCGGCGACCGATTTTTCTCTCGTAATTTTCAAAATTTCCATCACGCGGTCAATTTGCAGATTTTCCGCGCGTTTTTCGCCTTCAAAAATTGAAAGATCGCCTTTGTAAGGCTCGCTCGTCGGACGATTTACATTTTCAGCAAACGGTGTCGGGGTCGGCGTAAATTCCAATTTTGAAGTCGAAACGGTTTGACACGAAGAAAAAAAGACGGCGGCAAAAAGCGACAAAAAAACAACTTTTGCTAAAACCAGCGCGGCTACAAATTTTTTCATAAATCTATTGTGAATGATTCGTCAGTGCTTTTTCAAGCGGATTTTCGCAAATTTCGTCAATCAAACCGATTTTCAAAGCATTTTCAGCCGAAACTCTTTTTGCTGTGAGTAAAATTTCAAAAGCTCTTTTTTTTCCAACAAGACGCGGCAAAAGCTGAGTTCCGCCCCAACCCGTGATGATTCCTAGCTTTACGCCCGGATGCGCGAAGATTGAATTCGGTGAAGCAATTCTTTTTTTGCAAGACAAAGCCAAATCAAGCGCGCCGCCCATACAAAAACCGTCAATTGCCGCAACTATGAATTTTGAAGAATTGTAGATTTTCTGCATCAAATTTTGCCCGCGCAAGCCAAATTCGACGGCAGTCTTTTCAGTTAATTGAGCGACTTCATTCAGATTCGCGCCCGAAGCAAAAGTGTCGCCCGAACCTGTAAAAATGATTGTTTTGATATTTGAATTTAGTTCTAAAAATGTAAAAATTTCTTTTAGTTCTTCGAGGGTTTTGACCGAAAGCGGATTTTTTATTTTAGGCTGGCAAAATTGAATAATGGCGATTTTGTCTAAAAATTTCAGTTCTAAATTTTCAAAAGAAAATCTGTGCTTATCTATGTTCATTTGTGAATAATTTAAAAGAAAATAGCCCAAGTCGCAAAATCTTTTGTGAAATTTTCAAAATGATGCGGGATTTTTGATGCAACGAAAAAAGCATCGCCTGTTTCGCAATTAAATCTTTCGCCGTCAATAATTAACTCGCCCGAACCGCGCACGATAAAGTAAAATTCGTCTTCGTCGTGAAAAGTTTGATAATCAGTTCCGCGCGGCGCGAAAAAAACGAGTTTGACGTTGTTCTTTTCAAACGGCTCGATGTCGAAAACGCCTTCCTTCCACTTTTCATTAGCGGGAAGTGGAAGTTTTTTCAAAAATTCATCAATTGTGAATTTCATAGCAAAATATTAAGTTAGTCAGAAGCAAAAGTATTGTGCAAAATTACATTTTCTTTAGATTCATCTCGAAAAATTGAAACCAAGTTTTGCCCTCATCGCGTGATATTTTGCCGACTTCGTTCCAAACGCCGTCTTTGATCGTAATCGTGTAAAGAATCTTACTTCCGGGAAATTCCATTCCCCATTCGTAGTTATTTTCGCCCGTCTTAAATGTAAAATCGCCGGTTCTGCCGTTTGCCAGATATGTTTTGAAATCGTAAATCTTTGTGTTCGGATTGTAATTTAAAACCGCGAGTGTTTCGTGAATCACTTTTGATGAATCCTTTTTGTCGGTAAATCTGCCCTCGATGAGAAGCGCAAGTCCGTCCAATTTCATTTGAACATTTTCAGTTCCGACAAACTCTTCGCGCTTCGCACCCTGCTGAATCCAGCCTTCGCCCGACCATTTGCCGACCATTTTATCGAGTTTCAACATCTCGGTTTTCAATAATCCGTTCCGGTCTTGCTCAGGCATATTTTCCTTTTTCGTTTCCTGCGCGAGAATCGCCGTAAAACTTAATACAATAAAACAAAACGCCGCTAATAATTTTTTCATAATTTTTCTCCTCAACTATTTTACATTATGAAGTTTTTCAATCGGCTCGTCTTGTAAATTTCCGACTTTTTCACTCTAATATCTTCCCATGTTTGATGCGTTTAACATTTTCGGAAAATTTGACCGGAGAATTTCCTGTCAAATTCGAAAACTCGCGGTTAAGATGCGATTGATCGGTAAAACCTTTTTCGGCGGCGCGTTCAGCCCAATTTTGTTCGGAATTTTTTATCATATAAACCGTCGTCGCACGAAAACGGCAAATTCTGGCAAATTGTTTCGGCGACATTCCCGAAGCTTTTTTATAATTTCGCTCAAATTGACGTTCGCTCAGACCAATTTCCCGCGCCGTTTCCGCGATTTTCGCAAGTCCTTCGGATTCAATAAAAATGCGCGTTGCTTTTGCCAATCGCAGATCAATTTCTTCGCGCCGCACACCGTGTTTTTTCGCATAATTTTCATAGATGGCGACGGCTTCGACAAAATTTTCACAGTCATACAACCGTGCTTGCAGCTCGTCTAAATTACGCTTGTCAAAAAGTTCTTTTTCAATCCCGCCGGTTTTTATTTGCAGCGGATTCATCCCGAAAAACGCACTTCCGGCTTCGGGCAAAATACGCATCCCGAACATCGTGCTGCCCTTTTGCATCGGTACATAAATTGATTTCGGGTTGATTGCCGAAACGAAAAATTCCTTGACCGATAAAAATTTATTGCAGTAAAAAATCAAAGAAATACAACCGTCGGGAAAAACTTCGTGCATTACGGGCGCAGAAATTTTCTCATCAATTTTGAATTCCCAAAACGACAAAACAAAATGTGAAACTTCGGCGCAAGGCCTTTCTTCGCGGTAAAACATCGGAGGATTCTGCATAAATAAATAATTAAACGACTATGATTTTATCGGTTGAAGGCGCGATATTTCGGAAGTCAACCAGCGGTCGAGAATCGGGTTCGATGAATGAGCGCGGAACGGGTTCGCGTTTCCAATACAAAGCAAACAAATCTTCGCCGCTGTTTGCGGTTTCGATGACGTTTATCAAATAATGAAAATCAGCGTGAAAAAAACGGCAATATGCCGAATCCATTTGCGTTGATACTTCCGGTTCGACTTCCGAAATCAATTTTCTGCCGATTTCCGCCGCTTCGCGTTCGTGATCGTATATTATTTGAACGTCTTCGGGCGAGAGAGTTTTTCCAAGCTGCAAAACGAGATAATTCGAACGCTCGACGCGCGGCGTTTTATTCAGTAATTGAGTCATATGTCCGTAAAGATGCGCGACCGTGAACCAACACGCAAACGGTAACGCGACTTTCGGATAAAGCGTAATTTCATTATCTTCAAAAATCCCGATAAATCGCGCATGATCAGGTGTAGAAAAATCATCTTCAACCTCAATGCCGAGTTCCTCGACACGCTCTCGCAAAAGAGTTAAAGAACGAATAACTTTGTCATCATCAGGCAATAAATAAAGTTTTTCCATTTATTAATACCGAATTTACAATTTTGCTAAAAATTTTCTCGACATTTTGAGATCGAATCTATAGAATATAGCAAATTTTATCAAAGGAAAATAAAATTTATGAAAAGACCCCTTCTTTTCGCGGCGTTGTCTCTGTTTTTTTTGTTTCAAAGCATCTCCGCGCAATCAACTATATTTAACGCGCCTTCAACCGATGTTCAGGAAAAAGGCAAAACCTATCTCGAATTTGATTTCATCAGCCATTTTGACAAATACGAAAACGGCGGTTTTCAAACTTACGGCTGGCGCGGAACTTACGGTATCGGTAAAAAAGTCGAGGTCGGCGCAAATCTTTTTTACACGAGCGACGGCGGCAAAAAAATTCCGTTCGTGATGAATCCGAACGCTAAGTGGCAGACTTATGCAAATGAAAAGAAAAAAATTGCCGTTTCAACCGGCATAATCGCATCGGTACCGCTCAATCGCGCGGCAGGAACGCGGACGACGGCGATGGTTTATTCAAACATCAGCAAAGTAATTTCAAAAGCAAACGGTTTACGAACGACTTTCGGCGGTTATAAATTTATTAATACGAAAAAAGAAGTAGGAGATTCAGCCGGAATTTTCGTCGGCATCGAACAACCGCTTTTCAAAAGAGTTTCGTTCACAGGCGATTGGTTCAGCGGCAAAAACGGCATCGGGTATGCAACGCCGGGTTTAACCGTTCTTATCAAAAAGAATCAGATCTTCGGCGCAGGCTACAACATCGGAAATTCAGGACGCGGAAATAATTCGTTCACAAGCTATTACGGTGTTACTTTTTAATAATAATTCAGATAGTTTTTATAAGTAGCCGTCAGCCTAAAGCAGACGGCTACTTATTTTTTATTTTTTTCAAAATATGTCCGAACTATTGTTTAAGTTTCCGTAAAAAATTCGCGACCGATTGAAATGCAAGACAATTCCAATTTTCAATGAGCGAATAAAATAGAAAAAAGTCCTTTATTTTTCCGTCTCACTTTCCTTGGTAAAAATTATCGTTCTTCCGCCTTGAATGAGTTTCATCTGATTCTTTTCCGCGTCAAATTCAATTTCAATACCAGCCGCATCAAACTTAAATTTATTTTTATCGGTCGCTTCGAGCGGAAATTTTCCCTGTCCGGTCGCTTGTCCGAAAAGTGTCGAACCTTCCGCCGTAATATTGATTTTTAGCGGAAAATCGGGAGTTGAATAAACGCCTGTGAACTTTTTCAACTCTTCCGCCGAAAGTTCCAAAGATTTAAAGGTCGGAATCGTGAACGGCTTTTTATAATAAATGTCTAACGCGGCGAGCATAATATTGTTGATGTCATAAACCGTCCCGTTTGAAATATACGCGACCGACATTTTTTCTTCCGGCAGATAACCGAGCATCGAGTTAAAACCGTCAATCGAACCGTTGTGTCCATAAAACTTTTTATCGTAGTAGGGAAATTGCACAATGCCCGAACCGTAACCGTCGGTGATGGTTTTCATCCGGTCGAGACTTTTTTGCGAAACGAGTTTTCCGTCAAACAACGCCGTGATAAATTTTGTCAAATCGGTCGGAGTTGAAACAATTCCGCCCGCGCCGCCCGGAATGCTCATATCGGTTTCCGCCAAAATTTTCCAACTGCCGTTTAAAAAGTCGAAAGAATTACTTTCGTTGTTCGCGCCATTTATTTTTCCGCCGTAGAATGTGTCGGCAAGATTTATTTTCGACACGATTCTTTCATTGAGCAGGTCTTTGTAGGATGTTCCGGTAACTTTTTCAACGATATAGCCGAGCAAAATATAATTGGAATTGCTGTAAACGGCTTTCGTTCCCGGCTCAAAATCGGGCGTGGTTTTGGCGATGGTAGTCAGCATTTGTTCGTGCGTCTGCGGTCTTCTGGAATAACTCAGATAATATTGCGTGTCGTCCGTAATGTTGTGAATGCCGCTGTGATGATCGAGCATCTGCGCGACGGTGATCTTTTTCGCGTTCGGAATTTCGGGAAAAAACTTGTCGAGTGTGTCGTCGAGTTTTAATTTTCCTTCTTCGACAAGCCCGAAAACAATCGTCGCCGTGAACATTTTCGAGATCGAACCGATGCGATATTTCGTTTTCACATCCGAAGAAACATAGCCTTTCTCGCCGATATGACTTGTTCCGACAGCGCGGTTGTAAATGATCTTCCCGTCTTTGGAAATCGCAATGCTTCCCATTCCCTTATTGTTCGCGGAAAGAGCGTCAAAAAATTGGTCGAGTTTGGCTTTATCAAAGTCCTGCGAAAAAGCGGAAACGGATAAAACAAATAAAATCACAAATGTCAGCAAAGTTTTCATAATAAATTTCTTCCTCGTGTCTGATTCCCGATTATATTGCAAAGTAAAAAGTTTCTACGAACAATCATTACAAATGTTCCGGCAAAACAAACGCGCCGAGATGCGGTTTGTCGGTATTCAAAGTCGTTTCAAGGGCGAGTTGCAAAGCGTCGCGCAAGTTTTCGGGTGTGACGATTGCGTCCACAAAGCCGCGTGCCGCCGCGTATTTTGCGTCTAATTCCTTCTCATAAGTTTCTCGCACTTTGTCCATTTCGGCTTCCATTTCCGCGTCAATTTCTTTGCCTTCTTTTTTGAGTTTTTCGATCTGCGTTCCGAAAATTGCGACCGCCGCCGAATCGCCTTCCATCACGCCCATTCTGCCCGTCGGAAGCGAAAAAATAAAATCTGGATCAAAACCTTGTCCAGCCATCGCGTAGTAACCCGCGCCGGAAGCGTGATTTATTGTCAAAACCAATTTCGGCACAATCGCCGTCGCCATGGCTTCGACGAATCTTGCACCTGCGCGAATGATTCCCGAATGTTCCGCGTCTTTGCCGACCATAAATCCTGAAACGTCTTGGACGAATAAAATCGGTGTGTTATGGCGATTGCAGTTTTCGATAAAATACGCCGTTTTTTCGGCAGATTCGGTGTAAACAATCCCGCCGAATTTTGGCGGTTTGTCTTTCTGCGTGACCATTCCGCGATGATTGGCGATGATTCCGACTTGAATTCCCGCGATTCGCGCCGTTCCGCAGATCATTTCTTTGGCGTAATCGGCTTGAAATTCGTCGAGTTCGCCGTTATCCAAAATGCAGTTCAGAAACTCGCGCATATCGTATCCGGCGCGATGATCTTCCGGCAAAATCTCGTAGAGTTTTTCGGCTTTTAATTTCGGCTTTTTTGCTTCTATTATCGAAACATTTGTTTGAAATTTGTTCGGTAATTCGGAAACCAATTTGCGAATTTTTTCGATACATTCTTCTTCCGTTTTCGACTGATAATGCGCCACGCCGGAAATCGAATTATGCGTCATCGCGCCGCCGAGAGTTTCGTTGTCAATCGTCTGTCCGGTCGCACCCTTGACAAGATTTGCGCCGCCGAGTCCCATAAACGAAGTGCCTTCGACCATTAAAATTACATCGGACAACGCCGGCAAATACGCGCCGCCCGCCACGCACATTCCCATCACGGCTGAAATTTGCGGAACTTTCAAATAACGCCGCATTATCGAATTGTAGTAAAAAATCCGCGCCGCGCCGTATTGACCGGGAAAAACGCCGCCCTGATACGGCAAATTCACTCCCGCCGAATCAACCAAATAAATGATCGGAACGCGCGAACGCATCGCAATTTCCTGTGCGCGAAGAATTTTTTTAATCGTTTCAGGATACCACGCGCCCGCTTTTATCGTCGCGTCATTTGCCACAACAACGCATTCGCGCCCGTGAATTTTCCCAACCGAAGTCACAACCGCCGCCGCCGGAGCTTGCCCGTTATATTGATCGTAAGCAAAGAGCAAACCGATTTCTTGGCTGTAAGAATCTTTATCAAAAAGCAGATCAACCCGTTCACGCGCCGTCAACTTCCCTTTTTGGTGGATTTTCTCAATTTTATCAACGCCGCCGCCGAGCTTTAACTTGCGTTCAAGCCGTTCAAATTCTTCAGAAAGCTCACGCAGTCGTGTTTTTTTCTCAACTTTATGATTCAAGAATCTACCTCCTGAAATTCTTCAATTAAATCTTCATCACCGATATGGATAGTTATCTCTTTGTTAACAGTATCAAAAACTAACAACATATAATCTCCAATTTCTCCGCCTCTGCGCCTCAAAAAAGAACTAAATCCCCAAGCACTTGTTTCTCTTATAACCACTCGTCCGACTGTTTCATTTTCTTCAGTTTTAAGGCGAAACTCACCCCCGATGTAATCTTTTACAGATGCCGGAACTCCAATCACACCTGACTTTACAGATGATTCCGACAATTGATACGCTATCCACACATTATTATTTTTCCACCCGAAATCTTTCAAAACCCTTCCACGTCTTCTTGAAGTAGCATTTGTTAAAGATTCTATTAAGCCTATTGGAATTTCAACTCCGCGAAGTCCATAAACACCTGTTCCAAATTTTACAATCACAGGAGAATAGCTTAACGAAACTTGGAAAGCAGGATTACTCATTCCTAATTCCATACAGATTTTTTCAAGATCAATTCTTTTCATTACATTCGAGTTTTCTTTGAGAATTAAAACTAAAGATTTTTCCGTATTTGAAAGTTCTTCCTTCCAATTCAAATTGTTATCCGAAATAATTAAATTGTCTTTAACTATTCCCAAATCAGTCTGCTTGCAAAATTCTAGTAATACTCTTTTTGGCGGCGATAAACCTTTAGTTCTATGGTGTCTGGAAATTCCAGAACGAAGTTCAGAAATGTCAATTTTCTCCGCAACAGACAAAACCTTTTTCATTTGATTGAATAATCGGTTTCTCGGAACAGAGTTTAACCAAAACCAACCGCTTTCCTTGTCCAACCAATAAAAATCATCTCTTGAATTCAAAACTTGCTCGACAAATTCATTAGATATGTCTTGATTTTCTTCGCTTAGTTGAAATGTGATTTCTTCTATTGTCGAAGTTCCCCAATGTTCAATGGCTTTTCTTGATTTTTTATGAATTAAGTTGACGATTATTTCACTTGCATCCGACAGAATATACATTTTGCCGTCAACTTCTTTCAGTATAAATGGACAATCAATTTTGAAAAAACCGACTATTTCTTTAATATTCTCCAACTGAAAAGGTTTTTCGGTTATACCTTCCGCGACTAATTTTTCCATCATTACATCACAGGAATTAGGCGCGTTCTCTGTTATAAATTGAATCGTGTTTTCAAGTATAGGAGCAAAAATACTGCTTTCCTGAAGTTCATCGGTCCATTTTTTACAAATCTGCCTTATTCTTTCTCTTGTTACCTGAAATTCATCTCCAATAGATTGAAGCGTACTTAATCCATTTCCATCTAAACCAAATCTCCCAGAAATAATTTTTTTATTTCGTTCCAATTTTACGGGCAGCAAAAAGCTATCAAACTCATCTTCTAATTTCATATTTTGAATTGACGAGACTCTTTGAAATAATTCTTTCAGTAATGTTAAGGTCTTTTTTTCATGGCTTGAAATATTCTCATCCATTATTATACGAGTTGCTAAATCGCAAATATCTTCTGCCTTTTTATCAAGTCGTTGAATAAAATCCCCAAATCTAAAGTCATCACTTTTTATAATACTTTTAATTTCTAGTTCAAGAAGTTTTGTTGCTTCATTCTTTAATTCAATTGAATTAAGTCTTTTTTTTTGTATTAGAGAAGGTTGATATGAAATAGAGTCAAATAGTGGTTTTTGGCTTATTTTAATTTCTTCATTTGTTGAATCAAAATAAAAATGCTTGACATACGGTTCTAAATTTTTCATTAAATCTAGTAAGGAAAGAAGTCCGAAATTTTTAAGATTCAGTAAATCTGTAATTGTCTTGAGGGATAATTTCTGTGGGGCTTCCCAAACTCCTATTCTTTTCAACACATGTTTAGTTCTTATCTTTAAATCTAATTCCAAAAAATTGAATTCTTCAGTAAGGATTGGCATTTTCATTCTTTTTACCCATTTTGGATATTTTCTAGACTTGTTTTCAACAAGAATCTTTAGAGCTTTTATGTAAATTTCATAATATTGATTTCTATCACCATATTTCTTCGATAAATTATTTTCAATAGTGAAAGTAATTTTATCTATTTGTTTTCTTTCGCGTAAAAATAATTCCAACTTGGTGAGTAAATCTAATACAGAGTAAAAACCGAAACTTCTTATTGAAAACAATTCTCTAATTTTTATTCCTGACATTTTCCTTGGATCTCCCCAAAACCCACATCTTTTCAATCCATGCTCAGTCCTAATTTTCAAATCAAGTTCTTTAATTTTAAAGTTTTGTTGTAACTCTGGTAAGGTGAATTCTTTTACCCATTCAGGGACATTTTGTAAGCTTTTTTCACAATCGTCCTTAAATATGTATATTACCTCAATAAAATCATTTAGATATTTTTCTTTATTGTTGTTGCCTTCCTTTCTTTTATCTTTTATATAGCATGTTTCAGTTTCTAAAGAGGTTAATAAGTCAATCAAACCTTTCATACCCAAACATCTAAAATTTGTTAATTCAGTTACTGCTAATTCTGAGTAATTGATTTTTTTATTAGATAATGAAAGGTTTAGACAATCTAAAGTTGATTCTTCTAACTCTATATCCTGAAGATTGTCTAACTTTTGAAATTGAGGAATGTTTCTCTCACTTATTTCTTTAGGCAATAAAAAGAAAAAAGCATTACATCTCTTTATTATGAGTTCGCTTAATTTTAGGCAGTTCTCTTCACCGAATTTTTCCCAAGAGGACTCGTCTAATTCGTAAAATTTAATATCTTCTTGCCCCACTAAATGCTTCGGCACGTTAACATCTAGGATTTCTTTTAAAGATAATGGAGCAAGGCGAAAACCATAGCGAGGATATGTTGATATACCCATTTTTTTCTCCAAAAACTATTTTATTTTATAAAGAGCGGCGGCGATTCTCGAAATTCGATTTAATGTTTCACGAATTTGATTTATCGGGTCTGTTAAATCCATAAACTCATTTCTTTTTTCCAATTCGTAAGCTAATGCAATCGAATATTCTGTAAAAGCGATTTCGTATGAAAGTTTCAAGAAAAGCGGCTCATCAATCGAATTGTTTCCTCTTGCGCTAACTAATTGCGGGTGGTCGAGATTGATACTTATCGTGCGATTATCAGAAGTATATGAGGCGCGGGCATTTTCGCTGCCCATATTTCTAAACTCAACGCGAAATCCGCCGTAACTTTTTTGTGTTTCTTCTGCTTCAGCGCGACGACCTTGTTTTTCCGAAGTTTCATTTTCAATAACCTGCGGATTCAAATCTCTCGACTCTTTGCCATCTACTTTTTCACTTTCACCTACCGAACCTATTCCGCCTGTCGGTGAAACAATCTCGGCGGGAATTTCAGTTCCCCACGCCAAATCTTCATTTTCCGACGAATCTTTTTGAGCAATTTGATTATCAAAAGCCCCAAATGCTTTAGCTTTTGCCTTAGCGATTTTCTGTCGAAATGCGCTGAAATCCTCATTTATAACACTAGCAATTTCCGATGCTTGACCGGCTAGCTTTTTTGCTTCTTCGTCTGCCCGACGTTTTTTTTCGACTTCTAATAACTCTCTACGTAGTTGGTCAAATTTTTGCCCGACAAATACGTGAATTTCTCTTACTAACGGATTGTTTTTATTTAATTGCATTGAACGACTAACATTAAACGCGGTAATCGGTGAATTATCTTTATCCAAAGCGGGAACATCAATTTCACCAAATATGTATTGCGCCATATCACGCCCTTCATTGCCCGCCGAAGTCGTTTCGTGCCAAACACCGTTTGAAAAAACGGAAACGCCGCGCAACTCTGCATCAAGCGGTGCTTTTGCAACTTTGAGAATCAATTCGACATTTCCTAATACTTCCGTAAATTCTCCTTCAGGTTTATAAACTCTTTTCTCCGCAATCGGCGGCTCGTTAAATTCGCATTCGTGATTATTAACCCAAACGGTAACGCCTTTTGACCATTTCGCTAAATGATGTTCGATATAAGAAATTATCCCGATTTGGTCTAAAGTTTTAAGATTGATCTCTTCGATTTCAATTAATGTTCCGTTTGCCTGTGAAATGCTCGATTCTTTTTCTAAAATATGAACGGGAATCTGGTCTTCCGAGTTCATTTTCTCTATTTCCGAGCGTTTCAATTGGACTTTCGACAATTTTTCATCTGCAATAGTAGTTACCCGCAGAATATTTGCAATTCCGAAAGCCGCTGATTTTCCCGTTCCAAAGCGTCCGCGTCCGACTTTACCTTGCTTTCTGTCCTGATTTTCCCCGTGCATAATAAAGAAATTCTGTAAGCCATTCCAATTCATTCCGCGCCCATTGTCGGAGATTGAAATTTTTTTATTTTTATTATCCAGCTTAACTCTGACTATCGGACTGACACCCGCATCAATATACTGCAAACCATTAGAAACATATTCCCAAACTACCGCTTTGTCAGTGCGAAACAAATCTGCACTTTGAATTAAATCCCGCGCCACATGACTTTTTACATAGAGTTTTTCGTTAGTTTTTTCCATCTTTCACCTATTGAATCTTTTCAGAAAGCGCAGTAACGGCTTCACCCAAAATTTCATCATCACTAAAATTGTTTATGATTCTGGAGATTTTTCTTTCACGAGTATCACCTGTTACATATTCATCTATCCGAAAAAAAGATTCCGCTTCCTGCTGTGTTACGGCTTCAAGGCTTTGCTCTTGAATTTTTTGAAATGCGTCACTCGCCATCATTCTGGTTTTTTCACTTTTCAACCATTGCTTTTCTTTTAATGTATAAGTCTTTTTGGATAAATTTATCGAAGTATTTTCAGCAAGAATGTTTTTTGCAAATTGAACGCCTTTTAAAGTAAGAAGCCAACCTTTTTTATCCGAACCCGTAAAATAACATTTGCTCTCATCTTTCTGAGTTTCATATAAACGCTTACGAACGCTTTCCACACTAATATATTCCGGGTATTTTCGCCAAGAAAATCTCTCTGGAGCAAGTTCATAACTTTTTACGGCAATATCTTCAGCGTCAATAGTTTGAGAGTCTCCACCAAGTAAGTAAATAGCAAGTGCAATTATCTCATAATTAGAATAATTATTTTGCTTTTCCACCTTGTTCATTATTTTAAAAAATTCTCTTAACAATTAGCGTCTGCAATCTGAACCAATTATTCCGCTAAATAAAATCTGGTCGAAGTCAACTCTTATTCGATTGTTTAGAATATCACGCACCTGCTTTGATCGTTGCATCGTTTACCACCTCAACAAATTTGCGCCCATGAATTTTCTCAATCGAAGTTACCGCCGCCGAGTTTTAATTTGCGCTCAAGACGTTCAAATTCTTCCGTAAGTTCGCGCAGTCGTGTTTTTTGTTTCGATGTTTTCATTTTTTCAGAAACGGAACGCGAACTTTAGTTCGCCATACATAAATTTCATTTTGTTGAAATTATTATGGAAAAACATTTTTTTCGTCTTTTACTGGCGAACTAAAGTTCGCGTTCCGTTTTTTAATTTATCAAATCTTATTTTCGATTTTCGTTTTAAATATATTTTCTTTTTTTCTTTTCCCAACGAAATTTTCAAATGCGAAAGATTGCCAAACCGATTGCAAATGTCATCGAGCTAATTCTAAATTTTGAGTAAAATCTTTTCATTTGTTTTCTCTGTTAATAAAATCTCGTCAGTATTTCTTCGTGAATCGGTTTGCTTTTTTGATTTTCCCAAAGAAATGCTTAAATGCCACAGATCGGAAACTAATTTTAGTCTGCCTTTTACGGCTTTCGGCGACATATCAACTTTTATTTTTCAGTTACTTAAAAATTTGTTTTAAGATAAACAAAAACGGCGGTAAACTTCGGAAAAAAGTTTATGTTTCTAAAAATATCACAGTAATTTAAGCTAAGCCAAAGACGCGCCGATTTCTAAAATTTCGTTGTCTGTAATTTTTCCGTTTTGCAGTGTGACGCGCCGCGAGCCGAGTCTTGTTGCTTCGGCTTCGTTGTGAGTTACGTAGATAAACGGAATTTTCGCGCGTGATTGGGCGAGTTCGATTTCGTCGAGAAGTTTGGCGCGAGTTTCGACATCAACTGCCGATAAAGGTTCGTCCAAAAGCACAATTTTCGGTTCGCTTGCCAAAGCTCTCGCCAGCGCGGTTCGTTGCTGTTCGCCGCCGGACATTTCAGCGGGAATTCTGTTTTTCAAATGTTCGATGTGAAACAGCGAAAGCATTTCACGCGCTTTTTCGAGTTTGGCATTTTTATCACCATTTTTCGCACCGTAAGCGATATTTTGCTGCGCGGTTAAATGCGGAAAAAGCGCGTAATCTTGAAAAACAAATCCGACGCGGCGTTTTTGAATCGGCAGATTTATCTTATTTTCCGAATCGAAAAAAACGTCCGAACCGAGTTTGATAATTCCTTCGTCGGGCGTGAGAATTCCTGCAATTAAACGTAATGTCGTCGTTTTTCCCGCGCCCGACGCGCCCGCCAAAACCGTAATTCCGGCGTTCGCGGAAAAATCTATATCAAGCGAAAATTCCCGAAAACCTTTTTTGACGAAACTTTTTTTGATTTTAACGGTCAGCATTTTAGGAAATATTCTAACTAAAATGTTTCATAAATTGCCTCCAACTTTAGTTGGAGGATTAATTCACATATTAAGGAAAGGCTTTAGCCAAATTTCTGAAAAATATCAATCATCCGATCAGCTTCAGCTAAAGCAATAAGGAATTCATTTAATTTTATCATTCGGCTAAAGCCTTTTATTTCTACTACTTCTAACCTCCAACTAAAGTTGGAGGCAATTGAAAAATGATAGTTATGATTCTTCTTTAAACTCTACCCGTAAATGTAAGAACGACTAATTTTGTTCGTCAGATAAACAGCGAAAATCGAAATTACCGTTAAGATCAAAGCCAAAATCTGCGCGTTTTTGTCGTCGCCGGAAGCGACCGCTTCGTAAATCGCCAGCGGCATCGTCTGCGTTTTGCCGGGAATATTTCCGGCGATCATCAAAGTCGCACCGAATTCGCCGAGTGCGCGGGCAAAACTTAAAATTAATCCGGCGATAATCCCGCGCCGTGCGAGAGGCAAAGTAATGCGAAAAAAAGTTTCGATTTCACTTTTTCCGAGTGTGTAAGAAGCGATTTCAAAATTCGGATTGACCGATTCGATGCTCGCCCGCGACGCTTTTATCATCATCGGAAGCGAAACGATCACGGCGGCAACGACCGCGCCTTGCCACGTAAAGACGAACGTAAAACCCGTTAAATTATAAATAAAACTGCCGATCAGACCGTTTCTGCCCAAAATAATTATCAAATAATAGCCTGTAACGGTCGGCGGCAAAACGAGCGGCATTGTCAAAATCGCGTCGAGCAATTCCTTCCCGCGAAAGTTGCGTTTAGCGAGCAAAAAAGCCAACGCCAAACCGAAAATGCCGACGATTATCGTGGCAAACAAAACGACGAGAAATGATAATTGAAGTGCTGACCAGATCATTTTTCCGACGCGCCTTT
>JBBSAX010000038.1:0-28243 GCA_038251885.1 Pyrinomonadales bacterium | reverse complement strand
GCTTTCTAGTATATTGAGCAACAAATTCAACGACGGAGAAAATTGTGAAAGCACTTTTTACATTAAACGCCCTTTCTTCCGAAGAAAAAAATTTACTGAAGACCAAACAAATTCAAGCCGAAATGCCTATCCAGCAATGGCTTGATTTGTTCACAAAACTGCGTGATTTCGACAAAGAGGCGGACACTTCGCGCAAATGGGGCGGCGGTATCGGTTGCGGTGGACTTGTATTTGCATTTGTCGGAATTTTTCTAATTGGTATAATTATAGGAATTATAATGATTCCAATCGGCATTATTTTGGCAATCGGCGGATTAGTTATTTACTTTTATCTCAAACCTTATGACATTCAGGGAGAAATTTTAACCAACAGAGTCTTGCCGATCATAAAAATCTTGCGCGAGGAAATGAAAGCGAATGAAAAATTAAAATTGCGGCTCGATTTGCGCGGTTTCGAATTCCCCGAAAAATTTCTCAGCAAAAGCGAAGACTACGGCGACAACAGTTTTTTCAGCAGTTCCAGATACAAAAGCATAATTGATTATTATTACCGAGATCAGTGGATGGACGGCGATGCGACTCTAGCGGATGGAACGCGGCTCATTTGGAGCGCGTATGATCTCGTCAAACACATCAAAAAAGTTAAACACCGCAAAGGCAAGCGAAAATCCAAGTCAAAATACCGAACTCATATTTCGATGCAGATCGGGATGAACAGAAAACGCTACGCATTGCCTCTTTCCTTGAAACAAAAAGGACAAGAAGGCGCGGTTCGCACCCAAAAATCGAGAGATTTTGTTTGGATGTTGGTCAAAAAAACCGTCAAACATCCCGCCGGACAATCTTTTCAGCCGAATGATTTTGTTAATACGATTGCGTCGGCTTACGTTCGAGCAACGCCCGTCGGAGGTCAAAAATGAATAATCTTTGTCAATTCAAACGCGGTTTTTTCACACTTCGCACCTGCAATCGTCCTTCAATGAAACAATGCGAAACTTGCGGAAAGTTATCGTGTCAATTTCATCTTTCAGCACAAAGCGGAATGCGCCTGTGCGTTGACTGCGCTCAAAAACAAAATCAAGGGCGAACCTCAAATTATCAGGAAGATGATTGGGTTTATTCCTATCGTAGTTGGTATTACACAAGCGGTTATCAACCGTTTCGTTTCGGAAATCAGGATTATTCTTCGTTTGAAAATTACGACGATACTTCGGCAGACTGGGACGACGATTATGCCGGAGATTTCAATGACAGCTAGTTTTTTCAGATTTCTGCACAAATTTAAATGGAGAAATTCAATATGGAGACTTCAAAGAGTAAAGGGCTTACAAAACTGGAAGAAGACTTTTTGCGGTCAAAAGTTTTGGAAGACAAAAAAACTGCCGATGAATGGCTGAATTTCTTTAATAAAGTCGCCAATATTGAAGATTTCTTTGAAGATGAGATCGAACGCTGCAAAAAACTTCAAAATATAGGTTTAGGCATTATGTCGGTCGGATTCTTGTTTATAATTTTTGCAATCGCTTTGAGATCAGGAGTTTTGATAGCTTTGGGATTAATTTTGATTGTCGTCGGAATAGTTTGGGCAATTACTTATTATTTCAAAAAATCAGACCTGACTTCGTTTAGAGTTGATCGTTATTTCATTGAACAAAAAATTTTGCCGGTAATTTATATTCTGCGCGAAGAAATGAAAAGTAGTGAACCAATATCGCTTAACATTGATTTGGGCTGTTTTCATCAAACGGGCGAAATTTTGCAGTATTCGGAATTGGTCAGCGATTCGATAAGTATTATGGATGTCGGAAGTCCCGCCGGACCTAATTCGCTCGGTTTTCACGACGGAATTTATAAAGATTCTTGGTTTTTCGGTGAAGCAACATTAGCAGACGGGGTGAATGTGAGTTGGAACATATTTGATTTGGTTAAATTTTCCGAAGTAATAATTCCAAAACGCCGAGGCTCAAAATGCAAGTGGCGGAGTAAATATAAAACCATCGTCGGAATGAACATCAAAATGCCGAAAAAGCGATATGAATTGCAGGACAACACTAAACAAAAAAGCGAAGAAGGAAATTTTCGCATCAAAAAATCCGGTGATTATTATTTATTGGATATTGAAAGAAAATTTGATAACACGCAATTTTTCAAACAAACTAGCCAAACGGGTTTTTTTGAATGTGAAAACACTGGAAAAAGTTTTGAAATAAAAAACTTTATAGATGTTTTAGGTTTAGCTTACAAACTCGCAAAGCCAAATGCCAAGCAAAAATGACTGGAACAGCAGAGGTCAAAATAATCCAAAACTTAAAATCTAAAATCCAAAACCCAAGAATTCTTTGGTTGACGGAAAATTATCCGTCGCAACGCGGAGGAATGGCGGTTTCATGTGATCGAATTGTCCGCTCTTTGCGCGAAAACGGTTTGCAGATTGATGTCGCGCATTTCAGCCGTAGATATTTGAAATGGAAAACTATTCAAAAAATTAACGGTCAACATTTTAATTGTCCCGTGCGCGAAGACATTTCCGATGCAATGAATCGGCTTTGGATTCTAATCGAACGCGAAAAATATTCTCACATTGCCGCATTTGGCGGACTTTTGCCGATGATAGCAAGCCCTGTTTTTGCCAAATGGCTGAAAATTCCGCTTGTTACGATGATTCGTGGAAACGATTTTGACGCGGGAATCTTTTCGATAAAACGCGGCGACATTTTGCGCGAATGTTTGCGCGAATCCACTGCGGTTTGTGCCGTTAGCCAAGATAAAGTAGAAAAAATATCGCTTCTTTTTCCCGAAACGAAAACCGTTTGGACACCGAACGGAATTGATTTAAACGATTGGGAATTTTCCACCGAAGATAAAAAAACGGCAGAAAGATGGCGCGGCGAAAATGTTTTGGAAAACAAAAAAGTTCTCGGTTTTTTCGGACAATTGAAACGTAAAAAAGGCGGTTTATTTTTTCTTGAAAATCTGCGGCGTTCGGGTTTTGCGGAAAAATTTCATCTTCTTTTCATCGGCGACATCGAAACCGAAATGCACGAATGGCTTAATGAATACAAAGAAATTATTAGTTTTACAAACCTTGAATTTCTCGACCGTTTTGAACTTTTGCCGTTTTATGCGGCTTGCGATTTTGTTGTAATTCCATCATTTTATGACGGAATGCCGAATGTTCTACTCGAATCCGCCGCACTCGGTGTGCCTTCAATTTCTTCAAATACGGGCGGAATGCGCGATATTTTGGAAAACGGAAAAACCGCAATTTTGTTCGATTCCGGCGATGATTTTCAATGCCGCAAAGCGATTGAAAAAGCCGCGACGATTGGAGAAAATAAGTTTCAAATTTTGAAAAAGAACTGTATCGAATTAGCGAAAAATTTTAATCACCAAACGGAGGCAGATAATTATTTAAAAGTTTTTGCCGAAACATCGAAACAAAGGAGTTTTTATGCTGAAAAATAGAAATTTAAACATTTTGCCGATCATTTTGCTTTTAATTTTCTTGTCGCTTGCCTGTAACAAGACCGCGCCTGAAAAGGTTGAAATTCCGAATCAACCGACAACAAATGTGCCGAATGAAACGAAAACTTACGACACAAAAGTGAAGGTAAAAACGTCTGATGAAAAGGATGTTGTAGAAGTTAAAATTGACGCAAATGATACAAAAATCGAATACGGCAACAAGATTGTTCGGGGCGAAACAAAAGGCGATAAGCGCAAGTATATGCTCGAAGGCGGCAGTCAAATCGCCGAAGTGAAAGTGAAAGACGCGGACGGTTTCAAGGTTCGCACGAACGACGGAAAACTTTTGTGGAAAGTAAAGATTGACGCGGACAAAATCAAGATCAGCGACAACGAAGAAAATCAAAATGCTTTTGAAATCAAGAAAAAAGACGACGGCGCGAAAATCGAAAGAAATGAAACTAAACTCGGCGAAGTAAAATTTTACAAAGATCGCCAAAAAGTAAAAGTAAAAGACGCAACCGATCAGGAATTATTCGATTCAAACACCGATAAATACTCGGTCGCTTACGGCGTTTTGGGTTTAAGCGAAATTCCCGAAGATTTACGTTTCATAATCTTCGCGGAATTGCTTGCGCGAAATCTCTAAGCCGGGAGCGCAGGCATCTTGCCTGCATCGTCGCGCAAGCGGCGAAATAGCGTTCGGTTAAAATTAAGTTTATTTGAAAGCAGAGGTTTTTTCGCACTCACGCGCTCATTGCAGGCAAGATGCCTGCGCTCCCAACTAAATGAATATTTACTATGCAAACGGCGGTGGACTCGGACATTTAACCCGCGCCCGCGCTTTTTTGCACCAACTCGGAATTGAACGCGAAACCGCAATTCTCACATCTTCAAAATTTGCCGAAGACAAACGCATTGTCGGCGATATTAAGATCATGAAAGTTGACGAAAATTTTGTTCAGAACAAACCCGAATATCAAGAGTTTCTGCAAAACATTTTCTCAGAAAACAAAGTTGAAAAAATATTTTTGGATTCATTTCCCGTCGGAATTATCGGCGAATTTGCGGATTTTGATTTTGGAGATGCGGAAGTTTTTTATATCGCAAGGCTTTTGCGTTGGAAAAATTATTCGCATCTTTTGAACTCTAAAATTCCGCATTTCCAAAAGACTTTCGTTTTGGAAAATCTTTATAGTGAACATCAAAAATTTATTGAAAAACGCTCGAAAGAGTTAGTAAATCTGAAATTGATTTATCCGAATTTTGAAACGCAAGATGAAAAACTCGCACAAAAAATCATTGCCGAAAAATTCCCGTTTTGGCTGATCGTTCACGCGGGAAATGAAAATGAAACATTGGAATTATTAAATTACGCTGAAGAAATGTGTGAGATTGAAAGGGCAAAAGTTGATCTGATTTTGATTTCGCCGAATCAAACTTTCTACAAAAATTCATTCGATATTTATCCGGCTTCGATGCTTTTTCCATTTGCGGAAAGAATTTTTACGGCTTGCGGGTTTAATATAATTCAACAAACAAAAAATGTTCGGCATAAACATTTTTTTCTGCCGTTTGAGCGGCGTTTCGATAATCAATTTTTGCGGGCAAAACGAATTAATAATGCAAAAAACTGCCTTAGGAGTTACGTGGTTGAAGTAAAAGATTCGGAATAGATTTTAGATGAAAGATGATAACTGATAGATTGACTTGTCTTTATCTGTCATCTTTCATCTATTATTTAAAATCTATTCCGAAAGTTAAAACTTTCATTTTCAGTATTTATTTTTCAACCGGATAACTTCTAACGTCTGAAAAAGTTGGCTACGCAATTTTTATCTGATATATTGTTGAAATATCCGACAAAGATGACGCAGCGAAGTATTTCAAAATTAAAACCTACATCATTACGTCCCGAACTTTTCGGTGGCGACTAAATCTTTTTTTCTCAAATAACTTGACCTTTTAATTAACGAGCCGAAACCTCGTTTCCAACCCGAAACTTTTAATTTTTCTATTGGAGAGAAAAAAATGACACCGACAACAGATATTCAAAAACCAATTATTAAAACCGAACTTCCCGGACCGAAAGGGCGCGAAATTATTGCGGCGGACGAAAAATATGTCACGCCTTCGTATCCGCGTCCCGATTACAAATTAGTCGCCGAAAAAGGCTACGGCGTTTGGCTCGAAGATGCGGACGGAAATGTATTTTTAGACTGCAATGCGGGCGTTGCGGTTTGTTCGACCGGACATTGCCATCCTGAAATCGTCGAGGCAATTACGAAACAAACGCAAACTTTAATCCATATGTGCGGCACGGATTTTTATTATCGTCAAATGCCGGATTTGGGTAAAAAACTAAACGAAATTTGCCCGATTGAAGGCGACACGAAAACACATTTTGCAAACTCAGGTGCGGAAGCTGTCGAAACCGCTTTGAAATTGGCGATGTATCACACCAAACGCCAGAAATTCATATCGTTTTTCGGATCGTTTCACGGTCGAACTCTCGGCGCACTTTCTTTGACTTCATCGAAACGCGCACAGAGAATGGGTTTTGCGCGTCAGGCACTCGACGTAACGCACGTTCCTTATTCATATTGCTATCGTTGCCCGTTCAATCTCGGCAAATGCGAAGACGGAACTTGCTGTATGGGAACGACCGATTGGATCGAAAAACGACTTTTCAATACAACGACACCGCCTTCGGAAGTCGCGGCAATCGTCGTCGAAGCCGTTCAAGGTGAAGGCGGCTATGTTCCCGCGCCGAAGGAAGTTTTGCAAGCGATTCGCCGAATCTGCGACGAACACGGAATTATGATGATCGTGGACGAAGTTCAAAGTGGAATGGGCAGAACCGGCAAAATGTTTGCCATCGAACACAGCGGCGTAAAACCCGATATTATGTGCTTGGCGAAAGGCATCGGATCAGGCTTGCCAATCGGCGCAACTGTTGCAAAAGCGGAAATTATGTCTTGGCACAAAGGCGCACACGCTTCGACCTTCGGCGGAAATCCGGTTTGTATTGCTTCCGCGCTGAAAACAATCGAATTACTGCAAAACGGTTTAGTCGAAAATGCCGCCAATGTCGGCAAATATCTCGAAGCCGGATTGCGAAATCTCCAAGAGAAATACAAACAAATCGGCGACGTGCGCGGTTTCGGAATGATGCTCGGCGTAGAATTCATCAAAGAAAACGGTGACGCAGATGCCGAACTCCGCGACCGAATCGAAATGGCATGCTTCAATCGCGGTTTAATTATCTTAGGCTGCGGCACATCAACAATTCGCTGGTCGCCGCCGCTGATTTTAACGAAGGAAAATGTAGATGTCGCGCTTGAGATTTTTGACGAAGCAATTTCAGTTTCGGTTTAACAATGAGGTTTAGTTCAGAAAAAAAGTTCTGTGTATAATTTGCTCTGACCAATTATACACAGAACTTTTTACTTCATAAAAGTTTGAGATGTTTTGCCTAGTATGCTAGGATTTATCTAGTTTCTACACACTTTCACTAGGAGTTAAAAAATGTCAAAAAAATATCGTTCAGGTTTTACACCTGTTTTTCAGGTGGTTATTTCGCTTGCCTTTCTAACTATTTCACTATTTTCCTTAACAATAAAAGCTCAGTCAGATTTTACAGATTCTGAACTTCGTTTAATCAAAAAACGCGGTTTTTCTAATACTGCACTAAATAATGCGCCATTGAGTGAAAAACCTTTGCACAAGGAAAGTTCCAGTTTCAATTTCTCTCAAAGAGTTGGCGGGATGATTGATTCCGGTTTTAACGCATCAGTTACCGAAGGTCCCGGTTATGTAAATGAAACCGCGATCCAATCGGATGGAAAAATAATCGCCGTTGGTTTATTTCAGAAAGCGAATAACATTCGGCACAGCAATATAGCTAGATTTAATGCGGACGGAACACTTGATTCAAGTTTTAATTCCGGTGGAGTTGGTGCGGATAATTTAATTAATGCAGTTAGTCTGCAAGCGGATGGAAAAATTCTCATCGCCGGAAATTTTACTACTTATAATGGACAAACTATAAATCGTCTGGCGAGACTTAATGCAAATGGAAGTTTGGATGAGTCATTTGTCCAAACTTTAAATTTTACTGCTGAAATTTATGATCTTGCAGTTCAAACCGACGGGAAAATTCTCGTTGGCGGACTTTTCAACGCTAACGCGGGTGATCCGACACGAGGCAGAATTATTCGATTAAACTCTGATGGAACGGTTGATTCTAGTTTTAATAATAATGGCGGGGCGAATGGCGGAGTCAGGAAAATAGTATTTCAAGCGGACGGTAAAATTCTTATCGGCGGTTTATTCACCAATTATGCCGGTTTGGATAGAAGAAGAATTGCAAGATTAAACAGCGATGGTAGCATTGATACTTCATTCACCACAGGAACCGGCGCAAATAGTGAAATTAAAGAAATTGTCGTTCAACCCGATGGCAAGATTTTAATCGGTGGTTTTTTTGGTAATTATGCCGGATCAACCACCAATGTCGCCCGGTTAAATTCAAATGGCTCTTTTGATACGGCTTTTATCATAAATATATCCAATGAAAGCACAATTCTGGTTTTCGGTCTGGCTTTGCAATCGGATGGGAAAATAGTAGTTGGATTTATTGACGATAGTAATCCGGTTTCAACTGCTGCACAAGTCATAAGATTCAACGCTAATGCTACGATTGATACGACTTTTACAGTCGGATATACGAATCGTAGGCTTGTTAGGAATATACAAATTCAATCCGATGGAAAACTGTTATTCAGCGGTGATTTTACAGCTTATAATAATCAAGCATATTTTCGACTCGTGAGAACGAATACGGACGGAACACTCGATACAAATTTTAATGCGGCAGTTTCAACTACGGGAAGTGTTTTTGCCATCGAAAAACAATTAGACGGGAAAATTCTAATCGGCGGTAATTTTGGATATGTTAACAACGTGAGAAGAACTTTGATGGCACGTCTTAACACTGATGGAACATTAGATTCTACCTTCAATCCCGGCAACGGACTCATAGGAAATATTTATGCCATAAAGGTTCAATCGGACGGTAAAATTATTGTCGGTGGAAATTTCAACGGAGATGAGAATTTTCAAGTTTCAGGTCTTGTCCGCCTCAATGCGGATGGAAGTATTGACCAAAGACTTACTAGTTTTACAGATGTATTTGTCTTTTCAATATTTTCACTAGATATTCAAAACGATGGGAAAATTATTGCAGGTGGCAGTATTGTTGATGGCAGTTTGAATCGCTTCGCTGCAATTAGAATCAATACGAATGGGACCCTGGATTCAACTTTTAATCTGATCATTGTTCCAAATGGAAATATATTGTCAGTTAAAGCCCAGCCTGACGGTAAAATTTTGGTCGGCGGAACATTTTTTGTGCCTAATCAATCTTTCCCTGGGGGTTTGCTTCGATTAAATTCTGATGGAACATTAGACAATAATTTCTCAACTAGTATTTTCAGAGTTTGGTCTATAAGTTTGACCAATGAAGGTAAAATTTATCCCGGCGGTCTTTACGATACTACGGTAAATAATATTCGCTATCGAAATATTTCTCGTCTAAACTCTGAAGGTTTATATGATTCGACTTTCAATGCCGGAACCGGAGCAAATAGCGAAGTTCGTGCGGTCGAATTACAACCGGACGGTAAAATTATTATCGGCGGATTTTTTACAGACTTTAATGGAACTACAGCTAACCGTTTGGCACGAATAAATCCTGACGGTTCGATTGATCAGACTTTTAATACAAGCATCGGAGCATCAGGAACTGTCTATGCGTTAAAATTGCAAGATGACGGAAAACTTTTAGTTGGCGGACAATTCTTAGATTTTGATGGAACAGAACAACTCAGTTTGGTTCGTTTGCAAACTCAAAATTCAAATCCATCAACACTATTTGATTTCGACGGCGACCGCAAAACCGATGTCGGTATTTTCCGACCTGCTCCCGGCGAGTGGTGGTATCTGAGAAGTTCCGATAACGGCAATCGTGCTTTTTCGTTCGGTCAATCAACCGATAAAATTGTCGCCGCTGATTACACGGGTGACGGCAAAACCGATATTGCTTTCTTTAGACCGTCTTCCGGTGAATGGTTTGTTTTGAGATCAGAAGACAGTTCCTTTTACTCATTCCCGTTTGGTAATTCGTCTGATATTCCGACTCCGGCTGACTTTGACGGCGATGGCAAGGCTGATCCTGCGATCTTTAGACCTTCAAATCAAACTTGGTATATCAACCGTTCTTCCGATAATCAAACATTGATTACGACATTCGGGATTGCCGGAGATTTACCTGTCGCGGCAGATTATGATGGAGATTCAAAAGCCGACATCGGTATTTATCGTCCATCGAACGGTCAATGGTGGTTAAACCGAAGTCAGGCAGGTTTGATCGTCACGACATTCGGAGTATCAACCGATAAAACGGTTCAGGCGGATTACACCGGAGACGGAAAAGCAGATGTCGCATTCTTCCGTCCTTCGACGAGAGAATGGTTTGTTCTGCGAAGTGAAGACAGTTCATTCTATTCAGCACCGTTCGGAGCAACCGGAGATATTCCGACACCGGGAGATTACGACGGCGACGGCAGAACTGATTTTGCGATTTTCCGACCATCGAACAACACTTGGTTTATCCAACAATCAACAAGTGGATTCACGGCAATCACATTCGGAATCACGAATGACATTCCGATCCCGAATGCTTATGTCAGGTAAATTCGTTTAATATAAATAACATTCGACACCCGCCAAAACCACAAAAAGTCTTTACTTTTCGTGGTTTTGGCTTTAATGTTAGGGAAACTCAATCAAAAACAATGGAGAAAATTTAATATGACAAACAATTTTAAGAATATATCTGTTTATTCACTCATAAACGGAAAAATTACTACTGTTATAAAATTACATTTATTAGTGCTGATTTTATCGGCGTTAGTTTTTGCTTTGCCTCCAAATTTTCAGCCAACCAGTGCAAAATTAGATATAAATTTTAATGCTGGAGTAACTAACGGAGATTCTTTAATTTACGTTTCAAAACCTTTATCTAACGACAAAATTCTGGTTGGCGGAAGTTTTATAGCCGTCAACGGGTTGCCGCAATCTTACCTTGCCCGTTTAAACTCGGACGGTTCGACTGATACGACTTTTAACAGCGGCAATTCGGGACCAAACGGTTCGGTTTTTGAAATCGCCGTTCTTGCCGATAACAAAATTATCATCGGCGGTTCTTTCACGGCTTACAATGGCATTTCAAAAAGTGGAGTTGTTCGCCTCAATGCTGACGGCTCACTTGATTCTTCGTTTAATCTGAACGGAACGGGAGCGACCGGAACTGTCAAAAATATCGCTTTACAATCGGACGGAAAAATTGTATTTACCGGAACTGTAACTGCTTATAACGACTTTCCACAATTCTCAGTTTTCCGATTGAATGCCGACGGAACGCGCGATATGACTTTTACATCACCTTTTCCAAATCGCTTTTCTTCAGTCGAAGAAGTTGAGATTCAAACAGACGGTAAAATTTTGGTTGCCGGAGTTTTTTCTTTGAGTAACGGACAAAATGTTTCCCGTTTGAATCAAGACGGTTCGCCGGATTCGACTTTCGGCACAACGGGATTTGTCGGCGATATTTATGCGATGCAAATCCTAAGTAACGGAAAGATTTTAATAGGCGGAAATATGAGCGTTTCGGGACAGCCCTTTCCGCATCCATCAATCAGAAGATTAAATTCCGACGGCTCAACCGACAGTTCTTTCGTAGCCGGAGCAGCTATTGCTCATAATATAACGGAAGATTTTGCTATTTTGCCTGATGGTGAAATTTTTGCTGCCGGAACTTATTCTAACAAGGTGATAGATTCCCTTGCGCTTTTGAAATTAAATACGGATGGCAGTTCCGACATTATTTTTAGAGTTCCGATGGCAAATAACAAAAGCTATAATGTTTCGATCCAAGCCGATGAAAAAATATTATTGGGCGGCGCATTTTCACAGATCAATGGACAGCTAACCTCAAGTTTGGTGCGATTAAACGGCGATGGCAGAATTGATGAATCATTTAATGCAACATTTGAAAGTAAAGCACTTGTTCAATCATTGATTCAACAAAATGACGGGAAAATCATTGCCGCCGGAGATTTCAATCTTGCCAACGGCTCGGCTCGGAGTAACATTTCGAGATTTAATCTCAATGGAACTTTAGACACTTCATTTAATTCGGGAACGGGACTGATACCGGAGTATCCTCTTGGTTTCCGATATATTTACGACACCGATATTCAATCTGACGGTAAAATTCTGATCGCCGGAATCTTTTACGGTTATAACGGAATTTTGCGGCGGGGGATTGTCAGATTAAACACCGACGGCACGGTTGATACGTCTTTTGATTCCGATCTCAACGGCGGACTTCTTACTATTTTTGAGATTTTAGTCCTTCCCGATGACACTATTCTAGCCTCGGTTTTCGGGACTGATCCATTAACAGGATTCGGATATTCAGGTATCGCTAAATTTAATGCCGACGGAAGTTCCGAAGGTTTCTCAAATCCCGAGGGACAAGTTCGCAAAATGGCACGTCAGCCGGACGGCAAAATCTTGATCGGCGGTGCATTTAATTTCGTGAATGGAAATCCATTAAGAAATATTGCGCGTTTGAACGCTGACGGTTCGATTGATTCGACATTTAATATCGGTTCGGGTTTTAATGGCGGAGTTTTGGATATTGTGGTTCAGCCGGACGGCAAAATTTTGGTCGCCGGAACATTTACATCCTTTAACGGAAAACTGCGAAATCGAATCGCCCGACTTAATGCTGACGGTTCACTCGATATAACCTTTGATCCGGGAAGCGGTGCAGATGCGACCGTTTACAAAATCGCACTTTTGCCGAATGGAAAAATAGTTTTGGGCGGAAATTTCGACAACTTAAACGATACAAGCAGATTTCGTCTCGGAATATTGAACAGTAACGGAACAATTGACCTGTCATTTGAAGCGGGATTTGATAATGATCCGGCAAATACGATTCGTTCTATGGTTTTGCAGCCTGACGGAAAACTTATAATCGGCGGTTCTTTCAAATCTTATAACAGAGTCCTGCGCGACAATTTGGCAAGATTGATGATTCTTCAACCAAACACCGCACCTTTTGATTTTGACGGTGACTTTAAGACAGACCTTTCAATTTTCCGACCTTCGAACGGTCAATGGTGGTATCAACGAAGTTCGGACGGTCAGGTTTCCGCTCTGCAATTCGGAGACGGATCATCGCAAATCGTTCCGGCAGATTACACGGGCGACGGAAAAACGGATATTGCAGTTTTCAGAGTTGCGACCGGCGAATGGTTGGTTTTGCGAAGTGAAGACAATTCGTTTTATTCATTTCCGCTCGGAAGATCGGACGATCTTCCCCAACCAGCCGATTATGATGGCGACGGCAGAGCCGATGCCGCGATTTATCGTCCATCGAGCCAAACGTGGTTTATTAACAAATCTTCGGGCGGAACGATTATCGAACAATTCGGAACTGTCGGCGATATTCCCGAAGTTGCCGATTATGACGGCGATGGCAAAGCCGATATTGCAATTTATCGCCCATCAAACGGACAATGGTGGATAAAGCGTTCAAACTCCGGCGTTGTCGCGCTGACATTTGGCGGCGAAAACCGCGATACGCCCGTGCAAGCCGATTACACCGGCGACGGCAAAGCCGATGTCGCTTTCTTTAGACCTTCAACCGGCGAATGGTTCGTCCTGCGAAGCGAAGATTCAAGTATGTTCTCAACAAGGTTCGGAACAATGGGCGATCTTCCGACAATTGGCGATTACGACGGCGACGGAAAATCCGATTTTGCCGTTTTCCGACCGACCGATTCAAATTGGTATATCAATCGTTCGACATCAGGATTATTAATTCAACAATTCGGACTTTCGACCGATCAACCCGTGCCGTCGGCATTTTTGCCATAACTTTGTTTTACAAAAAATAGATTGCAAAGCCTCGAAAAATCTTTACTTTTCGAGGCTTTGCAGTTACCTTTTTAAAAACTTTGATAGTAGGAATAAAAAATGAAAAAATTGCCGCTTATTTTTCTCGCCGTTCTTTTTTTGGCTTTTTCGATATTTGCTCAAACCGGAGTTGAAATAATTGTTGAAAAAGCAAATAAATTAAATTTGGAAAGTAAAACCGCCGAAGCGATTGTTGAAATTAGCAAAGCGATTGCTCTCGAACCGGACAATGCTAATTTATATATCACACGCGCCAATTTTAATTTAGAGTTAGAAAACAAAACCGAAATTTTGAAGGACGCGCAAAAAGCCGCTTCGCTCGCGCCGACCGATAGAAAAATTTTGTATTTCAGCGCGTCGGTTCTGCGTCAGAACCGGCAACTCGAAGAGGCTTTGAAGATTTCCGACCAACTCAACGCGCTCGGCGATGTTGACCGCTTCGGTTGGTCGCAAAGAATTGATTTGAAGATTCAGTTAAATAATCTTGCCGGCGCATTTGAAGATGTGACAACCGCACTCGAACTATTTTCTAACGATAATACATTTAAACAATTTCAAGCGGTTTTGATTCGAATGTCGGGCGATTCGGAAAAAGCACTCGAAATCTACAATGCGGTTATCGCTTCGACTGAAAAAAAATTGAGCAACACGAAAATCGAAGGCGAAAAAGAGGCGATTCGCCGCGATTTAACAAATTTTTTATTCACCCGTGCCGGTTATTATTTGTCGAAATCCAAAAACGAATTGGCTCAAGCCGACTTAATTAAAACTGTAAATTACACGCCGAACGATTTTACTTATATTCGCCGCGCCAAAATCTATCGTGATTTAGAAATGTTCGCTGAAGCCGAAGCCGATCTGACAAAAGCCCTCGAAGTTCTCGACCAATCTCCCAAAGAAATGGTTCTGATCGAACGCGGCGATGTTTATGTCTTCAGCGAAAAATACGACAAAGCCGTCAATGATTATCAAGAAGCATTAAAACTCGACGCAACAATTAAAGAGATATTTGACCAAAGAATGGGATGGCTCAAACAAATGCGCGGTAAATACACAAATCAATAATCTTTCGAGGCAATTAGATGAACAAACTCTAACATTCGATAGATTCTTTGATATAATTCAGTCATTATGACAACCACAACTCAGGAAATAATAGAAAAGTTTGCTCGACTGCCGATTTCCGAAAAGAAAATCCTTGTGTCCGTTATTTTGCGTGATACCGTCGAAACGGAAACGCCTGTTTTGTCTGACGACGAACTCATTTTCAATGCGGAAGAATTATTTTTAGAACTCGACCGTCAAGAGGCGGAAGATGGCAAATCCTAATCGCGGCGAAGTTTCGCTGGTTGACCTTGGTTATGTGGCAAAGATTCGCGCTTGGTCGTCAGCATTCCCGCCGATGATGAAGATCGCGCTTTAACGACGCTTGTTCCCCATACGACGAGTTTGCGCGGCTCGCGTTTTGAAGTCGGGTTGAAAATAAAATTCTTGCGTGAAGGCGGTTTCGACGCGCAGAATTTGGTGACGATTCCACACGCGAAACTCATTCACAATCTCGGCAAATTAAATGACGCGCAGTTAAAGGAAGTTGAAGAAAGAATCCGTTTTTGGCTCGGCTTATAACAAAACTCTTATGAACAAATTCTTTTACGGTGATAATTTCGACATTCTCCGCAAATTCGTCGGCGACGAAACGGTTGATCTTTGCTCTATTAATCCACCATTTATCGAGAATAAACATTTTGGTATAATTTAATCGTTATGACAGACATTCAATACATTTCAGACGCGAAAGGCAATCCGGTCGGTGTCATTGTGCCGATAGAGATTTGGCACGAGATCGAAGCGGAACAGGAAACGGCTTATCTGGCAAGCAGCGAAACGATGAAAAAGCGTTTACTTGAAGCAAAAGAGCGCGGTGAAAACGCCGATGATTTCTGGCTTGCCGCGAGTGAAGATTCATTGAAAGAAATTTGGGACGACGAGGAAGACGATATTTATGCCGAACTTCTCGAAAAATGAAATCGTTCTCGTGCGTCACCCGTTTCCGGATTTGACGAATTTCAAAGTGCGTCCGGCAGTCGTCGTCAATGCGGCGCACACATCAAAAGATTTATTCATCGTCGCCCTGACGAGCAAAACGCAAACTCTGATGTCGGGTGAATTCGTTTTATCCGAATGGCAAAGCGTCGGTTTGAATGTGGCAACGGCAGTTAAACGCGGAGTTTTTACGATTCACGAAAAGTTGGTCATCAAAAACGTCGGCACATTGGCGCAAACGGACGCAGAAAATTTAGATAAATCTTTGCGCGGGTGGTTTGATTTACAGTAAATAATAATCTCTATGAACAAACTCTTCTACGGCGACAATCTCGACATACTTCGCAAATTCATCCGCGACGAAACGGTTGATCTTTGTTATATTGATCCGCCGTTTAATTCAAAGCGAAATGGAAATCAGATTTACAACAACATCGGCAGTGAAGACCGCGCACAGGCGCAGGCGTTTGTTGATACCTGGACGTGGGACGACCACGCTAACCTTTGTTACGACGAGATTCTGTCAAACAAAAACGGTGTTCAGACGGCGCAATCAATCGCGCTGATCGCCGGACTCGAAAAAGTTCTCGGCAAAGGTTCGCTGTTCGCCTATCTCGTTCCGGTTTATAGATAATTCAAATAAGTTAATGAGAGAAAGGCAATTACAATTTATTTCAGCACTCGAAGAGGTGTATTCTCCCGAAGAAATTCAGAACATTTTGGATTATGAAGTTTCAGCGGAAGAACTCAATAACATCGCGTCAATGGGAAGACAGTTATTAACAACTATTCCAACATTGCCTTCCATTTGTGCCTCAATGAGTTCTAAGTGGTATGAGTTTATTAAATTTCACACCACTGTTCCTGTTTGTGTAGTTACCGGACATTTAGGAATACAAAACCAATCGCTTTTTACACAAAAAGTTCCTATTAACTCCTTACCATTTGACAGCGAAAATTTTGATGGTTGGGATGGACATTGTTGGATTGAATTTGGCGGCTATATTGGAGACATTTCAATTTTTCGGACTATTTATGCAGATACTTTTCCTCATCCAAATGCTAAAAACTGGTTTCTTTCAAGATTTGGGGAGAATCAAGAATGTATATTCGCTAAAGTTGCTGATTTAGAGGTTGCCGGATTATCATACATTCCTGTAAACGTATTAAGTGAATCAGAGACAACAAGACTCGTAGATATGCTGCACAATAATATGTTGTGATTTGAAAAACGGCAGTTTAATATCGCTGAAAGCGATTTAATTTGATAGCGTCGGGTGCAAACCCGACGAAAGATGCAAATAAAACAATCGTCCCTGTAAGGGACAAATAACAATGGCGCAAACGCTGGTTCAAATTTTTATTCACGTTGTTTTCTCGACAAAAAATCGCGTTGAGATGATTACGCCGGAAATCGAAAAGGAATTGTTTGCATACATCGGCGGCATCGCGGCGAATAATAAATCAAAACTTATTGCGGCAAACGGGACGGTGAATCATATTCATTTATTGATTTTGTTGAGTAAAACAATTGGAACCAGCGAACTCGTCGGAGATATTAAGCGCAACAGTTCACGTTGGATAAAAACGAAGGGCGATAATTTTAAAACATTCGGTTGGCAAGACGGATTTGCCGCGTTTTCCGTCGGACAAACACAAGTGCCGATGGTCAAAGAATATATTGCCAACCAAAAGAATAAACACGGCAGACAAACATTTGAAGACGAGATGCGAATGTTTTACGACAAATACGGGATCGAATATGACGAACGATATATTTGGGATTAGTCCCATTCAGGGACAAAATGTATTTCGTTATTGTTCGTCGGGTTTGCACCCGACGCTATCGGATATATCGCTTTCAGCGATGAAAACCAATGTTGTGAACGTCCGTGAAACGGACAAATTTGATAGCGTCGGGTGCAAACCCGACGTGAGGGAATCGGCACGGTCAAAAGCGAAGGCGCGGCGTGCGGAATTTACATCACGCGGCACGAGGCGACCAAACCGATGATCGAATTTGCCAAACAGCAAGGGCAATTCAAACCCGAAAACTTCGCCGGATTCGATAAATTACAGATTGTTACCGTCCAAGAAATTTTAGACGGTGCGAGAATGAATCTGCCGTTAATGGAAGAAGTTACGAAAAAGGCGAAAACCGACGCGCAAATCGGACTGAATTTTGAAAGTTAATCACTTCGGCAAAGTGTGCGGAGTGATTATTTCATCGGGCAGATTAAGTAATAAGGTAACTGTAAAACTTATGAAGGCAATTAAAATAATTTTCGGGATTTTGCTGGTTATGGCATCTTTGAGCAATTTGCTTAATATTGAGAGAATGTCTAAGTTTCAGCTTCTCGGATATATGGCTGTGACGATGTTTTTTTTGTTTATCGGCGCGTTTCTTTTATATTCCGGTCTTAAACCGAAACCGCCGAGTCTTAGTATTTCGGGTGAAGATCAAGATTAACGGCTTATTTACAAACAAATATTTTTGAAAGTTAATACTCACACGAATTTTAATTTCAGCCGCTTTATGGTCTGTTCAAAATAGATTCAGCAAAAAATAAAATCCTGTTCGCCGGGAGCGCACGCATCCCTGCGTGCTGAGTGCGATAGCACGAAAAAGCGTTTGTAACGAAGAAAGTTTCTAGGGAAACACAGGCTTTCACGCCGTTTTGCAAAAGACGTGGCACGCAGGGATGCATGCGCTCCCGGCTAAAGTTGATTTTTTATTATCAGATTGTTTTTTCAAATAAAATCAGGCGACTGAAATCAAAACTGCGTAAAATGAATAATTTATTTAGCTTTTATAGTAAAACCGCAAAGTGTCCCAAATTTGCGGTTTTCTGCTTTTTCCTTTATTAACCGAACTGTTTTATCATAGATAAATATGGCAGCTACAATTTCTAAGAAACTTTCAAATTCTTTTGAAGGTGCATTGGCGGGCGGTGGCGATCCGGCAACATCGCCTTTATACGTCTTTGGTCCTTTTTTAAAACTCATAGTCGTTGCGGGTGTCGCGCAGGTGACGTTCGGCGCAACTGTTTGGCTCGCGGTTTTTACGGTCATAATGGTTTCGGCGATGTATCGCCAGGTGATGATCTGGGTAACGGACGGAAGCGGCGGCAGCGGACTTTCGGAAGAAGAGTTTGGCGGTTGGGCGGTCAAGATCAATGCCGGAATTACCGTGATCGAATACACTTTGACGTTTCTCGTTTCAATGGCTGCCCTCGTCACATTTATCGCCGACCGACTTCCCGCTTTGAATAATGAGGTCTTAGGCTTCAGATACCGCACATTTTTGGCAATTGCTCTGGCTGTTTTGACGGGTTGGCTCGTTAATCTCGGTCCGAAAGTTTCGGCACGGGCATTCGGTCCCGCAACCGCCGCGATTCTTGCTCTGTTGTGGATAATGATTTTTGCGACAATTTACAAGCAAGGCTTTCATCTGCCGGATTTTAATTTTCAGGCGTTTTCATTATCCGAAGTAAATTACACGGAAAACGGCGAAGCAGTCAAAAGTACTTATTTGAATTTAACTTTGGGCGGTTATGCACGAATTTTGGCGTTGATGACGGGAATCGAGATTTTCGCCAATTTAGTTGCGGCTTATGAAGGAAAACGCGCCGAACGAAGCAAAAAGGCATTCGGAAGTTTGATAATCATTATGGGAACGACCGCGCTGACAATGCTGATCGTCGGTCCCGCGATTTTTCAGGATTCAAATCCATTGAATGAACAGGTATCTGTTTTTACGCAAACAATGGACTTTCTGCTCCCGACGTGGGCATCGTATATCGGAACAATCATCGGCGTTGCCGTTTTGCTTTCGGCTTGTGCGGCGGCGGCACAAGGGATTCAAAATCTTTCGCTCGGTCTGCGCTATCGCCATTATTTGCCAGCTTCGCTCGGACAGCGCAACAAACACGATGTTGCCGACAAACCCGTCTGGGTAATGATTGCCATTATCATTCTCAGCTTTTTGCTCTTCGGAACAAATGAAGAAACATACCTCGCGCTTTATGCGGCGGGTGTGTTTATTTTGCTGAGTATGACGGGATGGGCGGCTTCAAAAAGGCTTTTAGCTCAACTGAAATCGAAGTTTTCCGCGTTAAAACTCGCGTCTTTAAGCGGAACTGTAATCGCGGCTCTGCTTACATCATTTGCGACTTTTATCATTTTTGAAGAAAGATTTTTTGAAGGCGCGTGGTCTTATTTAATTATGGTTCCTGTGCTTTATTTCGGTTTGACGTATTTTAGAAACAAACTCGGCGCACCGCCTTCGGTTGAAGATCGTTTGGGTTCGGTCATTTCCGAACAAAGATATTTACCATTAGTTTTGCAAGAAAATTCGACGGATGAAATTTCCTTTACCAAAATTGTCGTTCCCTTGAGCGGAACTTCGCTTGCCGAACAGGTTTTGCCGATTGCGCGTTCTTTCGCTCGTTCTTATAATGCAACGCTGAATTTGATTGCCGTTGGCGAAAAAGACAAATTTGACGAAAAAGATCAGGCTGAATATCTCGAAATGGTTTCGGGCTTGATCGAAGCCGACGGTTTAAAGTCCGACTTTGAAACGCGAAAAGGCGATCCGGCAACCGAGATTGATGCTTTTGCCGGAGAAATCAACGCGGATTTAATAATTATGACGACGCGCGGGAAATTTTCGGTTGATAACATTCTCAATTCCGATAGTATCGCTCAGAGAGTGATTAAAAAGACTCTGACTCCGACTTTGTTAGTTCGCCCGACAGATAATTGGCGAAGCAGGCGTTCAAAATTCAAACAAATTTTAGTCGCACTTGACGGTTCGGAAGCAGCGGAAGTTATCCTGCCGTATATCCGCGCTTTTGCCAACCACTTTGACAGTAAAGTTTTGCTTTTTTCTGTGCCGGAAGGTTCTGAATCGGAAAGTTATGGCGAAACAATCAAGCAATATTTGGACGACATCGCCGAAACTTTGAAAGAAGAAGGGTTTAACGTAATCACGCTCGTCGCGGGTTCAGGTCCGGCACGAACAATTGTCGCCTTGAGCGAAGAAGAAAATGTTGATCTGATTATGATGACCTCGCACGGACGCGGCGGAACTGAGAGAAATAGTATTCATCTCGGAAGCGTAACCGATAAAGTTGTTCAAAAAACTCCGTGTCCTGTGTTTATTGTTCCATTAACAAGAAGTCCAAAATAATCTTTATTGTCAAAAGTTTAATAAATAGATGTAAAATCAACCAATCAATTCAATTTGAAAGATTTTCAATCAAATTGAGCGGTCATATTGCTCTGGTGTCCAAAATCTGTCACTAAAACAGTGACGGATTTTGTCAACTTATCCGAAATTTGACATTTGTTCTGTCAGATTGAGAAATTTAATGAAAACTTCAAAATACTTCCTTCAAAATGAACGAAATTCTGCAAAAGCATAAAACCGTTGAAAATACGGGCTTTAAAAGTAGGAGAGCCTGATCTTTTCAGATCAGGCTCATAATGGAAAGACAACTGAAGGAACGCTCGGAAGGCTTAAAGCACAGTGGCATACTATGCTCGGAGAAGAGTTGGCGGCGGGGTCTTAATGAATCTCATCAAGCTAGCCACTCTTAGATATAGCACGTAGCGTGCCAAGAAATTTGTGCTTATTTCAAATTTCACATTTCAAATAAGCATATTCAATAAATATCGAAGTAATAATTATTTTTAATCTCAAAAACTACAATTCAAACTAAAAGAATTCGGAATTTTGAGTCGTGTAACTTACACCATTTGTCACACTATTTGGAACATCGTTCAACAAGACGTTGTAAACCTAATGCATTTTGATTGTTTTCACCAATCGCGAGTGCAGATGCCGCATAGTTTTTCGCTTGCAAACAATCACCTTTTTCCAGATAAATTTTGCCAAGTGAAATATGCGCGTCAATCAAGCGGTTATCCCAAAACAATGTGGTTTTAAAAGAACTGACGGCTTGCTCCATATCGCCGCGCCGCAAATGAATTTTGCCGAGCGTCAAATAAGCCTGCGCGCTCATCGGTTCGCTGACTAAAACCTTTCGCAATACAATCATTGCTTCGTCGTCATTACCGTCTTTATAAAATTGATCGGCTTGGGCGAGCAAGGTATCCGTTTCGCTTGTCGCGGTTTGAACCGGTGTTGATTGTTTTTTGGTTAAAACAACGCTGACAAAATCTTTACGCGAAGGCTGTTCGACACGCAAGTTTATATCGTTGACGGTTTTAGAACGCTCCCACTCTTTTTCGAGAGTTGCGTATTTATTATTTATTGTCAAAAATCGCCGCGCCTGATTGTCCATATCTTCGGCAGTTGCATCTTCGAGCGATTTCAAATCTTTCGATAGCAAATAATAAGCATCGCCGTCGCGCGGATTACTGACAATTACCGAACGAAACTTTTCGGCGGATTCCTTAAAATTATTAATTAAGAAAAGTCCAAATGCATAATTAAATGCCGTATTCGCGTCATTCGGTGCGGATTCGTATGCTTTCTTCAAATAGCCGAGACCTTCCGCCACGAGCGCGTCAGATTTTCCTTTATTCTTCGTTTCTGAACGCGATGCTTGCACCGCGATTGCGCCCAAAGTGTTATAAACACTCGTTAATTTCAAATCATCGGCAAGAGGTCGCAAGACAGCGAGTGCTTGCTCATAATTTTTTTGCTGCCATTGAATCAACCCTGTATAAAACGCGCCTTCCGCATATTGCGGACTGTCAGGCGGAATTTGCGAAAAATATGCAATTGCTTCATTATTTTTTCGCTGATTCAAATATAAATGTCCGAGTTCGAGTGCGGCATCCGAATAAATTTTGCCTTCTTTTTCCTCGGCAAAAATCCGCAACGCATTTTTCAAATAAATTTCGCGCGTTTCGAGATTTGCGGAAGAAAGCAAACTTTTTATATACGCTTCAAATGCCCGCGCCGGAACTTTGTTTGCCGATTCGATAAACTGATTTTGCGAAAACGGCAAGGCTTTATCGCGCTGATACAGAATCTGATATGCAACTTGCCCTTGAATCGTTTGCAGATTCTGAAGCGCGTCGCTCAAATTTATATCGCGTGTAATTCGTCGTCCGTCGGAAAATTCCTCGCTCAAAAATCTGCCTTCATTAACACGAATTATTTTTGTTGCGATACTCAAACTTGCCGCAACATCGCCTTCTGCCGGAATAATATTATATTTTCCAAAGATCAAAAGCGTCGCATTCGATTCACGCGCCAGTTTCAAAGAAGTCGCCAGACTCGGCAAAACCGTCAAAGGAATCTGCAATCGCTGTTGAATAATTTTGCGCTCCTGATTCGAGATCACATTCAAGCCCGGAACTTTCAACAAATCCGTCAGTGAATCTGCAAAACTTTCTCCAACCCAGTTAAATTCCGCTTTGTTTGAAGTGTTTTCAAAAGGCAAAATCATTACCGTATCAGAATTTTTTTGCACAGTTTGCGCTTGCAGTGAAGCGAACGCAATCGCCGTTAAAACAAGGCTGTATATAAATTTTCTCAACATATTTATTCCTAAAATAAAAAATTCGCTTGAAATGCAAGCGAATCAGTTTAGCAAATATGATGCAGATTGTTCAAAAAAAGATGGTATCCGGTACGGGATTTGAACCCGTGTTGCCGCCGTGAAAGGGCGGTGTCCTAGACCCCTAGACGAACCGGACACAAAAAAAGGAGAAAAACTGTTTATTTCAAACAAACTTTCTTATTCAAACATCACTTGCCAACGCAAAACGAACAGTTAGAATAACGCACACCATTTTTTTTTGTCAAACGTAATTAGAGATTTTTTTCACAAAAGTTTTCTCACCTTGTAACTATTCGGATGTTTTTCTATCATTCATACACAAATAATAATTCTTTAAATGACTAAAAAATGAGCGAAAACAAACCTAAAAGAGTATTTCTGATTGATACGATGTCGCATATTTTTCGGGCATATTTTGCGCCGATGGGCAGAAAAGGCAGCGAACCGTTGCGGAATTCAAAAGGACAGGTAACGCAAGCTGTTTTTATTTTTACGAATTTACTCAGAAAACTTCTCAACGACGAACAACCTGATTATGTCGCCGCCGTATTCGATACTGCCGAAAAAACTTTTCGCCACGATTCATTTGCCGATTATAAAGCTAACCGCGCCGAGATGCCCGACGATTTAGCTTCGCAATTGCCCTTTATTGTCAGAGTTTGCGAAGCGTTCGACATTCCGATCTTGAAAATGCCGGGATTTGAAGCTGATGACGTAATCGGAACTTTGGCGCAAAAGGTCGCCGAAAACGGAATGCAAGCCGTGATCGTTTCAAATGATAAAGATTTGTGCCAACTCGTGCGCGATCCTTTAATTGTTTGTATGCGCCAAAATTCGCAGAATATAAAACGCAAAGTTCAAGTTCCGCCCGTCGAATGGTGCGACGAGGCTTGGGTTGAAAACAAATTCGGACTTCCGCCGAATAAAATCATTGATCTTTTAGGCTTGATGGGTGATGCAATTGACAACATTCCCGGCGCACCGGGAATCGGTGAAAAAGGCGCGTTGAAATTGATTTTGGAATACGGTTCGGCGGAAGAAGCGATGAAAAACGCCGACAAAGTTACACATAAAACTTACCGCGAATCTCTGCAAAACAATCAGGATTTAATTCGGCAATCGCTCGAACTCGCCACAGTTCACAAAGAAGTTGAAATTGAACTGGATTTGGACGCACTCAAACATAATCAACCGAATCGTCAATTAGCTTATCAACTTTTCAGCGAACTCGAATTTAACACTCTGACCAGAGAATTTGCCGATTCCGCGCCGCTTTTTTCGGGACTTTACGATACGCCAAAAACTGTCAGCGAAAGACGTTACGAAATAATTTCCAACCGCGAAGGCTTGGACAAATTGATTCGCAAACTCTGGGAAACGGAACATTGGAGCTTTGAAGTTGATTCTTCAAATTCCGATGCAAAAGCCGGTTCATTCGATGTAAAACCGCCGCTCGGCGTGGCGATTGCGACTGCTTCCGGCGCAAGTCATTACATAGACATAGAAAATTTTGCCGAAGGAAAAGACGAAGCCGTAAATCCTCTGCGCGATATTTTGTCGAATGGTTTTTTGGAAAAATGCACGCACGATTACAAACGAAATCTTGCTGTTTTGCAAAAATTAGATATTCACCCCGAAGCGGTAGTTGATGACACTTGCATCGCCGCATATTTGCTCGATTCGAGCCGTTCAAAATACGATCTGCAAACGCTCGCGCAGTTAAATTTGAATCAAGATATTGCCAGCGAAATTCTCGAAGGTTTTACCGAATCGCAATACAAAACCTGCGAACGCGCCGATTTTACGTTTCAACTCGCGCCATTTTTGCATAAACAAATCGTTGATGACGGACTCGAAGAAGTTTATAAGGAAATGGAACTTCCGCTTATTTCCTTATTATATAAGATTGAAATGGCTGGAATGAAAGTTGATGATGTCGCGCTGAAAGGATTTTCCGATTTTATTTCTACCGAACTCGAAACATTGAGCGCGAAGATTTTTGAAATCTCAGGACGGGAATTTAATATTAGTTCGCCCAAACAAGTCGGCGAAGTTTTGACCGAATTAAACATCGAAACCAAACACAAAACGCCGACCGGACAAATTTCGACCAGCAAAGACGTTTTAAATGAACTCGCTGAAACTTATGAGATCGCGCAGATGGTCATTGATTATCGCGAACTCGAAAAACTCAAAACAACCTATTCCGACGTTTTGCCGACTTTAATTGCTTCCGACGGCAGAATTCACGGAACTTTGAATCAAACCGTTGCGGCGACCGGAAGATTATCTTCGACCGATCCGAATTTGCAAAATATCCCGATTCGCACAGAATTAGGACAACAAATCCGTCGCGCCTTCATTCCCGAAAGCGGTTGTAAATTGATTTCTGCCGATTATTCGCAACTCGAACTCAGGATTTTGGCACACATTACACGCGACGAAGTGATGCTCGAAGCGTTTCAAAATAACGAAGACATTCACTCAAAAACCGCTAAACTCGTCTTCGGCGCAAAAACTCCGGCAGAATTAAAGGAAAAACGCCGTCTTGCAAAAATCGTCAATTTTGCGATTGCTTACGCCGTCGAATCCTTCGGCTTGTCGCAAAGAGTCGGAATTTCGCGCTCCGATGCCAAAGAAGTTATCGAAGATTATTACGAAACCTACAAAGGCATCAAAAAATTTATGGACGAAACGCCCGAAGTCGCCCGCGAACAAGGCTTTGTCACATCTCTCTACGGCAGACGCAGATATTTGCCTTCGATCAAAGACCGCAATCACAACGTCCGTTCCCGCGCCGAACGCGAAGCGATCAATATGCCGATTCAAGGAACGGCTTCCGATATTGTTAAAATTGCGATGCTCAAAGTTGACGAAGAATTAGTCCGCGAAGGCTTGAAAACACAGATGATTATGCAGGTTCACGACGAACTTTTATTTGAATCGCCGGAATCCGAAGTCGAAAAAGCCATAGAAATCATCAAAACCGAAATGGAAAAAGCTGTCAAATTAGACGTTCCGCTAACGGTCGAAATCGGCGCAGGCAAAAATTGGATGACAACTAAATAAGCCGGGAGCGCGGGCTGCCAGCCTGCACGTTTGCGATAGCAAACGAATTGCGTTTATATATTCAAAACTTCGATTTCAACGGTAATTTTCGCGCTCACGCGCTCAGGCAGACTGGCAGTCCGCGCTCCGGTCATTACTTGACTAAAAATTTCAGCGGTTCGATCAACGCTTGCGCTTCGGGATTGTAATAATCGTAAACGACCGACGAAGGCGTTTGTGCGTTTATTCCGTAGCGCGGTTTGAACTTGAAATTGATGTGCGTTCCGCCGGATTTTGACCACATATAGAAAATTATTCTGTCCGGCAAAATGTCGTAACGGCTTAAACTCCAATCGTTTTTCATTGCTTCTTCCAGAGATTCGCGGCTGATGTCCGCTCCGGGCGGCGTTCCGATTTCCGCCAGAAGCATTCCGTAACCTTTGAATCCGACTCTTTCGGTTTCGACACTGCACGAGATTTCCTGCATAATTTCCGCCGTTTGCTTGTCGCATTTGTAATCGAGCCGAAGTTGTCGCGCACCATTCGTATTTTGATTTGAAATTTCCGCGTTTTGCCAATCAATATAATGATTTGAAACGACTTGCGACATAATCGGCGAATTTTCCGAATTTTTGATTTCCAGACGATTTTCCAAAATATTTAATTTGCCGGATAAATCCAAAGTGATCGGCGTGATTTGGTCGGACGAAACCGCAAAATTTTGCAGATTTTCGCCGTTTAAGGAAATTTGAATATTCGAGTTTGCGTTTGATTTTGCTTCTTTATTTTCGATAGTTGCCAGAAATGCGTCCAAAACATTGATCGTCGTCTGCGTCGAATACCAAACGCCGTAACAATCTTTATTTTTCAGCATAAACAAAGTTCCTTTTGAAATTAAGTCTTCGCTTTCAACTTTGAACTTTGAACTTTGAACTTTGAACTTTGCCAAAAGTTGGACGACAAGCGCGGTCGTTTCGATTCTTCCGGCAGTTCCCCAACCGTAAAACGGCGTGTTTGTTTCAAGATTCCAATAAACCGCGTCGCCTTCGGGAGTTGCGATTTTTGCCAATCTTTCCGCAATTGCGCTCGCGTCTTCCAAGTTTCCCGCGTCCAATGAAGCTAAACCGAACAGCGCGAGAGCGTAAGGTTCGTCAATTTCATTGTTTCGCGCCTTCAAATAAACGAGCGATTTTTGCAGAGCATTTTCCGCATTCTGTTCCAATTTTCCGCCGCTTTTCGCTTTTTGCATCGCTAAAACTCTCGCAACGTAAGAAGTGAACATTTTCGTTCTATTAGAATCGGCAATCGTTTCGTAATAATATTTTTTCTGAAAACTTCCGTCCGCTTGTTGTTGCGCGATCAGCCAAGTTTGCGCTTTATTTATCGCATTTTCATCAACTTCGATAAATTCTTTTGCGTCTTTTAGAAAACGAATCGCATACGCCGTCAGCGCGATGTCGGCTTCGTCTTTGCCGCCCCAATACGAAAATCCGCCGTTTGCGACCTGATAACCGATCAATCTTTCGTAACCTTTTCGCAAAAATCTGTCGGCGGTCGAGCGCAGTTTGTTGTCGGTTTTGATGAATTTTAAAATCATCAAATTCGGATAAGTCGAAGAAATCGTCTGTTCGCCGCAGCCGTAAGGTCTTTCAAGAAGTCCTTCGACGGATTCGGAAACGTGCGAGAAAAGATTCGGATAAATTTTGACTTCCGCTTTCTGCGTTTTCGGCAAAGCATTCGCGGGGAAATTTATGTCGAAAGTTTGCGAATTCTTGAAAAGGCGCGAATCCGTTTTGACGATTTCCCGACCGTTCGGACGAACCGTGACGGGTTTTTCAATCGCGTCCGATTCCTTCGTTGCGATTGCCGTAACTCTCTGTTTTCCATCTTTTATAAATGAATTTACCTTGAAACCGAAAACCGCATTTTCCGACGCGCCGGAAGCGACTTCGATATTTTGTTTTTCGGAATTTAAGAACGAAAACCAATCGGCTTTTGCCATCGTTACGTCAACTTTTTGTTTCGATTCGGTGTAATTTCTAATTTGCGTCGGCAGATAAATTTCGTCGCCTTCAGTCAAAAACTTCGGCGGATCG
>JBBSAX010000037.1:0-29182 GCA_038251885.1 Pyrinomonadales bacterium | reverse complement strand
ATGATTGCATATTTATCAGGAAAAATTTTAGAAAAAGAAGCAAATACGGTGATTATAGATGTCGGCGGCATCGGTTACGAAGCGACTATTCCGCTTTCGACATTTTATGAACTCGGCGAAATCGGCGACGATGTTTCGCTTCGTATTTTTACTTACGTCCGCGAAGATACTTTGCAGCTTTTCGGTTTTAAAACTTTGCAGGAACGCGAACTGTTTTTGAAATTGATAACAGTTTCAGGAATCGGTCCGAAAGCCGGAATTTCGATGCTTTCGGGAATGAATTCCGACGAAATCATCGCCGCAATTCGCACTGATAATTTAGCGCGTCTGACTTCGATTCCCGGAATCGGCAAAAAAACTGCGGAAAGATTGGTCATCGAATTGCGCGATAAAGTTGCTGCTTTGGCTTCAATTCCTTCTGAAAACAAATCAATTTCAACAGACGGACAACTTCCCGCTTCAACTAATGAAATTTACGACGATGCGATCTCCGCCCTCGTAAATCTTGGTTATCAGAGAAACTCTGCTGAAAAAGCCGTGAACAAAGCCGTGCAAGAAGGAACGGAAATGAGCGTTCAAAAATTATTGAGAAGAAGTTTGCAGCTTTTAGCAAAAGGTTAAATAAAAGTCTGAAAAATAGGAATATAAAATATGAAAATTTTCGCTTGTTTATTTTTGATTCTAATTTCAATTGCCATTGTTTTCGGGCAGAAAACTTATGAAGTTCAGGATTTTTCAAATGATTATTACGGCAAAGTCTTTTTGGAAAATCCTTCGGAAGTTTTCAGTCCGGGTTGGGTGGCGATTTATCAAAAGAAAACAAACAAGCGTTTGATAAAAGTAGATTCTGAAGAATTGGTCGGCGATACGGAAGACGGAAAAATCAAAGCAAATATCAAAGAACTTCCCTACGGCGAGCAAAGCGTAATTATTTACGAAGATTTTAATTTTGACGGAATTAAAGATTTTGCCGTAATGGACGGACAAAACAGTTGCTATCACGGACCGTCTTTTCAAATTTATCTGGGCGGAAAAACTAAAGGAAACTTTGTTCTAAACAAAAATTTTACAAGACTTGCACAAGAATATTGCGGAATGTTTCAAGTTGATCCAAAAGAAAAGAAAATATCAACAATGACCAAAAGCGGTTGCTGTTGGCATCAATTTTCCGAATATATTGTTATCAATAACGAGCCGAAAGCCGTAAAAATCGTTGAAGATGATGCAATGGGATTTCCCTTTATCACCACTTCGACAGAAATTTGGGACGGAAAAAAGATGCTCAAAACATCTGTCCGAACTATTGATTTTGGTGAAAGCGAATCAAAGACTTTATTTTCTTTCAAAACGAAAAACGGCGGTAATGAAATAGTCTTGTTTAGCAATGAGAATCAACTGAATTACATATTTATCAACAAAAACGGCAATATAGATTTTGCATTTCCGCGAGATTCCGAAGAAGAAAATCCGACTTTCAGGCTTAATTCAAAGGAAAATCCGCCAACGCTTTCCTTCACGAACAAAGGCGTTATTTACAAAATTTACGAAACGGAAAACGAAAAAACCGGAGTTCAAGTCAACGCAAACGGAAAACTGTCGGATATTTCAGGCGACCTGAATTCTAAAAAAGGAAGCCTGCGTCAAGTAATCAACGATAGCTTAACCAATATTATTTATAATAAATGAACGAACATCTCGAAACAATTGATACACGCGACGGAACTGTTTTTGATGACGAAGAAAAACAGTTTGATCTGTCTTTGCGCCCGACGCGGCTTGAAGAATACATCGGGCAGAAAAAGGTCAAAGATAATCTGCGTATTTTTATGCAAGCCGCGCTCAAACGGCGCGAGGCTCTCGATCATATTTTGCTGACAGGTCCGCCCGGACTTGGAAAAACAACTCTTGCGCTGATTGCGGCTACTGAAATGGGCGCGGAACTCAAATCAACTGCTGCGCCGATCATTGAAAAAGCTGGAGACTTGGCGGCGATTTTGACGAATTTAGCTGAAGGCGATGTGTTATTTATTGATGAAATTCACCGACTAAATCCGGCAATTGAAGAAGTTCTCTATCCGGCGATGGAAGACTACAGTCTTGATCTGATGATCGGACAAGGCACGGCAGCGCGTTCGATAAAATTGGAATTGCCGAAATTTACGCTCGTTGGCGCAACGACTCGTCCGGGTTTGATAACCGCGCCGCTTCGAGGTCGTTTCGGGATAATTTTTCATCTCGATTTTTACGGAATTGAAGAACTGCAAACGATTGTCGAGCGTTCGGCAAATATCTTGAATGTCGAAACCGAAGCGAACGGCGCACGCGAAATTGCGCGGCGTTCGCGTGGAACACCGCGTATTGCCAATCGTTTATTGCGCCGCGTGCGCGATTATGCCGAAGTTGATTATGACGGGAAAATTACGGAAGAAATTGCCAAAGACGCGCTTAATCGAATGGAAGTTGACACCTTCGGTTTAGACGAAATTGATCGCAAAATGCTTCTGATGATTATTGAAAAATTTGATGGCGGTCCGGTCGGACTCGGCACGATTTCGGCAGCAATTAATGAAGAAAAAGATTCGATTGAAGAAATTATCGAACCGTATTTGATTCAATCCGGCTTTCTAAATCGAACTCCGCGCGGCAGACTCGTTACCCGACTTGCTTACGAACATTTCGGTCTTGATCCTTTGGTCAATCAGAAACCGCTTAGTTTATTTGATTAACAACCCGAACGGTAATTTTTTAATCTCAAAACCGATTGTTTAACTTTAGTTCTTATAAACTATCAAAAACAATTTCCCCTAGTAATTCTATCATCAAGAAAAATATGTCGAAAAAATATCAAATTATCACTTTGTTCGTCTTTGTCCTTGCAATTTCTTTGAGCGTAACTGCTCAAGCCAATAAGTTTGAAGGCTATAATATTATTTTAGATGCGCCGGAAACACAAAAAAGTGCGGCTTGCGCGCTGCGTTATGCGCCGCCCAATACTAATGTTGTTATTTCCGATCTTAATCCGTCAACGCCGATGAACATCAAACCGTGTTCGGGTTCGAGTTCGAGTTCGAATGCAATGAATTTAAGGCAAAGCGGTTCGACCGCTTCGATGCAAATCAATCAAAGTACAGGAAAATGGTGTTTTCAGGGTGAAGATAAAAGTTACCGAATTTCATTTAACGGCGACCAATATAGCGGTCAAATTGTTTACGATTGGATTGCAACGCCGGAAAATCCGGGTTTTTACGACATCAAGGATTTCGGAGCGGTCGGCGATGGACAAACGGACGACACAATTGCGATCAAAAGTGCGCTCGCTTTTATTGCAACAAGAAACGGCGGAACTCTGCGTTTTTCAGATGGTGATTATCAGGTCGGAAACGCTCCGAATTTTAAGGGTTTGACTTTGCCTTCAGGCATAGTTATTCAGGGAACGAACGGTTTGCAATCAAATAATTTCAGCAATAATGTCGTGCAGAAAAATCCGAGCCGCATAACTCTGAACGGCAACAATCGGTCAATTTTTCGCATCGGCGAATGCACTGAAAAAATTGTCATCAAAGACATCGAACTCTTTGCCAACAGTGATCAGAACACTTACGGCATAGAAGCTGTCGGCGCATATACTTCGGCGCAAGACATTTATCTTGAAAGAGTTACTTTCTCTAAATTCTTTCGCGGAATTTATGCTCACGGACTTCCGATCACAAATCAGCAATGGCAATTCGATTATGTGAAACTCAATCACTGTCGTTTCATTTTCAACCGCGATGCCGGTCTTTATGTTGATATTAGAAATTCCGATTGGAAAATCCAATCAAGCCTTTTTATCAATCCAAAGAAAACTGCCGGAGTAAATGCAAATTCGATGCACTTTGAGCGAGTTGCGGGAGTTTTGATCGAAGACACATACGGCGGCGGATTTGCTAACGCGCTCGGTGGAACATTTATAAATATTTTGGACAGCGGACCCGTCACGGTTATTACTTCGCAAACTGAGGCGATGACCAAATCGCTTGTTTATAATGAAGCGGAAAATCCATATGCGGGAGATTATTCTTACCCGATTACATTTATTAATTCCGTTTTCGGAAATCCGATAGAATTCAAAGCCCGCCGGACATTTGTTTCGACCGGAAATTTTTATCTTGCCAACACATTTAAAGCTGACGAAAGAGTCCGTGTTTATTCGACCGGCGACCGTTTTTGTTACGACGGCTACACTTTAGGCTGTCAGGGAACGGGAACACCCAATAATTTTGATAAAGCTACCGTTATTTTTATGACCGGACAACCCGGTGAAAAAGGAATTCCCGACCGTCCGACATTTTTTGGCACGGACGTTCAATTCGGTGCGCCTGTTCAAATGCCGAATTTTCTTCAAAATCAACTTCCAAATGGAAAACCGAACGGTTCGATGGTTTATTGCTCGAATTGCCGACGTAATACACAAACCTGTCAAGCCGGTGGAAACGGCGCACCGGCGATGGTTGTCAATGGTCAATGGAGTTGTTTATAAATTTCTTTGAATTCAATTCAATTAAGCAATTATCAAAGGAGAGTTTTTTAAACTTTCCTTTTTCATTTTTAAAGGCTTCTCAAAAAATCGGTCAAAATGACAACATTAAATCAGTCAATTTGACCGATTTTTAATTTTTTCATTCTTAAAAACACTCAAAAAAATTGATTTTACTGCATTTAACTTTTGGCACACACATTGCTGAAACAAATTCGGCTAATTTTGTTTGTCTAAAGTTCAGCCGCAGAACTTTTCCAACTTTTATAGTGGAATTAAAATTATGAAGCCCAAAAAAAACACACCAACTTTTTTGAAAAAAACCATTTCATTGATTTTGTTATATGCATTTATCTTAACGAATGCTTTCACCCTTCAAAACTTCGCCCAAACAAACAGCCTAAAATCAGTCTATTCTCAAAACTTTAAGAAATATACGACTGATTTGACAGCACTTGCTGCACAAGGCGGGATTCGTCCGGCGGCTAACCTTGAAACGGAAGTCAATCGTCTAATCAAAATGTTGGCAAGCAATGATCTTCGTCAGCCGGTTGTTTTGGATGATAAAAACACAGATGAACAACTTGTCATTGAAGTTCTCGCAACGCGCATCGCATCCGGCAATGTTCCGGCAAGTCTTAGCGGAAAGAAATTATTAAAACTTGAAACAAACGTGCTTTTCTCAAATGCTAAAAACGCTGAGGAAGTTTCGAGCATTGTTGATTCCGTATTTACCGAACTTTCCGGTTCTGACAAAAATACGATTATGTTCGTTGATGAATTATCTCGTTTTGTCGGTAATTCGCAGATCAATGATACTTTGACCAATGCTTTGTTGCAGGGAAAAGTCAGAATAATCGGCGGAAGTTCAAAAGCCTCTTATCTCGAAAAGATTGATTCATCAACTCAAGTTGCAGGTTTATTTGAAACGATTTTGATGGGTGAAAGTCAAAATAATAGTTTGATCGAAAATAAACAAACTGCAAATAGTGAAGAATTTCGCGGCGATAAGGTTTCTTCGGATTTACGCGAAATGATGGACAGCGATCCAAGCGGCAAAAAGCGCGTTGATGTCATTATTCAAGCCAAAGATGCGAATAATGCTTCACTCCGCGCAATAATGGCGGAAAACGGCGTTCGTCTGCAAGACCGCATTGGTGCTTCAGATACGATGGTCGTCAATTTGCCTTTGAGTGCGGTCGAAGCACTTGCTCAGAGCGGCTTTATCAATTATATGTCGCCAGACCGCAAAATGAACTTTACCGGACATATCGAAAATACAATCGGTGTTTCTTTAACCCGTTCGCAACCGGCTTTGGGAAATCGTGAGGCTTATACGCTCGACGGAACAGGCATCGGCATCGCAGTTCTCGATTCCGGTTTGTTATCAACTCACAAAGATTTCAAAAATAACAGTGGTTCGAGCCGCATCGTTTACAGTCAAAATTTTGTCACCACAGAATCTAATTCTGATGATAATTACGGACACGGAACACACGTTGCAGGAATTGCTGCCGGTAATTCAAACAGCAATAGCGGTGCATATCGCGGTGTTGCCCCGAATGCCAACATCATCAATTTGAAAGTGTTGGACGGACTCGGCAGAGGTCAAACTTCATGGCTTCTGAATGCTCTGGATTGGATCAAATTAAACCATCAAACTTACAATATTCGAGTAATCAATCTAAGTCTCGGCGGTCCGGCAATTGATTCTTATATAAATGATCCGGCTTGCCGTAAAGTTCGTGAATTAAGCGCACTCGGCATTTTGGTTGTTGCCGCAGCGGGTAATGAAGGTAAAAACGCTCAAGGAACGAAACTTTACGGACATATTCATTCGCCCGGAAATGATCCAACGGCTTTGACCGTCGGTGCGGCTAATACCAAATACACGGATTTACGGTCAGATGATAATCTGGCGACTTTCAGTTCACGAGGTCCTTCGAGAGGTTCGTATATTGATGATTTAGGAAGAAGAATTTATGACAACGGTATCAAACCCGACATCGTTGCTCCGGGAAATAAAGTGATTTCGTCACGAGCAAAAGCAACCAGTTATCTGGCATTGAACCTGCCGAATCTTACCGAAGGTCTAATTAATCTTCTTGACCCGAACGATAATAGAATGAGTATGAGCGGAACTTCGATGGCAACTCCGGTTGCAGCGGGCGCGGCGGCTCTTCTTTTTCAAGTTAATCCTAAATTGACACCGCAAATGGTGAAAATGATTTTTGAATACACCGCTCAACCGATGAACGGTTACACAATGTTTGAACAAGGCGCGGGGCAATTGAACATCGAAGGTGCTGTCAGACTTGCGAAAGCATATCGAACAGACATTGATTTCAATACTTCGGCAACATCCGGGATGAGTCTTTTGATTGCCGGAACGAGTTTTCCGACTCCGACGACGACATTGAACGGTGTAACATTTAACTGGTCTCAGGGAATTTTGGTGAATAACGGATATATCAAAGGTCAAAACTTAGCAACTCAATTTCATAATGTTTACAAAAACAATATGTGGTTTCAATATGGAGTTGATCACAACGCAACACACAACTTTGTTCTCAACGGGCATTTCTCTTGGGATGCAAATCTAACCATCACTCCAAAAGTCGTCTTAAGCAACGGCAATACACTTGGTGATGGTTCTGTGTTCTGTGCTTATGGCGTTCTTCTTAACGGCGGTGTTATCAAGACTGATAGTGTATTGGTCAGCGACGGCGTTCTCATCAGCGACGGTGTTCTCATCAGCGACGGCGTAATGATGGGCGATGGCGTGTTGATTAGCGACGGCGTTCTAATTAGCGATGGTGTTCTTATCAGTGATACTGATTTAAACACGATCTATGGCGATAATTAAATTAAAGAGGAAATATAAGGAGAAAATCGTCATGAATAAATTAAAACTAGAAATTGCACCACAAAGCACAACAAATATGTTTCCAGTTCAAGCACCAATTGATACCACGCCGAAAATGCAAAACTTGCATATCTTGACCGAAAACGACAGAAAAGAAGTTTTGGCGTTTCTCGCAAAACGTCCGGTTCATACGGTTGTTATGTCCAGTTTTATAAAAGACAACGGCATTGAAAGCGCAGATAATCGCGGTAAATTTTATGCTTACCGCAATGACTTAGGAAATATCGAAGGAGTTGCCTTAATCGGACATACAACTTTGATCGAAACTCTTTCAAACGAAGCCTTACAAGCATTTGCAATTGTTGCCGGTGAATCTGAAACCCAGATTAAATTAATGATGTCGGACGGCAAATCAATCGAAGACTTTTGGAAATTTTATGCCAGAGAAAATCAAGAACCGCGATTGACCTGCACCGAACTGCTCTTTGAACTCAAATTCCCTTTTCAGGTTCAGAAATGTAAATGGGACGTTCGACTTGCCAAACCGGAAGAACTCGAACAAATCGCTCAGGCACACGCCGAAGTTGCCTTTATCGAAAGCGGCGTTGACCCGATGGTTAAAGACCGTGAAGGTTTTCTTAAGCGTTGTCTGAAAAGAATCGAAAAGGAACGCACTTTCGTCGTATTTGAAAACGGTAAGTTAGTTTTTAAAGCCGACATTGTTGCCGAAACCGATAATGTCATTTATTTGGAAGGAATTTACGTTTCGCCCGAATATCGCGGACAAGGCGTTGGTTCGGAATGTTTGGCAAAATTCAGCCTCGACTTGCTCGGTCGCGTCGAACATATATGTTTGTTGAGCAATGTTGACTTCAAAAATGCTCATAAGAGTTTTGCTAAAGCAGGTTTTCATAATGTTGATTATTGTCAAACAATTTTTGTTTAGTTAAACTTAAAAAAACAATAGACAAAGTGTTTAACTTAGTTCATAATAGAGGAAGGTTTAATTAAACCTTCCTCTAGCACTTTAAAACTCCCGTATTAACGTTTTTTTTGCTCTGAAATTTACAAAGGTTTTCTAGAAAAAAGTAGTATTTAACTGAGGCAATTATTATCGTTGTGTCCAACAGACACCAAGCTATGAATACGCAATCAATGACAAAATATTATATGTTTATCGTTGTCGCATTAGGGATTGTGTGTTTGGCAATGGCGATTTTATTTTTGCCTTTTGAAAAAATAGACTTTCATTTTCTACTTCTTTTTATTTTTACAGTTGGAATCGGTTCACGCATCACGCTTGAATTTCCCCGCGTCAAATCTCACATTGCAGTTTCGGATACATTTATTTTTCTTGCATTGTTCGTTTATGGCGGAGAAATTGCCATTGTTTTAGCCGCGATTGAAGCCTTTGTTTCGTCTTGGAGATTCTGTAAAAAGAAAATTACGGTTTTTTTCAATTTTGCAGCGATGGCTCTTTCAACGGGAATGGTTGTCTTAGTTTTAAGATTATTTCAGCTAAATCTAGCCGATATTAATAACTTTGACGGAAACAATTTAGATAGTTTTTTTGTAACCATATCGGTAATTGCGCTCGTCCAGTTCATTAGCAATACATCTTTGGCTTCAGTTTATGGAGCTATGAAAAGCCAAAAGCCGTTTTGGGAAACCTGGAAAAATCAATATGCGTGGACATTTATCACATATTTTGTCGGAGCCTTTACTGCCGGGGGACTTTTTCAAGCCACCAATTATTTCGGATTCAGCGTCGTAATCGCTTCATTTCCGATAATATTTTTCATTTATCTTTCATATCGAATGTATTTGAAGAATATTAAAATGTCGCTCGTTCAAACCGAACAAGCCGAACAACACGCCGCGATTTTAGAACAGCAATCGCGTGCCTTAGGAGAATCGGAAGAAAGATTTCGCAGCGCATTTAATTATGCTCCAATCGGAATTGCTTTGGTTTCACCGATAGGCGATTGGATGAAAGTCAATCGTGCGCTTTGTAATATTCTCGGTTATACGGAAGAAGAATTTCTTAAAGCTGATTTTCAATCAATGCTTTTCAAGGAAGATTTAGGCGAAACCTTAACAAAGATTCACGATCTTATTTCCGGCAAAATCCCGACCTGTCAGATGGAACAACGCTATCTGCATAAATCGGGGAAAACCGTCTGGGCATCGTGGAGCGTTTCGAGAGTTGTTGATTCAAAATCCGAACATCCAAATTTGATTTTTCAAATTCAGGACATTACCGACAAAAAACTTGCTCAGGAAAAATTGCAATATGAAGCAACTCACGATGCTTTGACAAAATTGCCGAATCGGGCATTTTTCCTCGAAAAACTTGAAAATGCTTTAGATACCGTTCAGGTTGACCGGCGGCATAAAGTTTGTGTCCTGTTTATTGATCTGGACAGATTTAAGGTGATAAACGATAGTTTGGGGCATCTTTGCGGCGACCAATTGCTGATCGAAATCGCCGACCGTCTGCGCGAATGTCTGCGTCCGACCGATCTGGTCGCACGGCTTGGCGGCGACGAATTTACCATTTTGGTCGAAGGAAATTACCGCTCAAAAGAAGTAATCAGAATCGCCGAACGCATTCAGGAAAAATTTGCCGAACCCTTTAATCTTGGTGGACACGAAATTTACAGTTCGGCAAGCATTGGCATTTTGCATAACACGGTCAATCATCAAACCGCCGAAGATATGATGCGCGACGCAGATACGGCAATGTATCAGGCAAAACGCGCCGGAAAAGCCCGCCACGAAGTTTTCGATGAAAATATGCACGAAGAGGCAAAAGCGACTCTTCAACTCGAAAACGATTTGCGCCGTGCAATCGAAAAAGACATATTTTCAGTTTATTATCAGCCGATTTATTCTATCGAAGGCTCTCAAATTCAAGGTTTCGAGGCACTTGCGAGATGGGATCATCCGACTCACGGTTTTGTTTCTCCCGAAAAATTTATCGCTTTAGCCGAAGAACTCAGTTTAATTGATGTCCTCGGAATGCAGATTTTACGAAAAGCGTGCCGACAAGGAAGTGAACTGCAATCATTTTTCGCTGATGACGCGCCATTTATGATTAGCGTCAATCTTTCCTGCAAACAATTTGCGAATCCGCGATTGGTTGAAAAAATTGAAGAAGTTTTGGACGAAACAGGGTTTGCGCCGGAAAATCTAAAAATCGAAATTACCGAATCAGTCTTTATCGAACATAAAGAAAAAGCAGCTGAAATGCTTTACCAACTGCGCGAAATCGGCGTGGAAATCAATATAGACGACTTCGGCACGGGTTACTCAAATTTGAGTTATTTGATGCAGTTGCCGATTTCTACTTTGAAAATTGACCGTTCGTTTGTTAATCCGATCAATGTCAACGGACGAAATCTCGAAATTATTCAAACTATTCTGACTCTTGCTCAAAGTTTAGGTATTAAAATAGTTGCCGAAGGTGTGGAAAACGAATCCCATCTCGACCAACTCAAAACCTTAAACTGTGCCGGCGCACAAGGTTATTTCTTTGCCAAACCGATGAGTTTTGATAATATGAAGGATTTTCTCGAAAATAAAGAAATGCTACCGACAAATCTTCCTCAGAAATTTGAAAAACTTCCGGTCGTTTCTTCAATTCAATAAAAAAAGTGAGAAATAAAAAATGAGAAATGATATTTTTTCATATCATTTCTCATTTTTTATTTCTCACTTGAATTAGTTTCTACTTTCTGAGCCAGCCGAACAGCGCGTTGACCGTAATATCGCGGTTTGTTTCGTAGATCGCGCGGGTTAGAGGAATTCCCATCGGGCAAACTTGAACGCAGTTTTGTGCGTTTCCGCAATTTGTAATTCCGTCGTCGTCCATCAAACCTTCGAGGCGGTCGTCCATCGTAATTTTGCCCGTCGGGTGCATATTGAAAAGCCGTGCCTGACCGATTGCCTGCGGTCCGATGTAATTGTCGTCGTGATACTGCGGACACGCTTCGAGACAACAGCCGCACGTCATACAGCGTGAATAAGCGTAGCGTTCCTGTTGAACTTCTTGCGACATCGCCGGTCCCGGACCGAGACTGTAACTTCCGTCGAGTTCGACCCACGCGTGAACTTTTTTCAGATGCTCGAACATCGGCGTGCGGTCAACCTTCAAATCGCGGACGTTCGGAAACTTCGTCATCGGTTCGAGCGTGATCGTATCGGCACCGCTTGCAACCAGCAGATCATCTACCAGAGCCGAACACGATTGACGAACGCGACCATCAATGACCATCGTACAAGTCCCGCACACCTGTTCGAGACAATTCATATCCCAAACCGGCGGAGTCGTTTCCTTCCCTTCTTTCGTTACGGGATTTTTGCGAATGTCCATCAAAGCGGAAATCACGTTCAGATTCTGCCGATACGGAATTTCAAAAGTTTCCGTATATTGCGCCGCATCCATTTTTTCGCGGCGTTTGATCTGAATCTGAACCGTCTTCGGCGGATTCGTCAATCTTTTTTTCTCTTTGTGTCCGTTTGTTTCGCTCATAAGTTTTCTTCTTCAAATTCGATTCTTTGATAAACTTCTGCCAGATTTACTTCGATATTTAATACTTCAATATCAATCACGCTTTCTAATCCGATTGTCGCCAAATATCGCCAACTTCCGTCCGTTTGCTTTGTAAACTGCTCGACAACGGCTCTGTTTTGTGAAACCAGAATATATTCCTGCAAAGACTCTAAACTCTGATAAGCAAAGAACTTCTCACCTCTGTCTTTCGCTTCCGTACTTTTTGAAAGAACTTCGATAATAACTATCGGATTCGTGATCGTGTCGTTTCTTTCCTGATAAAATTCCGGCTTTCCGCAAAGAACAACTAAATCGGGATAGTAAAATCTGTTAAACAATTCGACTCGAATCTTCAGTTCGGTCGGCAAGGCTTCGCAATCATTCGATAATTTATTTCCTAAATATCTCGTTAAATTAGGGATAATTCGCAAATGCTTGAACGAACCGCCAGCCATTGCGATAATTTCGCCATTATCGAATTCGCTCCGAAATTCGGCTTTTTCTTCCAAAGCAAGATATTCTTTGGTTAAGTATTTAATTCTTTTTTTCGGTAAAGCAGACATTATTTTTCTTCAAATTCGACCAGATCGTAAATATCCTTCAATAAAAGTTTTGCGCCGACCGATTGAAAATGCACTTTGCTTTTCAAACCGATTGTCGCCTTATACGTCCAACTTCCGTCCGGTTGTCGCATATATTGCTGAACCGCCGCTTGATTTTGCGAAATTAGGACGTATTCCTGAAAAGATTCGATATTTTGATAGGTTAAAAATTTGTCATTTTTGTCATATTCTTTTGTGCTTGCCGATAAAACTTCGACAAGCAAAATCGGGTTTTCGACAATATCACGCCTGTCGTTATGAAATTTTCTTTCACCGCAAACAACTGTTACATCCGGATAAAAAAACGTGTTGGCTTCTTCAACCCAAACCTTCATTTCGCTTTGATAAGCACGACATTTTCCGCGAAGTTTATCGGAAAAAAGTTTCGTAACATTAAAACTTATTTGAATATGCGCTTCCGTGCCGCCAGCCATTGTAAAAATATAGCCGTCAACAAATTCGCTTTTAGACTCGGCTTTTTCTTCCAGAGCCAAGTATTCTTCGGGCGTATATTTTTTGGTTTTAGGTAAAACCATCAGGTCTGCGACGCTGAAATTTCTCATATCCTAAGTTTTCTCGCCTTTATCAAAAGTTTCGCCTTCTCTGATATTTTTGCCTTCTTCGTTGCTTATTGATTCGCGGCTTTTGTTTTCAGGTTTTTCTTCATAACCTTCGGGTACAATTTGCGGCGCACCGTTTTCTTTTAAGGGCAAACCGTTCGCTTTTGCTTCTTCCGCGCCGGCTTTAGCGGCTTTGGTTTTGGATGAATAATCGCGTTTTCGCGGTTCTAACAAACCGATGTCAACGGCTTCGTAAGACAAAATCGGCGATTCTTCCGAAAATTCCGCAATCGTTGTTTTCAGATATTTTTCATCGTCGCGCTCAGGAAAATCGGGCTTGTAATGCGCTCCGCGAGATTCGTCGCGGTTTAATGCGCCGAGCGTGACAACTCTTGCCAGTTGAAGCATATTATGTAATTGACGTGCGTGCGGAACTGCTTGCGTTGCCCAAAGATTCGAATCATTTATCGAAATATGTTTGAATCGGTCGAGCAGTTCAACCAGTTTATCGTCCGTTGCTTGCAAACGGTCATTATAGCGAACAACCGTTACATTTTCAGTCATCACTTTGCCCATTTCTTCGTGAATTTTATACTGATTTTCCGTCCCGCTCTGTTTGGTCAAATTATCGTTAATTTCTTGCTGACGTTTTAATTCTGCCGTAAAAATTCCGTTAGTTTCGGTATCTTTGCGCTCAACATTCTTGGCAAATTCGATTGCGGAAGGTGCTGCCGTAAATCCTCCGTAAACACACGAAAGAAGCGAATTTGCACCGAGGCGGTTTGCGCCGTGAACCGAATAATCGCATTCGCCCGCGCCGAAAAGTCCGGGAATATTCGTGTGCTGTTCAAAATCAACCCACATTCCGCCCATTGAATAATGAACGCCGGGGAAAATTCTCATCGGAACATAGCGCGGATCGTCGCCGACGAACATTTCGTAAATTTCCAGAATCGCACCGAGTTTTTCGGTCAGTATTTTTGCCGGAATATGCGTTAAATCCAAATAAACCTGATTTTCACCGCCAACTCCAAAACCGTCCAAGCAAACTTGGAAAATCTCACGCGTCGCAATATCGCGCGGCACTAGGTTGCCGTAAGCCGGATATTTTTCTTCGAGAAAATACCAGCGTTCGTTCGTCGGGATATCGTTTGGTTTTCGCTTGTCGCCCTGATTTTTCGGTACCCAAACTCGTCCGCCTTCGCCGCGAGCTGATTCCGACATTAAACGAAGTTTGTCTTCGCCCGGAATCGAAGTCGGGTGAACTTGGATAAATTCGCCGTTCGCGTATTTTGCACCTTGCTGATAACAAGCCGAAATCGCGCTTCCCGTGCAAACCTGTGAATTTGTTGATTTGCCCCAAATCAAACCCGGACCGCCGGTTGCCATAATTACCGCGTCGGCTTGAAATGTCTTTAATTCAAGGGTTTGCAAGTTCATCGCAACTAATCCGCGACAAACTTGATAATCATCCATCACGAGCGAAAGCATTTCCCAACCTTCGTATTTTTTGACTTTGTCTTCAGCTTCATATTTTCTAACTTGTTCATCAAGCGCGTATAAAAGCTGCTGTCCGGTCGAAGCTCCGGCAAATGCTGTTCGGTGATGAAGCGTTCCCCCAAATCTTCTGAAATCGAGCAAGCCTTCCTTAGTGCGTGAGAACGGAACGCCCATTCGGTCAAACAAATAAATGATTTCTGGAGCCATTTCGCACATCGCTTTGACAGGTGTTTGATTTACGAGAAAATCTCCGCCGTAAACCGTATCGTCAAAATGTTTCCAAGGCGAATCGCCTTCGCCTTTTGTATTTACCGCGCCGTTTATACCGCCTTGAGCGCAAACTGAATGCGAACGCTTGACCGGAACAATCGAAAGCAAATCTACTTCGTGTCCCGCTTCGGCAATTTTCATTGTCGCTGCAAGTCCCGCTAGTCCGCCGCCAACTACTGCAATTTTTAACCCATTTGATGCCATAATATTTTACTCAATAATTTATACAAAACTAGAATTCCCTTGATTGTTTTCTGTTCGGTTCAACTACTTTATTTTCTTTTAATTCGCTACAAAACGCTTTTGGAAATAGTCCGCACGGTTCGACGAAAGCGATTGCAGCATTGACACCGACTGCACCGAGAAAAGCCGCTAAACCGAGACACGCATAAAGCGCATATTTTTGTGCCTGCTCGCCGATAACAATGCCCCAATCAACGGCAAACAACCAAATTCCGTAGGCAAGATGCCACGCCGTTGCCAAAACTCCCAAAATATAAAATGCCAAAATCCCGAAATTCTTGAATTCCGCCCCTACGATTGCAAATGCCTGGTCAGCATTACCCGCAACTGGATTTCCGTAAGATTCCAATCCGGGAATCAAACCGAACCGCAGATTTAAGATGTGAAAAATCAGGAAGAAAAATAAAAACACGCCCGTTACGCGCTGAAAAATATAAAACCAATTTCGCCCGTAACTGTAATTCAGAGTGTTCGGTCGCGCTTCAGCCGAAATGAAAATCCCATAAACTGAATGAAACAAAAGCGGCAGAAAAATGCCGAAAATTTCGACAAACAAAAGATACGGAATTTTATGAATATCTAAAACCGCGTCGTTAAAAACCTTATCACCGCTCATTGCTTTAGAGTTCGTGAACAGATGCACGAAGAAGAATGCTCCGAGCGGAACAATGCCGGTTATTTGATGTAATTTCCTCGCAAGAAAACTTTTACTTATTTTCATAGCTTATATAATTTTACCTTTTTCATTTATGGGTAAGACTTTGTAGAAAACCAATTATATTTGGCATTAACACTCAAAAGCAACCTCTCTCATAAAATAATTTTTGCGGGGGTTTTGTTTCACTATGTTTTTATCATAACTATTTTTATTAATAAGATAAAATGAAATATCTTGAGAATATTTGTCAGTATTTCTTATAACTTTGAATCAAAATTCTCAAACTCCCACAGTTCGAGAAAACGCATATACCGAAAAAACCCGGATTTCTTATAATTTCCAAAAATCTTTGCTTTGCTTTGTTTTGTTAGACCTATAAATGAACAACCTATAAAATAACTTTCTTTATCTTATTTGCGAAACTTGTAAATCCACAGGTCAACTTATATTAGAAGTCTTACACGAACTGATTCAGTTTTTTTATTTTTTCACTTTAGAGATTCAAACCAAATTCTGATAAGTTTATACGTATTAAGAAATTTACTTTTGAGGTTAAAAATTATGCCTTCGACCGCTATTATTTTCGGCGCATTATTGATTTTGATCGGACTTCTCGGTTATGGATACGTGATGACAACACCAAACCCGAGTCCAACGGCTTTGATTCCGGCGATCTTCGGTATCGTGCTGGTTCTGCTCGGTGTTTTTGCCAGAGCGAGGGAAAATCTGCGGAAACATCTGATGCACGCTGCGGTCATCGTCGCTCTGCTCGGTTTTCTCGGAACAGTCAGTAGTTTTGTAAAAATTTTCTCGGTGTTTGCCGGAACTGCCGAACGACCGGTCGCCGTAATCGCACAATTCACGACAGCGATTATTTGTATTGTCTTTATAGTTTTGAGCGTGAAATCTTTTATCGCCGCCAGAAAAGCCCGCGCATAAAATGAATAGATATCATCTGGATTTCGCAAACATCGAATGGGAAACTTCCCCGACGGGTTCGAGATTCAAAGCGTTTGAAAGTGACGGCAAACAAGCTCGAATCGTCGAAATCAAGCGTGAAAATGACCTTAGTGAATGGTGTCGGACCGGACACATCGGATTTGTTTATTCAGGAGAATTGGAAATCGAATTTAGAAACGGGATCGTAAAATTCAAACAAGGCGACGGACTTATGATTCCGGCGGGCGAAGTTTCAGAACATTGCCCGCGTGTAATTAGTGATAGTGTCTTACTTTTTTTGGTCGAAGAAAGCTAACTTTCCAAATACGGAACTTTTATCTCAACAACCAGTCCGTCAATTAAATTTTTCGCGGAAATTTTTCCGTTGTGAGCATTTACCGCACGTTCGGCAATCGCCAAACCGAGACCGATTCCGCCGGTTTTTCGATCACGCGCCGTTTGCAGACGGTAAAAAGGTTTGAATAGTTTTTCCAACTCGTTTTCCGGCACGCCCGCGCCGTGATCTCTGACAGAAATGATTGCGCTCTTGCCGTTTTTAACCAGCGAAACTTCTACCGACGAATTTACTTTCGTATATTTCACGGCATTTCGCAAAACATTCTCAATCGCGCTTCGCAAAAGGCTTTCGTTTCCGAAAACTTTGACAGCATCTTCCTGCAAAACATTAACTGATTTGTCTTTTGCTTGTGCTTCAAAATCGGCATCGGAAACGATTTGACCGAAAAGTTTCGTTAAATTAACTTCCATTTTTTCAAAATCGCCCGAACCCGATTCGAGTTTTGAAAGCGTCAAAAGCCGCGAAAGCATTTCGTTTAAACGATTCGATTCGGTTTCGATTCTTTCGATTAAAGGTTTTGCGACATCGTTCGATTTTGCGCGGGCGAGTTCGAGTGCGACATTAAGACGCGCCAGAGGTGAACGCAATTCGTGCGAAATATCCTGCGTCAGACGCTTTTCCGCTGTCACGAGAGCCTCGATCCTTTCTGCCATTTCATCAAAATCTTTTGCCAGATGTGAAATTTCATCGTGTCTTTTGCCAACTTTTTCACCAACGCGGGTTTGTAAATCGCCTTTGGCAAATTTCTGCGTGGCGCGGCGAAGTTTTGAAATCGGCGAAGTCAAATAAAGCGCGAGCGCGTAGCAAACTAATCCCGCAGTCAAAACAACCGTCAAAATTTGTAAAAGAAGTGTGGTCGTAAAAAAAGGCGGGTCTTGAAAGCGTTTGAGTTCCAATACATAAATTTGGTTCACCCCATTTTTCAGCGTAACTCGCTTTGCCGCATAAGTTTTGTCCGGCAAACGCAAAAATTCGGGCTGTCCGCTTTGCAAAGCTCTGTCGAATAAATCTTGTGTTTCTTCGGGCTTCAAATTCCCTGAAAGTAATTTTTTATTTTCATCGAAAAAACCGATAGTATTAACTCGCTGTGCCAAATTTGAACGCTTCAAATACGCATCTAGCCCGTCAAGACCTTCATTTTCATAAATTTGAGCTGCCGTTTCAGAATTCAAATTAACTGCTTCCCCAACAAAAGTCTGCCATTGCCGCGCCAGCGGTTCGGACTGCGTTGACCAACTAACAAGCATAACCGCGCCGACGATCAAAGCCATCGCCAGCCAAAACCAAAGAAAAATTTTTAAGAATAAACTCATAACTTTGTAAATGGTAAATTATGAATGATTAATTGTGAATTTAGGAGTTTTAATTCACCATTCATAATTAATCATTCACCATTGTATAGATGTATCCGACCGAGCGGATCGTTTTGATAATTTCGTCGCCATTTTCGCGTGTGCCGAGTTTTTTTCGCAGATTGCTGATGTGCATATCCAAACTCCGGTCGAAAGGCGAAAGTTCGCGGTCGAGAACGTCATGGCTCAAATCTTCTTTTTTGACAATTTGTCCGCTCTTTTTCATTAATGATGCAAGCAGGTCAAATTCGACCGAAGTCAAGCCCAAATCTTCACCGCTTTTTTTGGCAGAACGCGCCGAAAGCTGAACTTCCACATCATCAACCTGCAATTTATCTGCGTCCGATTTATTGGTTTCTTCAGACATATCGGCGCGGCGCAAGATCGCCCGCAGACGCGCAACGAGTTCGCGCGGATTAAAAGGTTTCGGCAAATAATCATCCGCGCCGATTTCCAAACCGACGATTCTTTCCATATCTTCGCCGCGTGCAGTCAGCATTAAAACGGGAATTTTCGATTTTTTGCGTAATTCGCGCAAAACGTCAAAACCGTTCATTTTTGGCAGCATTACATCCAAAATTGCCATATCATAATCGCCTTCAGCCGCCTTTTTCAAACCCTTTTCGCCGTCGTGAACCGATTCGGCATTGAAACCCTCGACTGTTAAATATTCCGAAACCAATTCGCAAAGTTCTTCGTCGTCATCAATTATTAATATTCGATTCATAATAAAATTTCACTTTGAGTCCCGACTTTAGTTGGCTTATTCCGCTGCGCTACGCCGGCAAAAAGCACGCTGAAGTGCGGACTCAAAACTTCGATGTTTGATAATACATTATTGCTATAGGTTTTTATGCAAAGAAATGTAAATTTTCAAGTGTTCCCATATTACATTTCTTTGCATTACTTCACGATAAATATACGACTTTATCTCTTTTCTTTTCGTCTAATAACCGAATGCGGCAAAACGAGCTGCAAAAATTTTGAAAGTAATAATTTTTAAGGAGATAAATAAATAAATGAAAAAACTAACAGTTTTTCTTATGTCAATCGCTTTGGTCGCTGTCGGCTCAATCTTTGTTTTCGGTCAAACAACCGATACGCAACCCGAAGGTAAAACTTTCGGCAAAGACGGAAAAAGTTGGAAACAAGACAAGGACAACAAACGCCATCATAAAGGAATGGGAATGATGTTTCGCGGTCTCGATCTGACTGAAGCTCAGAAAGAGCAAATGAAAGCCATCAAACAAGCAAGTCGTGAAAGCACGAAATCTCTCCGCGATCAGATGAAGGCAAATCGTGGTCAGATTGAGCAAGCAACCGCGAACGGTGCATTTAATGAAGCGCAAGTTCAAGCAATTGCCCAACAACAAGGCGCATTGCACGCTCAAATGATTGTCGCCAAAGAAAAAGTTAAATCACAAATGTTCGCAATTTTGACACCCGAGCAAAAAGTAAAAGCTGCCGAAATGAAGGAGCAATTCAAACAAAAAATGCAGGAACGTCAAGCAAAACGTGCCGAACGCAAAGCTGCAAAAGCTGAACAAGAATAATTAGTTCAAAAGATTAATTTATCAAAAAGTGAAAAATACTTTATCAAAAAGATTTGGTGAAGTATTTTTTTCATTATTGCAATTTATCTGTAAAAATCGGTACCCAAGTTTAGGGCTTATTCAAAGTCGGAAATTATAAAATTAAATCTATCAGTTATCATCTTTCATCTTTCATCTGTTGCGAATTCAATCGCTTTTATCTGCGGAATAGATGATAGATGATAACTGATAGCTGATAGATAATAGATTAAAAGAGCAAAATATTCTCGGTAGTTTAATTCTCGACTTTAAATAAGCCCTAATCCAAGTTCAAAATTTTACAATTTTTCGCCAATTGCAAATCGTAAATTCAAAATGACTTTGACAAAATCCAAATAAAGATTTAATAAACTAATAAAACAAATGGCAACAAAAATAACCGAAATCGAGGACACGGAACGCGGCAAAACGATTCTTCGCGTCGAAGGTTCGCTTGAAGAAGACGATGCGATCTTGCTGGAGAAAATCGCGCTGGATTTGCGCGAATACAACGGCAAGAATTTAACTCTCGATCTTGCCGATCTCGATTTTATGGACAGCGACAGCGCACCGATTATCAAACGGCTTGAACACGAACACGGTTTTGAGATCGAAGGTTTGGAGTTTTTCCTGCAAAAAATAGTCGAAGAAACCGCTAAACGCGAAGGTTAATTTTCAAATTCTTCATTAAAACCCTCCGTGTCTGAAATTAAAAATGAATACAAAAGAAATTGCTGAATTTTTAAACGGAACATTGAACGGCGCAGAAGATATTGAAATTCTGCGCGTCGCAAGCCTCGAAACGGCAAAAGAAAACGAAATTTCCTTTGTCGAAAACGCGAAATTTGTAGAAGAAGTTCTAAATATAAATGCTTCGTGTTTAATTGTTCCCGAAAATTTTGACGCTGAACTTCCCTGCATTTATATCAAAGTAAAAAATCCAAAACTCGCTTTTGCTAAAATCGCCGACAAACTTCACCCTTTTAATTGGCAAACAAAATGGCACGAAACCGCAGTTGTTGATTCAGTTAAAGAAAATATTCGCGCTAATTTCATTGGCGCGTTTGTAACTATCGGAAAAGATTGTCTAATCGGAGATGGAACACAAATTTTCGACGGCGTTCGGATCGGCGATAATGTAACAATTCGTAAAAACTCAATTATTCATCCAAACTGCGTGATTTATGACAATGTTTCAATCGGTGATGATTGCGTTATTCACGCCGGAGCAATTATCGGTGCGGACGGTTTCGGCTATGTGCGCGATGGCGCGAAAGGTTATGTAAAATTTCCGCAGATCGGAACTGTGATAATCGAACACGAAGTAGAAATCGGCGCAAACACCTGCATTGATCGCGGCGCGTTGGGCGAAACGCGAATCGGCGAAGGCACAAAGATTGACAATCTCGTGCAGATCGCGCACAACGTAACAATCGGCAAACGAGTCATCATCGCGTCGCAGACCGGAATTTCGGGCAGCACAATTATCGAAGACGATTGCGTCATCGGCGGACAAGTCGGAATGGGCGATCACGCGACTGTTAAATCAGGTGCAATTATCGGTTCGCAAGCCGGAGTTCTGCCGGGAAAGATCGTCCGCAAAGGCGTTTGGTGGGGAACACCCGTTCAGCCGCTCGACGAATACAAACGCCAAAATGCAATGGTTAAAGGTCTTTCGAGATTGCGCGAAGACGTTAAAGAATTAAAAAAGAAATCAAAATAATCTCTTTACAAAATTTTTAGAATCGCCTCAGCCGCGCGTTTTGATGCGCCGCCGTGTCCTAATTTTTCGGAAACTTCGCGTAACTTTTCGCGCATTTTTACATTTTCTTCTTTTTCTAATAAACGGAAAAGTTCTGCTGATAAGGTTTCTTTCCTAAAATCATCTTGAATCAGTTCTTTAGCAAGTCTTTCTTCAGCAATCAGATTGACGAGTCCGAAATGTTCGACGGAAATTAAAGGTCGCAGAAGTTTATAATTGAGCGTCGAAGTTTTATAAACGATTGCCATCGGCGTGCCGATTATTGCTGTTTCAAGCGTTGCCGTTCCGCTTGTAACAGCCGCCGCGTCCGCCGCGTTTAAGGCTTCGTGAGTTTCGCCGCGAACTGTAATCAAAGTTTTTGGTAATTTCAAACCGTTTGATTTTGCTTCGGAAATCGCGTTTTCGCATTCTTCAGGCTTTCGCGTCGAAGCAAGCGCGATGACAAATTGAATTTCTTTATCTTTTTCCGACATTTCAGAAACGGTTTCAAGCAGAGTCGGCAAAATTTTTGTAATTTCCTTATGACGACTTCCGGCAAGAAGCGCGACAATCGTTTTTGACGAATCGAGTTTGTGCTTTTCGCAAAATTCTTTTTTGGTCAATGTGGAATGAACTTCCCTTGCAAGCGGATTTCCGACGTATTCGACGTGCGAAATTCCCTGCTTTTCATACCAATCTTTTTCAAACGGCAAAATTGCAAGCAATAGATCAATGTATTTTTTGATCGTTTTGACGCGATATTTGCGCCACGCCCAGAGTTGCGGCGAGATATAATAAATTATTTTCAAACCTTTTTTTTTCAAAGATTTGGCGAGTTTTAAATTAAAATCGGGGAAATCAACTAAAATCACAGCGTCGGGTTTTCTTTTGACCGCTTCTTTTTTTAATTTCTTAAAGGCGTTCCAAAACATCGGCAAAGCGCGGGCGATTTCCGGCAGACCGATAATTGCCAAATCATCGGCATTGATGATTGTTTCGACTCCGGCTTCGCGCAGATTATGGCTGGTTGCGCCGAAAAACTCGAAATCAGTTTCAGGCGAAAGTTTTTTTATCCATTTGACAAGTTTTGCGGCGTGAGCATCGCCGGAAACTTCTCCGGCGACAATCATTATTTTGTAGTTTTTTTTCATAATCGCCGGAAAACGCGGAAATTTTGTGATTTCAGAATTTATCGAACTTAATTTTTATCGGTTTTTATTTTTATTGCAAGTCAACCCTTTTCCGCAAATGAGGCATCAAAGCAGTTGTTTTTCAAAGTTTAAAAATTAATTTATTCACTAGGTGCTTGCAACGCGGTTTCATTCCGCTTAAAATGCAATGTTTTGTGCCTTTGGCAAATTTTAATATTTGGAAGTCGTTTTTACGTCCTCAAATTTTTTATTTTATATGTGCAATTTTTTGGAGGCTTTTGTGAAGTTTCGCTTTTTTATTTTCTTAGCAGTCATAATTTTATCTGGAAATCTATTTTCGGTTTCCGCTCAGGTTGATTCGGTCATCGGACAGGTTTCATCGTCAACTGCGGCTTCCACAGCCAACGGTATCAGCGGCGATGGAAGATTTATCGTTTTTGAATCGGCGGGCGATCTTGCCACCGAAAACCCGCGCAACAGCGACGGAAATCGGGAAATTTTTCTATTCGATTATGCCCAACGCCGGATTTTTCAGATTACCGACACCAAAAGTCTGCTGACAAATACTACAATGGGACAAATTTTTACCAATATAAAAGTAGAAATCGTCAATATTCGCCCGACCATCAGCAACGATGGTCGTTGGGTTGCCTTCAGTTCAAACGCAACCTACGCATATCCCGGCAACGGCACCAATCCGCCTGTTGTCAGCACTTCAAATCCGGGAAGTTTTGATGCCAATTCTTTTACCAATGCCATGGGCAACAATAATTTGGTAAATGACGGCAATACGGAAATTTGGTTTTATCAGATTCCGATGACAAATTCGGTCAATTTATCTTTAGGCACGGAACTACCCATTACAGATTTAAGCACCGGAACATTTACAAGAGTTACAAACACTTTTCCAAGTCGTCTGCCGGCGGCGGGAACATCTACGACTCTTCCAGTAATTGCCGACGATAATCGTGATGTTTCCATTAATGACGATGGAAATACAGTTGCCTTTACATCAAACCGAGATTTAGTTCCAACGGTCGGAAATGCCTTCCCGGACGCAGATAATGACGAAATTTTTTCATACGTCAGAAGCGCAAACACTTTGGGACAGGTTACAAAAACGCCGCGCGGAACAGTTACCGCCCCGATTTTTAGTCTTAATTCGACAATTTCCGGTAACGGTTCTCGTGTTTGCTTTTTGAGCAACGGCGATAATCCGGTTGTAAGTATGACGGGCGGAAGTAATTCGGACAGAAATTTAGAAGTTTTCTGTTCGGATTTGGATGCAACCGGAACTCCGGCAACGACAAGAAAACAGATAACTACCACAACCCGCGTAAATCCCGGAGATATTGTTAATACTTTGAATTTTGGAAGACGTTTGAGCCGCGACGGTCGCTATATTGCGTTCGATTCCTTTGCCGATATAAATGCCGACGGGACAGCCGGAACAAATCAAACTTCATTTGCTCTTTATCTTTATGATTTTAATGCTCCGGCGGCAACTGCCTATCGCCGAATCGGTCCGCGCAGCGATGCCGACAGCGGCGCAAACGGCGGAGATGTTAATCACTATCCCGGATTTACTGATTACGATGCAGCCGGAACACCGCAAAATCTCATTTTAGGAACTCGTTTAAATATCAAAGCTGATGGCACGATTCCGACAACTGCCGCAGATGGTCTGAATCCCGACACAACACGTCCGACACAAGTTTATACTTATGATTTAATTGCCCCGACTGCTTCGGCAACATTTAAAAGACTGACCAAACTTCCGGCGGCAAGCAGTTTTATCGTTCCGATTCAGGTAATTCCTAGTAATTCTTCAAGTCGAATTTCGTTTAATTTAGGCTTAACCGAAGTCGGCACGGGAAATTTCGATCTGCTTTCAGAGATTTATTATCTTTTAACGCCTGTTGTTCTCCGACGAACTCCGGCAAATCTTAATTTTGCGACGGGCGCGTCGAGAATTCCCGTTTCGCCTGATCCTGTTCCGACTCCAAGCCCGACGGCAACGCCGACTCCGACTCCAACACCTAGTCCGACTCCAACGCCAACGCCGACTCCGACACCACAAACCCCGCCTGCCGTTCAGGGAATTTCGCCCGGAATGTTGGCGATTGTCAATTATGATTCGGGGGTCAATAGTCCGGTTGCGGCAATGACTTCGGTAGGTTCGCTTTCGCGCAGTTTTACTTTGCCGATTGAATTAGGCGGCGTTTCAATGACAATCAATGGTGTTGCTTGCGGTTTGAAATCGGTCGGACGCAGAGAAATTACTTTTGTTGCGCCACGTGCTTTATCAGTCAGCGCGACGGCTGGAACTTCATATCCTGTTGTCATTAATAATAACGGTACGGTTATCAAAGGAACTGCTGTTCTCGTCACGGCGCGTCCAGATCTTTTCTCTTATGAGTTTACCGACATTGAAGGAAATTTCTTTACAAACCGCTCACGAATATTTAATGCGACAAACCGCGTTTTAACTCGTGAACCATTTACTGTCACAACTATCAGGTATCGCGGCGGAAGGCGTGTCCCTACTGTTTTAAGAGTTTATCTAACCGGAATCGAAGGTGCGCCGTCAGGTCAGGGCATTATCTCCCTCAGAATTGGCAATCAGAATATCATTGACCCAAGAATTTTAACCGGCGCGATACTTCGTGAGCCGGGCGTTTATTCGGTTGATTTCACGCTTCCGCCCGAACTCGATGCGGCAGGTGACGTGCCGATAATTTTCACTATAACTTTTGGCGGAGTAACTTATCAAAGCCGTTTAGATGACACCGCGCCACGATTGCGAATTTTATAAGCGGATAAATTTAACTTGTCGAAAAAGAGAGCGAAACTTGAAATTTATGCTCTCTTTTTTTGTTTAACCTAAAGTTTATTCGAAGTCGGAACAATAGTTTTAGCCACAGATGGACACAACTAAACACCGGATAAAATACGGATTTTAATTTAAAAATTGTCTTATCTTCTTATCATCCGAGTTTATCCGTGCAAATCTGTGGCTAAATTTCTTCTTTTTGCTGACTTTTAATAAGACTTGTTGTTCAAACTATCGAAAACCCTTGATTCTTGCGAAAGTTCGCGCATTATATTATTCTTAGTGGGAAGTAAACAAGTCGGCAACCAATTCTAAAAATTCTTTTTTATTAGCCGTTTCTTATATTACAGAGATATTAAATCTACTTAATCATACCCGAAGGAGTTATAAAAATTTATGTCAACAAAAGATGTTAGTACAATGCAAATTGCGTCCAAAATCTGGCACAACGGAGAATTTATCAATTGGGACGACGCACGCGTCCATGTTATGACGCACGCGCTGAATTACGGTTCAAGCGTTTTTGAAGGAATTCGCGCTTATCCGACCGAAAAAGGCGCGGCGATTTTCCGTTTGCGGGAACATATGCAACGTCTTTTGAATTCGGCAAAAATTTATCGAATGGAAGTCAAACACGACCTCGATTCGCTTTGCAATGGTGCTTCGGAATTGATCCGCGACAGCGAAATGAAACAGGCTTATCTTCGTCCGCTGATCTTTCGCGGACTTGACGAAGCAAACCCTTCATTCGGCGTAAATCCTTTTCCTGCACCGATTGAAAGTTATATTGCCGCGTGGAATTGGGGAAAATACTTGGGCGAAGAAGCATTGGAAAGCGGTGTTGACGTATGCGTTTCGAGCTGGACGCGAATTACTTCAAACTCGATGCCCGCAATGGCAAAAGCCGGCGCGAATTATATGAACTCGCAACTTATCAAAATGGAGGCGATTCTCAACGGATATTCCGAAGGAATCGCGCTTGATGATCGCGGTTACGTTTCCGAAGGTTCGGGCGAAAACATCTTTTTGGTCAATAACGGTAAACTTATTACGCCGCCGCTCGGAGCTTCGATTCTGCCCGGAATCACGCGCGATACGGTTGTTCAGATCGCTAAAGAACTCGGCATCGAAGTCGAAGAAGCAAACGTCCAACGCGCCGCACTTTATCTCGCAGACGAAGTATTTTTCACCGGAACAGCCGCCGAGATCACGCCGATTCGTTCGGTTGACCGCATCACCGTCGGCGCAGGAAAACGCGGCGAAGTTACGGCTAAATTACAGGAAGTTTTCTTCGACATAATTCACGGAAGACGTAATGCTCCGAACAATTTACCGTGGCTGACTTATGTGAACGAAGAAAAAAAAACAGCCAGCGCGACCAATGAAATTTAGGTGCAATTGACAATAGAAACAAAAACCTTAAAACTCGCCTTATAGAATTTATAAAGCGAGTTTTTACTTTATTTGGACAATTAATTTAACAAAAGATATACATTCGCCGGGAGCGCAGGTTGCCAACCTGCATCGTCGCGTAGGCGGCGAAATGACGTTCGGTTAGAATAAACTTTATTTGGCGCACAGACTTGTTCGCGCTATCGCGCTTATGCAGGTTGGCAACCTGCGCTCCCGGCGGGAAAACATATTTTGTTAAATTATTTTTTTAGAGAATATTTAAGTAAAGAAATTTGTCTTCATAATCAAATAAATGGCAAAAAAATTCATTCTCGAAATTACGGTTTTCGTCTGCGGCGCGTTAGTTATGATCTACGAGATCATCGGTTCGCGCTTGCTTTCGCCGTATATCGGTTCGTCAACTTATGTCTGGACAAGTCTGATTGGCGTAATTTTAGCAGCGTTGAGTTTGGGATATTGGCTCGGCGGAAAATGGGCTGACCGGCGACCTGATATTAAAATTTTAGCTTCGGCAATTTTCCTTGCCGGCGGTTTGGTTTCGTTGACGATTCTGATTCAGGAAACCGTTTTGTCTCTGATTGGTCAAAGTCCGATGATTCTTGAAGTAAAATCAGTTTTAGCGGCGATTTTACTGTTCGCTCCGGCAAGCGTTTTGCTCGGATTCGTTACGCCTTACGCCGTCAAACTAAAAATGTCCACACTCGAAGACGCAGGAAAAACCGTCGGCAGACTCTACGCGCTTTCCACCGTCGGCAGCATTTTCGGCACATTCTTAACCGGATTTTTCTTGATTCCCTTCGTCGGAAGCACAAAAACGCTCTACGCCATCGGTGCAAGTCTGATCGGCTTATCATTTCTGCTCGCGCCATTCGCCTTAACACAATTTAATTTAGTAATTCTCACAACGTTTGTTCTGGCAATCGCCGGAAGCGAATATCAAGCGTATTATCTTTATAAAACCCGCGATCTTTACGACATAGACACCGAATACAGCCGCGTCCGCGTCTTCAAAACCGAAACAAAAGAAGGCAAACCGATCCGCGCACTCGCCACCGATCCGTATTTTATCCAATCGGGAATGTATCTCGACTCGGACGAACTCGCGCTCAAATATGCCAATTATTATCACTTGATTCGCCATTTCAAACCAGACTTTCAAAACACTCTGATGATCGGCGGCGCGGGCTATTCTTTTCCAAAAGAATACTTGAAAAAATATCCAAATGCCCGAATGGATGTCGTCGAAATTGATCCGCAGATGACCGAAATCGCCCGAAAATTCTTCCGCCTCGAAGACAATCCGCGCTTAAATATAATTCATCAAGACGGCAGAATCTTCCTCAACCAATCCGAATCAAACAAATACGACGCAGTTTTAATGGACGCATTCGGCTCGCTTTTCACAGTTCCCTTTCAACTAACAACCATCGAAGCCGTCCGCCAAATCAACCGCGTCCTCAAAGACGACGGCATCGTCATCTTCAACCTCGGCGGCGCGATCAAAGGCGATCTAAGCAAATTCCTGCAAGCCGAATTTAAAACCTACAAACAAATTTTCCCAAAAGTCTATGTTTTCAAAGTCAACGCGCCATACACCGATGAACAATGGCAAAACTTAATAATTGTCGCAAGTAAATCGAACGAAACCGAATCGCTTACAAGCAATGACGCAGAAATTTCCAAACTCCTGGAACATTTATACGGAAAAGATTTTCCGCTTGAAACAGAAATTTTGACCGACGATCTCGCGCCGGTCGAATATTACAATTCCTTTCCACAAAGCACGTATCGCTAATCTTTAGAAAGTTTTTTTTAATTTCCCTCTAAAAAAAAAGATAGATTTCGGACATTTTCGGTGCTTATAATAATAGAATCCATTTCTACAAATAAATATATTCGCCAACCGGATGAAAATCAGACAGTAAAGGCTGAAATTGTCCGCAAAATTAGTATAATACCAAGTTGCGTAAATAGGATGATGTAGAAAACGAGATGCGAGGCGGAAACGCGACTGCAAAGGAGCGTGTTCAATAACACTAACAGCACGCTCCTTT
>JBBSAX010000036.1:0-29960 GCA_038251885.1 Pyrinomonadales bacterium | reverse complement strand
TGTTTTGGTATAACTTGATTAATTCTTTAGTTTATTAAAAATTCTTGAGATTGTATCTATTAAATCTTTATTCAAATTATCTCCCTTCATCAAATAAAAATCTGCTAAACATTTGTTTGAGTCAGATTCGTCGTCTTGATTGAAACCGCTTAATATAATTATCGGAATGTGTTTTTTTTCAGGAGTTTGACGTAAGATTCGGCAAAGATCATAGCCAGTCAGATTCGGCATTATCGCGTCAGTTACGATAAGATCAATCTCATTATTAAGAGCAATTTCGATACCTTCGAGTCCATCTATAGCTGTAAATACCTGGTAGTTTTGTCTCTTTAGTGATACTTCCAAAAAACGACGCATGGAGTCGTCGTCTTCAGCAATTAAAATTTTCCCTTTTATATTCGTTTCCGAAATTTCTTCTAACATAAATTTGTGAGTGGGAGCATTAATTATTTGTAAGTATTTAATTTAAAGATTATTACTCTGAAAAAGGTAGATTAAAAATTTGCCAACCTTTTGTCAATAAATATACACTAATTTGGCTTGTAGAAGTTTTACATTAAACGGTTTTAATGAAATACTTTTGATTTTTATTCAGAAAGAGTTATAAATGTACGAATTTGCAGTAACACCGGCGGTCACACAGATGCGCCGTCCGGGTGTGATAATTACGGAAATTGCGCCGGAGAGTTTGGCGGAAGATTTGGAACTCGAAGCGGGCGATAGAATTGTTCGCGTCAACGGCAGACCGGTGCGCGATTATCTCGATTTTCGCTTTCAAACTTCGGGCGAAACCGAGATGACTTGGCTCGTCAAAAAGACGAACGGCGAAACTTGGGAAATCGAACTTGACCGCGAAGAAGGCGAAGATTTCGGTTTGATGTTCGAGCAAATCGTGCCGCGTCAATGCGCCAACGAATGTCTTTTTTGCTTTTGCAAGGGAAATCCGGAAGATGCACGACCTTCACTTTTTGTGCGCGACGAAGATATTCGTCTTTCGTTTCTTTACGGAAATTACACGACCCTGAGTTCGGTCACGCCGGACGAAATGAACCGAATCATTGAGCAGAGACTTTCACCGCAATATGTTTCGGTTCACGCGACCGATCTAAAAACTCGCGCTTATCTGCTCGGCGTTGAAGAATCACGCGCCGATATTTTTGATAAATTAAACAGACTTCTTGATAACAACATCGAAATTCACGCGCAAGTCGTGCTTTGTCCCGAAATTAATGATGGCAAACAACTTGAAAAAACTCTGCGCGATCTGGCTTCAAATTATCCTAAAGTAGTTTCAACGGCGGTCGTTCCCGTTGCCTTGACGCGTTACAACAAAGACGAGCGTTTAACGAGAGTTACGCCCGAATTTTGCCGCCGAACGATCAGGGAAGTCGAAAAACTGCAAAAGGAATTTCGCAAAACTCTCGGCGTAACTTTCGCGTTTCTCGGCGATGAAATTTACATCAAAGGCGGTTTGCCGATTCCGACGCGAAGACATTACGGAAATTATCCGCAAATCGAAGACGGAGTTGGAATGATCCGCTCGTTTTTGAATCAATTTGAAAATCTATTTAAAACAGCTCAAGGTTCAAAGTCAAAAGTTCAAAGTTTTTCAATCGGAAAAAACGAAAATGTGCGGACTCACGAATTAGCAATTAAACCGAAAACAAACACTCAAAACTCAAGATTCAAGACTCGAAACTCTTTAAACGGCACAATTTTAACGGGCGAAATGTTTGCGCCGATCTTGCGGGAACAAATTGAAAAATTAAATGATCTGATCGGCTCGAATTTGAAGGTTTTAGCCGTTCCGAACACATATTTCGGCGGCGATGTTTCTGTCGCGGGACTTTTAACGGGCAAAGATTATCTTGCTGTAAAAGACCAAATCGAAGGTGATTTCGTAATTATTCCAAAACACACGATAAAATCGGACGAGCCGATTTTATTGGACGGAATGAGGTTTGACGAATTGAAATCAAGATTTGACGTGCCGATTTATGATCTGGAATTAGACGAATTAATTCAAATGATTTTAGAGAAAGTAGGACAATAAAAAAAGAGCATTTACGGCTCTTTTTTTATTGTCCTACTGGTTTTTAACGAATCTCTTTTTTCTTTTTGCGATCACTGCGTTTTTTGCGAGGCTTTTTGATGGAAGCTAAATCTTCGTGGCGGGCTTTCAACATCAGGCTTAGATTTTGATGAGATAAACCCAAAAGGTCAGCCGCTTTTGTAACTGCGCCATTTGTTTCTTTGAGTGCTTTGACAATATATTGGGCTTCAAATTTTATAACTTCATCCATTAAAGAAAAATTTTCCCAATCCGATTTTGAAGTTTGTTCAAGACATATTTTTTCTACATTTTTCATACGTTTTTGAATCGCAAGACGATTACAATCAGCCAGAAGTTTCTTTGCCTTCTCGTAAAGTTCGTGCTTTTCCTCAACAGATAAAACGACTTGCAGCTCTTCAATCTGCGCCAACATTGCCAAACCTGCATTGACAGAATCATTGACATAATTTGCCGCGTCAACTGCTTTTTCAAAACAATCTTTTGCGTCAGCATAAGATTCCTGCCGTGCAAATACAGTTCCTAAAGTAGTCAAAGATTCGGCAAGCGAAAAATATTCATCGCCGCCCATAAATAGCGTAACCGCTTTTTGAGCAAACAGTTCGGCTTCGATCAATTTTTGCTCCGCCAGATAAACCCGCGCTTTTGTGTCGAAAACTGCCGCTATTCTTCCCGAATCCTTAAAATCACTGAATAATTTAATGGCATTTTCAAGATGCTGATGAGCAGATGCGTAATTTTGGGTTGAAAGATAAAGAAAACCTAAATTATTTTCAATATTTGCACAGTATCTTTTATGATTTGCCAGTAAATAATTCTGATACGCTTTTTGATAATTATCCGCTGCTTTAACGGCATATTCTTGATCTTCCGTTTCTTCAAAAAGTAATTTTAATACTAATCCTTGATGAAAATAAAATTTGCCTTTTAATAAATTATCGCCGTATTTTTTTATCAACGGCGCAGCTTCTTTCAATAAAGAAGCTGCTTTTTGGTATTTCCGCGTGGAAATTGCAACATTGACCAATCTTAGCAGAATCTTTCCCCGCAAAGTATAACTGTCGGTCGGCGTTTTTTCCAAAGCATCTTGCAAAAATTGTTCGGCTTCGAGAAAAGAACCTTCGCGCCAGTAACAAATTCCTAATTCGCTTTGAGCATCGGCAATAGTATCCAAATCACCGAGTTTCTCAAATAATCTAATTCCTTCGCCTATTAAATCTTTAGCTTTTTCCTGACTTCCTTCGATTTGGTCGGAACTTCCCAGCCAGCCGGTCAACGTACCGATTCTGACCAAAAGTTCTGCTTTTGCAACGTCGGAAAAATCTTCGAGATTCGGTTTTTCACCTATTCCTACCCACAAATCTCCCAAAGCGTTGACGGCAAATTCATATTCACCGGCATTTTCAAATTCCTTGGCATGCCGACAGGCTTCAATGGAAACTGATTCATTAAAAACAAAAGGTTGGCGAATTTTAGTTTGTTTATACATATAAATTCTATTTTGATTGCAAAGATTCTTTCTACTTGTAAAATCAATCTGAACAAAATGTTCAAAAAATAAAAAAATCGGAGATAAAAACAATGAAAAATTTCATTAATAAAACTGTTGCAACAGTTATTCTTTTAACGGTTTTAACCTTTAATGCGCTTGCTTGCGGCGATTTGCAATGTCCGAATCCGCCCTGTGGCGATCTGCAATGTCCGGGTGTATCCGCCACTGTTTTATTGGACGAAACAAAAAATAATAGTAGTCAAAAAGTAGAATCACTGAGCGATTTTATCGTAAAAATGTGTAAAGAAATCAGCTTTTTGTTCTAACTAAAATTTAAAATAAATCTTCTTTGGTCGCCATTCGCGGCGATTAAGTATAAGTGTGTCCATTATTATTAAAAATAATTAATAGTTTAGCAACCGGGTTTGCAATTGACACACGAAAAAATTAATGCTAATCTCGAAAAGAGTCAAAAAAGATTGTTGCCGAACAACTTTTGAAAGTTATTTAACAAATTTTCACCCTTCGTGACAAAAGTTTAATTTATATAAATTAAAAAATAATCTCCCATTATTCAATAATTTATTTCTGCTTGAGTTTGATTTCAAACAGCTTCTTCCAATTTTTCCCCGTTACAAAAATCTTATCATTAGCCGCATCATAAGCAATGCCGTTGAGTGTATTTTCACCGTCTTCGTGATCATCCGGCGAGATATTTGCCAAATCAATCCAACCGATAACCTTACCGGTTTCGGGATTAATTCTTGCAATATAATTCGGTTTGCCAATATTTGGTAAAGTTCCCTGATATGTGCTGGTCTGCTTTTCTTCGGAGTGCCAGATATTTGCCCAAATTTCGCCTTTTACATATTCAAGTTCATTGAGCAGAAACAAAGGTTTATCGTTTTCCTGCAATATCGCTATTTTGCGGACGATATTAAATGTTTCGGGGTCAATAAACTTAATGATGTGAGTTCCGTCGCTCATTATCAGGTTTTTTCCGTCATTGGTTAATCCCCAACCTTCGCCTTGATAATTGAATTCTTTCAAGAGTTTGAAATCATTTAAATCATATTGAAAAGCCTTTCCGTTGCGCCAAGTCAATTGATAAAGTTTATCGCCGAAGATCGTCATTCCTTCAGCGAAAAATTTATTTTCAATATCAACTTTTTGCAAAACTTTTCCGCTTTCTAATTCGACTTTTCGTAAACTCGAATTACCTTGTCCGCCCGTGCTTTCATACAAAAATCCGTCGCGGAAAACCAAACCCTGGGTAAATGCTTTAGAATCGTGTTTATATGTATTAATAATTTCGTAGGTATAAACGGGCACAGTCGAATCGTTATTCTTCACGGTCAAATTAGAATTATCAGCGATTGATTTGTTTAAGTTATCAGATTTAGTGTCGCAAGCAAAAGTTAAAATTGTTAGTAAAATTATAAAATAAATTCGCATATTTTTATTTTTTCAAGGCTTTATCAATCGCATTTTTAAAGCTCGCGGCAGACAATATTCTAATCTTTACACCATTAACATAAATTGTCGGTGTTCCGCTTATTCCATAAATTTTCCCGTCTGCCATATCTTTTCGGATTTCGTCGGCAAATTTTTTGTTTTCCAAGTCTAATGCAAATTGCTTAATATTCAAACCCAACTGAGCGGCGTATTTTTTTAACGATTCATCATCGAGATTTTCTTGGTTTTTATACAAAACTTCCGTATATTCAAAAAATTTGCCTTGTGCGTTGGCGGCGTTGGCGGCAAGTGCGGCGCGGAAAGCGTTTTTGTGAATAGTTGTTAAAGGAAAATCGCGCACGACAAACAGAACTTTATCGCCGTATCCGGCAGTAACATTTTTCAAAACCGGATGAACCGACGAACACGCCGGACATTGAAAATCGGAAAACATTACAATTGTAACAAGTGCATTGGCATTGCCTTGCGCCGGATCATCATCGGTCGAAATGCTTTGAACAAAAGGCTTCGGCTCTTCTAAAAGAATTTTTACGGCATATTTTGCAAAAAGTTTATTTCTCAAACCGCTCTCAAGGTTTTCGCGCTCTGCATCGGAAAACTCACGCATTTTGTCCGTAATTTCGCGAGCGATCAAATCTCCCGCACCGATATTTTGAGATTTTGCTTCGGCGGAAACTAAAGTATTAAATAAGACTTCATCAAGTTCGACTTTTATTTGATCATAAAAATTGCCTTCAAAATCAGCGATTTTCGGTTTGTTGCGTTCGTCATAATCTTTGACGGTAATGGTCTTTGTCCCGACGGTTGCGAAAACTTCAGATGGTTTTACATTCGGGGCATTTACGTCTTTGCCGAAAGTGATTTTATACTTCGCCCTCAATTGCGTGAACAAATTATTGTAGGCTTTTTGTTCAGGATCGCGGCGCAGAAAAGCGACAATTTGCGGGCGAACTTCTTCTAAAGTTTTATCGCCGATCTGGGCGCGATTAACTTCGTAAATTGCTTTTACCTGTTCATCAGTCGGCTGTGTAACTTTTGAAGAAACTTCGGTTTCGATGAGTTTTTCAACCGGAATGTTTCGAGTTGCTGCTTCAATTTCCAGAAGTGTTTCGGCAATTTGATCATCAAGCAGAGTTTTGCGTTTTTCCGCCAGCGTTTTCGGATAATTTATATATTCCGCCTGAACACTTGCAGGCAAATCCTTCGATGTAATTGTGAATTTGTTCGCCGTTGCTAAAACTTTCTCCGTGATCTGAGAAAATATCGAAAGTGAAAAAATAATTAAACAAATAATAACTGCAAAATATTTCATAAGATTTTTATTAACTAAACTTTATCAAATCTTTTCCGACGCGGACGGCTTCGCTCTTTTTCGGTTCGCCGAAGATTTCGGGATGAAAAATTTTCGCTAAAACTTCCGTTCCGTCAACAATACGCGGTGCGGGGCGCGAAAAATAGGCACTTGCGTCCATCGCCCAGATTTCATTATTTTGAAAAGCCGGAATTTCGCGGAAATTTGACGGAAAAGTCGTGTTCGGCAATTGCCGCAAAATATCCTTTATATAATAACCGCACGGAATCAAAATCAAAATCTCCGGTTTTGATTCATAGATTGCTTCAAAAGTTGTCGTTACACTTTTTTCGCCCACGCTTCCAAGCAGACAATTTCCGCCTGCAATTTCAACCTGTTCCGGTGTCCAATGTCCCGGCGCAAACGGCGGTTCGAGCCATTCGAGCATAAAAACATCGGGACGCTTTTTTAGACTTTCAGTTTTTTCACGAAGAAAATTTAAACGGTTTCGCAAATTGTTGACAACTTCATCGGCTTTTTTAGAATCCTCACATAGCTCGCCGATGGTTTTGATGTTCGAGAAAATATCTTCAATCGTATTCGGTTCGAGCGAAACAACCGTTGCGTCCGCAACATACATTTTCGCCGCTTTTTCGACCGTTTTATAACTGACAGCGCAAACTTCGCAAAGTTCCTGTGTAATTATCAGGTCGGGATTTAACTCTTGCAGAAGTTTTTCGTCCAGATCATAAATCGAACCGTGTCCGTCAAGATTTGAACGAACAGCGTGGTCAATTTCCTTGCTCGACATCGTTTCGTGCGAAATGCGGCTGGCGGTCAAATGCGGCAGGTTAATAATCGAAGCCGGAAAATCGCATTCGTGCGTGATTCCGACAAGATTTTTCTCTAAACCCAACGCGCAAACGATTTCGGTTGCCGAGGGTAAAAGCGACACGATTTTTAGATTTTTTACAGACATATTTTATACATTCGGCACAAATTTCATTAAAACAGCGAAATAATATCGAACTTCTTAATTTATTGCTTTATTTTGGAGCAGTTAACTACACAGCCAAGAATGATATTAAATATCAATGAGAAAAAAACACTTGCAATATTAAACAATGTTTTGATACTATTTATCGAGAGTTTACCAAGGTTAAACATAAATTCCAAATTTCCAAAACCATGTAACAACTTAATTTGATCAATTATATTCAGTAAACAGATTTCAAACTGTAATTTATGACAGATGTTACACTTAGTTTTTTTAGCACGACGTTTAGAAATATATTTTTTGAAAATATATTCATTGGCTGAACAAACCCCAGATGTCATTTAACAAAAAATATAATTTCTTACATTTTAATCAAATTAAAATATAAAAAAGTTATCCAAATTATCAAAACATTCGGACTTATTGCTTTATTAAACTTCTCCCGCGTTTAATCGAAAGTTAATAACAAAGTGCAGGTTTCACGTTTCTACAATTTTTAGGAGAAAATTTAATGTTAAGAATATTGAACAAAAATAACAAAAGAGCTTTTGCAATATTATTTCTTTTGATAGGTCTTTCTGTATTTTTTGCGCTGATCGGTCAAAAAGCCGGCGCAACCGGAACTATTACCGGGCGTGTTTATGAAGATTATAATTCCAACGGCAGTTATGATACAACCGACACGACAACAGCCATTGACAGCGGCGTAAGCGGTGTAACCGTTACAGCTTATGATTCGACCGGAACGAATAGAGGCTCAACCACAAGCGGAGCAAATGGTCTTTATACTTTAAATGCAACCGGAACAGGTCCTTATCGAATAGAATTTACAAATATACCTGCCGGATATTCTCCAAGTGAAATCGGTACAAATAACGCTACGACTGTCCGCATCTTAGCAGATGGCGTTTCACCAAACATAGATTTCGGAATCGTCCGACCGGACAATTATTGCCAAACTAATCCTGATGTTATTACAAATGTATTTGCCGTCGGAAACGGAAATTTTTCGGCATTTGCAAGATTCCCATATAATTACAGCCAAGAACTCGATGGCAGATTGAACAGCATTGATCCGACAGCATGGACAGCCCCGCCATCACGAACGGCTTTGTTAAATCCGGTCGGAATCGGAACTATTAACGAAGTCGGTTCTACATTAGGTGTGTCCTTTAACAAATTTAATAACCGATTTTATGCTTCGTCATATCTCAAGCGAGGTGCAAGATTCGGTTCGCTCTCGAGTGAAAGTACCGGTGCAATTTATAGCGTGGCAAATCCGAGTACATCTGCGCCGACAGTTTCACTTTTTGTTGACTTAAATACGGTTTTCGGAGCGGGAACTGCCGGAGCAAATCCGCATCCTGCGGCATCTACGCCGGATTGGACGGTTGATACGGCAAGTATCGCTGAAATTGGCAAAAGAGGTTTGGGTGCAATAAAGATTTCGCAGGATGGAACAAGACTTTATGCAGTAAATCTCGCCGACCGACAACTTTACGTTATTCCGACAACAGGAGCGTTAAATTCGACAACAATTACACGATTCCCTATTCCGACAACAGGTTTGGCTACTTCGAGCGGAAATTGTAATGCCGCAGACGTTCGTCCGTTTGCCGTCGGTAAAGACAGAAGCGGACAAATCTACGTTGGCGCGGTTTGTTCTGCTGAATCTGAAACTTCTGATGTCAAACTTCACGCTTTTGTCTGGAGTTTTAATGGCGCGACATTTACTTTAGTGGCAAACAACGCTCTGACATTCATAAGAACTGCCGGACCTGGTGACATCGTAACCTGGCAGCGTTGGGCAAATACAACGGGGGTTCTAAATCGTGCATCTCCGATGCTGACCGATATTGAATTTGACGGTAACGATATGCTCTTAGGCTTACGCGACCGTTACGGCGATCAGATTGTTCTTCCTGATTTTTATCGCGGTTACGGTGATTTAATGCGGGTTTGCAACAATAGCGGGACATTTACATTTGAAAGCAATGGAACCTGTGGAGGTGTAACAACGCCCGTTCCTGCCGGCGGTAATGCCAATTCCGGCAACGGTGGTCGGGAATATTATAATGACTTGAACGGCGATGCTCGTGAAGAAGGTGGTGTCGGTGGATTGATCCAAGTTCCCGGATATAATCACGTTGTTACCTCATTTTACGATTCGGTTGCGTTCAACTCCGCCGGAACTCGCGTCACCAATTTTTACACAACCGGAATTCAAAGATACAACAATACGACGGGCGTAATAACCGGAGCTTATGACGTTTATTTAGATGCTGATCCGGGGAATTTCGGGAAAGCCGGCGGTGTCGGTGATACGGATGTCTTTTGCAGAACTGCACCTTTGCAAATCGGAAATCGTGTCTGGAATGATTCCGATAGCGACGGTATTCAGGACTCTAACGAAAACGGAATTCTAAATGTTTCAGTTCAGTTATGGGGAGATACCAACGCTGACGGTTCGATTGATACGCAGATCGGAACAGCTACGACAAATGCCGCCGGACAATACGTTTTCGGCGGCACGGGAAATACCAATCTTTCAACTTATGCTTGCGGTATGGCACCGGCAACAGCAACTGCTCAGGTTAGTGCTTCGTCGGATGATGCGTTTCAGAATACTGGCGGAACAATGGATCCTTTAACTAATACTGAATTAAGAATGGGAGGAGTTGTCGGTGCGAGCGGGGTTCGTTTTACAAGTCTCAGCATTCCACAAGGCGCAACTATCACAAATGCTTACATCCAGTTCACGGCTGATGATACTCCTTCGACTACCGGCGCACCGACAGTTACTATCCAAGGTGAAGCCGCTAATAATGCAACAACTTTTACGACCGCAAATAATAATATTACGGGACGAACCGGAACAACTGCCACGGTAAGTTGGTCAATTCCAGCTTGGAACACTAATAGTGAAATAGGTGCGAATCAGAGAACTCCGGCTATAACTTCGATTGTGCAGGAAATTGTTAATCGTCCGGGATGGGCAAGCGGAAACGCGATGGTATTCAGAACCACAGGTGGTGGAGGAACAACCAGAAGAGATGCTGAAACGTTTGATGATGTTTCAGGTTCGGCAGCCCAATTGGTTATTGAATATACTGCTAACGCAACCTGCCAGTATGCAATTGATCCGAATACTAATTATGAAATCAGAATTCCGGCAACTAATTTCAACGCCGGACAAGCTCTTAACGCCTTAGTTCCGACATTGGTAGATGCGGATGGAACTGCTAATGGTGACAGCCGCGATTCGGACGGTCTTGTTACATCCGGCAGTCAGGTTATGAGAGCATTAACGACCGGCAGTGTTGGACAAAATAATCACACTTACGATTTCGGCTTCAAGAGTGCCGCAACCGGATACTCGGTCGGAAACCGCGTTTGGTTCGATACCAATAATGACGGCAGGGTCAATGCCGGAGAACTTGGCATCAGCAGCGTTTCGGTTTCGATTTTTGCCGATGCAAATTCCGACGGGCAACCCGACACGCCGGGAACTCCGGTCGCCACTTTAACAACCGATTCAAACGGTTATTATCGCTTTGATAATTTGGCGGCGGGAACTTATGTAGTTCGCATAAATCCGGCAGCCTTTACGAATGGAGCGGTTCTTGCCGGTTATCAAAATACGACCGGAAATATTACCGGGGATGTTGATTCCGATCTGACAAATGCAGGCGAAAACGGAGTCAACCCGACAGGTGCGGCTAATACCGTTCAAGCTAATGGAATTCTTTCCAATACCATTACTCTCGGACCGGGCAGCGTCGAACCGCTTAGTGAATCGGACTTGAGTGCAACCGGACAAGGAACGCTCGATAATCAAGGTGATATGACCGTTGATTTCGGTTTCTATTGTTTGAGTCTGTCAGGCACGCTTTGGAACGATACGGGTGCCGGTCCGTTTAACAACAACGGACAACTCGATGCCGGAGAAACTGTTATTCCGACAATCCGGGTTCGTTTATATGATTCTACCGGAGTTGAAATTCCGGTCGGTCGGGATGGGATTTTAGGAACTGCCGATGACGGATTAGGCGGAACTGTTTCGGATGCGTCAGGTAATTACAATTTCAGATGCTTACCGCCGGGACAGTATCGCGTAGTAGTCGGCGGCGTTAATGCCGTATCGAGTACGCCGACTTCGACAACTCCCGATGACAACATCAATAACGATGACAACGGTTTGCCCGGAACAGGTCAATTCAATGGATTGACAATTTCTAATCTGGTTACTTTGACTCCGGCAAGCGTTGGCGCACAGAGTAACAATACCGTAACCAATGCAACAGGTTCGACAGCGAATCCGACGGTTGATTTCGGATTTATTACTGCTCCGACCTACGTTAAATTAGATGGTTTCGATGTTTATTTGGACGGAAATGAAACCGTTGTTAAATGGTCAACTGCCGCAGAATCCGACAACTTGGGCTTTAATGTCTATCGGGAAGTCGGCGGCAGACGCGAGTTGATAAATCGTGCAATGATTGCCGGCAGTTCGTTACGCACCAATGCTAATCTGGTGGCGACGGGCGACAACTACAATTGGACAGATAACAGTCCGAAAGCCGGAGCAGTTTATTATCTCGAAGATATAGATATGAAGGGAAATTCAACCCTTCACGGACCTGTTTCGCCGAAAATCAAATTCTCGGCAAGCAGTCTTTTCAAGACAAATCCGGTTTTAATCACCGATTTGAATAAGAACGACAATTTTGCAAAAGAACAAGAATTTGTCGGTAAAGATATAGTCAAACAGAGCGAAACTCCGAAGTTGAAATCTGAAAGCGGAAATCAGCAGAAGGGAATTGCCCGACGCGGCGGTGTGAAAATTTCGGTCAATCACGATGCTTGGTATCGGGTTTCCGCCGAACAATTACAGGCAGCCGGATTCGATCTGAATTCAAACAGAGAACTCTGGCAGCTTTTTGCCAACGGCGAAGAAGTTCCGTTAAAGTTAAATTCCGATTCTTCAATCGAATTTTTCGGAACCGGAAACGATAAAGTTACGACTGACACGAAAATCTATTATTTGATCGAAGGTCAGCGAAACGGACAAAGATTAGGCGCAGTTGACGGCGGAAATTCGGATGGCAACAACGAAGCAAGAAACTTTGTTACAACCACCGTTCGTAATGATCGTCAGATTTATTTCTCATCAATTCTAAATGGTGAAGAAACAAACTACTTCGGCGCACTCGTTTTCGGAGCGCAGCAAACTCTGCAAAGTTTGACGGTTCACGATTTAGATACCGAAGGACAGATAACTCTGCGCGTTAAACTGCAAAGCATAACGGCGGGAAATCATCTTGTTACGCTGAGATTAAACAATCTCGATCTCGGAACTGTCAGTTTGACGAATTTGGAAAACAAGACGTTTGAATATAATCTGCCGATAAATTCGATTGCGGCAGGTGTCAATCAAGTTCGGCTTCAATCGGTCGGCGCAGGCAATGACCTGAGCCTTGTTGATTCGATCAGTTTGACATATCCGCGTCGTTATAATGCGGTTGACGGCAAACTTCGGTTCACTGTTCCGGCGGGACAAGGCGTTCGCGTTGGCGGTTTTGCCGACACAAACGTCAATATTTTCGAGATTCGTAACGGTCGGGTTGAACGCCAAGTCTTGACGGATGTTGAAAAAGATAACGGTAATCCCGAAATCAGTTTGAGTCAGGTCAGCTATGATCGAGAATTGCTGGCGATAGAACAAACTCAAACGGAATCACCGGCAAGAGTTGAAGAAAATACTCCTTCAAACTTGCAGCATCCGAGAAATGAAGCGGATTTCGTGATAATTACCAACGGAGATTTACGTGAAGGCGCGGAAAGTCTGGCGACGGTTCGACAATCTCAAGGCTTAAAAACAAAAGTCGTGTTGGTTGACGATATTTATGACGAATTCGGTTTTGGTGAACATTCGCCCGAAGCAATCAAGGAATTTTTGAGACTTGCTCTAAGCGAATGGCAGATTAAACCGCGCTACGTTTTACTGTTCGGTGATTCGAGCTACGATCCCCGTAACTTTAGCGGACAAACGAATCGCGATATAGTTCCGACGAAATTAGTTGATACGGCTTTCCAAGAAACCGGAAGCGATATTTGGCTAGTAGATTTCAATAATGACGGAATCGAAGATGTCGCACTCGGCAGATTACCTGTCGTGAATGCGGCGGAAGCAAATGTTGTTTTGAGCAAACTTGCTCAATATGAAACTCAAATCTCCCGACAAAAATCGAGCTTGATGATTTCGGACAGCAATTTCCAGAATTATAACGATATTCTGCAAACCGAATTACCAAACGATGTTCAAGTTTCGCGTATCGAAAGGTCTTCGCTGACCGATGGTGAAATGCACGATCAAATAGTTTCGCGTTTAAACACGGGACCGATGGTTGTAACCTACACCGGACACGGTGCGCCGGGATTATGGGCATCAGCAGATGTTTTCAAAACGGCTGATGTTGCAAATATCAACAACGAAAAATTATCAATCTATTTGATGATGACTTGTTTGAACGGCTATACGATCAGTCCGTTTAGCGACAGTATGACCGAAGCCTTATTTAAGAAAGATGGCGGCGGCGCAATCGCGGTTTGGGCTTCATCAGGCTCGACATATCCTGACAAACAACTGGAAATGTCCAGAACTTTGACGCGAAATATGTTTAGTCAAAACACAGTTCGCTTGGGCGATTTAATCAGATTGACAAAACAGTCAACAACCGATCTCGATGTCAGAAAAACCTGGCAACTGATCGGCGATCCGACAATTTTTGTCAAATAATCACGAGATAGTTTTTCTATCTTATTTCAAATCGAAAAAGCGAAATTATTCATTTAATTTCGCTTTTTCTTTTTATTTACTGATGTTACGCAAATTCCAAATTGAACATAAAACATAGAAATAGTAAGTCAAGTTCTTTGCTGGGAGCGCACGCATCCCTGCGTGCTGAGTGCGATAGCACGAATAGAAATTTTGCACTAAATAAAGTTATCTTAAAACAAAGGCTTTCACGCCATTTTGCAAACGACGCGGCACGCAGAGATGTGTGCGCTCCAATCTTTACATTTTTCAAACATATAAATCGGCTTGAATTTTTCTTTAGTCCGGTTAATTGATAAAATTATTTCAAAAGGAGTTTTACAATTATGATTGAAGAAAAAGATTTACGATTTTCGGGAACGGTTGACCATTTAGCAATCAAATGCGAAGACCTTGAAAAAGACGTTGAAGAATACAAACGGCTCGGTTTCGCGGTCGAAACGGTTTATGAAGATTGGGCAATGATGCGCGATTCGCGCGGTTTCGGCATTGCACTTTTGCCGCCCGGTTCAAAACATCCGCCGCATATCGGCTTAAAGGTTGAAACAATGGAAGAACTCGAATCAGCCGCCGAAAAAGAAAGTCGCCCGATAAAACCGCACCGCGACGGAACTTCATCCTTTTACACAAAAGGTGTCAGCGGACAAATTGTTGAATTGATCTACTATCCCGAAGATTTTGGAAAAGAATAAAATTCGCAACTTTATTAATTGTCAGACGGAAAGCGAACTTTAGTTCGCCAGTAAAGTTCGCGTTCTATCCAAAAGCATTAACGGAATAATTTAGTCTGAATATTTGTTCTCAATTTTATGAAAAAACTACCGCGTGAATTCTACACGCGCGAAGATACTCTGAAAATTGCCAAAGATTTACTCGGCAAAACTCTTGTTGTTCCCCAAAAAAACGGAGAAAGAGTCTCCGCAATGATCGTCGAAACCGAAGCGTATCTCGGCGCGATTGACAAAGCCGCGCATTCCTACCAAAACCGCCGCACAAAGCGCACCGAAACGATGTTCGGAATCGGCGGAACTGTCTATATTTTCTTTATTTACGGAATGTATTTTCAGTTCAATATAGTCGTCGGCGAAGTTGACACTCCGCACGCAATTCTAATTCGCGCCGTCCAGCCGCTCGAAAATATCGAAATTATGCGCGAGCGTCGAAAAGCGAAAAGTAAGAATCTAGATTCAAAAATGCCCGACAAAAACCTCACTTCGGGACCGGGAAAACTCTGCATCGCGCTCGGAATTGACAAAACTTTCAACAACGAAGATTTGCTCGGCAAAAAAGTCTGGCTCGAAGAGGGTGAGAAATTAGCAAAAAATAAGATCGTTTCTGGCAAACGAATCGGCATTGATTATGCCGAAGAATATGCCGAAAAACATTGGCGTTTTTGGATAAAAGACAATCAATTCGTGAGCAGAAAATGAGCGTTTTTAGTTTCGGCTAATACCTTTGAAAATACGGCAAAAAATAAAAGCCTTCTCGCTGGGAGCGCACGCATCCTTGCGTGCCATGTCGCTTGAAAAGCGGCGTGAAAGATTTTTGTTATCAAATAAAGTTTATTTGATGTAGAAGATTATTCGTGCTATCGCACTCAGCACGCAAGATGCGTGCGCTCCCGGCTTAAAAATTGACTTTTAATTATCGGATTTATTTTTCAAAGACTATTAGCCGAAACTCTGAACACGAAAAATTAACGATTATTCAATTCTTTAATTGTCTTTACAAAATCTTCTACAATTTTTTCATAATCAATACATTTTTCATTTTCCGTTTTCCATTTTCCATTAACAATCGCGCCTTTTTGCATCGTTTCATCGGAAGAGTAAACGATTGTATTAAGAAGATTTTCTGTCGAAGAAGTTTGAATGAGCGGATGTTCGGCGGAAATCACGCAAGCATTAAAAGGCTGTCCGACAGCAAAGTGTTTTTCTTCAAAATTGTTCATTGCTTTTCTGCCGGAAAGTGTTGTTTGTTTGATTGCATAAAATGCGCTGCTGCCGTTCTTCTCGTCGGTAAAAGTGTTTCGTTTGTGTGAAATAAGACGTTGACCGTAATCGAGAAGACGCAATTCTTCAAATGGATTTAATGAAACGTGCGAATCCGTTCCGATACTCCAATTTCCGCCCGCATTTTGAAATGCGCGAAGCGGAAAAAGTCCGTCACCCAAGTTTCCTTCAGTTGTCGGACAAAGCACGACGTTTACTCTTTTTTCCGCCAAACCTTTTATTTCACTTTCGTCTAAATGCGTTGCGTGAACGAAGTGAAATCTGTCCGAAAGTTCGATATTTTCGGTCATCCATTCGACGGGACGTTTGCCGAGAAATTCAACAGAATCGGAAACTTCTCTTAATTGTTCGGAAATATGTATGTGAAACGGAATATTTTGCGAAAAATTCGCCGCAACTTCTCTGATTGCTTCGGCTTCAACGCCGCGCAGAGAATGAATTCCGACGGCGATATTAGCGTGTTCGTAATTTTTACAGGCGTTTTCCGACGCTTCAAAAAGTTTTTGATATTCGCCGACATTTGCGGAGATAAAACGCTTCTGATTTGGTTCGGGCGATTTATCAAAGCCGCCTTTTTGGTAAAAAATCGGGATCAAAGTTATGTTAATTCCGGTTTTTTTCGCGGCGGAAACCAAACGCAAACCCATTTCCGCTAAATTATCAAAAGGCTTTCCGTTTTTGTCGTGATGAAGATAATGAAATTCAGCAACATTTGTATAACCGTGCCGCAGTAATTCGGCGTAAAGCATCGTGGCAATCGCTTCAAATTGATCGGGATTTATATTAAGCGCGAGTTTATACATCGCTTCGCGCCAACTCCAAAAATCGCTCTGATTTTGCGAATGATTTTCCGCAAGTCCCGCCATCGCGTATTGAAACGAATGCGAATGTGCATTTTGAAAACCCGGAATTGCTATATTTTCAGTAAATTCATTATGTTTGGAATTTTCCTTGATTGAAACGATTTTTCCGGTTTCATCGGTTTCAACCGAAGCATTTTCAAGCCAGCCTTCGTTTTGCAGTAATTTTTTGAAGTGAAATTTCATAATTGCGAAATCAGATTCTCGAAAGTCTTTCGCAGAAGCCTTTTCACCGTTTCGGCTTTCGCTTCATCATAGCGCAACTCGGACGCATCCATATATAAATCTTTGGACATTTCGAGTTGTAGCGCGTGAATATTTTCTTCCGGCTTTCCCTTCGAGCGCGTCAGAAATCCGCCTTTGAACGGATCATTTTTGTTTATTTGCCAATCGCTTGCTTTCAAAGATTCGAGCGTTGTTTCAATGAATTTCTCATCAGCAGTTTTTCCGTTATTATCACCCAAAATAAAATCTGAAAAAGGTTCTTTTCTAATCGTTTCAACCTTTCGCCGAATCGAATGTGCGTCCCAAAACAAGACTTGCCCGAATTCAGATTTTAAGTTTTCAATAATTCCGTCAATTGTCCGATGATACGGGCGAAAATAACTTTCAAGCCGTCTTTCAATTTCCGCGTCGTCAGGTTCAAATTCTTTTTTTCGATAAATATCTTTTCCAAAAAAATCGGTCGTCGGACAAAGTGCGGTGATGATTCTGCCGTCGTCGTAAAGCGGATTGCTGTTCGGTTCACGGTTCAGATCAATCACCCAACGCGAATATTTTGCGAAAATCGTCGTAATCCCAAGTTCGGGCGCGAAGTCATAAAGTTTTTCCAAAAACCAGTCCGTATCGTCAAGAATTTCTTGTAATTCAGGCACATAATTATCTTTCAATTCATCAGGAAATTCCGTCCCGCGATGCGGAATGCTCAAAACAAACGGCACTTTTTCGGCTTTCGATTCGACGATGTAATATGGAATTTGGTTCATCTGTGGATAATTTTTTCTCGACTGAAAATTGAAAAAGCCGTCTAAGTTTATAACTCGACGGCTTTTCGGTAAACTGTCTGGATTGACCTGAGCTTTTTTGTTTCAAAAAGCCGAGCAAGTTTCGCAAACTATAAGGAGACTTGGCTCTAGGTCGCAGCCACCTCACTGGTAATTTCTATCATAATATCGTTTAGATCACCTCCTTCTTCAGTGTTAAAGCATTTACAGAATAAACCACAAAATCTTGTGCGTCAAGACTTTTTTTCTACAATTTATAGAAATTTTAGAAAATAGTTTGAACTGCAAATAAATTACCAGTATGATGCAGTTTATGAAAACACTTTATCCAGAAATCGAGCCATTTGATTCGGGAATGTTGAAGGTTTCCGATCTTCACGATATTTATTACGAACGCTGCGGAAACGCGGACGGAATTCCGGTGATTTTTCTGCACGGCGGTCCGGGCGGCGGTTTGATTCCGATGTATCGCCGATTTTTCGATCCGAAGGCGTATCACATAATTTTGTTTGACCAGCGCGGTTCGGGACAATCTACGCCGCACGCCGAACTCGAAGAAAACACGACGTGGAAATTGATCGAAGATATCGAAACTTTGCGCGAAAAATTCGGCATCGAAAAATGGTATGTTTTTGGCGGTTCGTGGGGAAGCACTTTGAGTTTGACTTATGCCGAAACTCATCCCGACAGAGTTCGCGGACTCGTTTTGCGCGGAATTTTCCTGACTCGCCGCAAAGAACTCGAATGGTTTTATCAATACGGCGCGTCGGAGATTTTTCCCGATTTCTGGGAACGCTACCGCGACGAAATTCCCGAAAACGAGCGCGGCGATATGATGAGCGCGTATTACAAACGCCTGACGAGCGAAAATGAAGAAACAAGAATTTCCGCCGCGAGAGCGTGGAGCGTCTGGGAAGGTTCGACTTCAAAACTTTTTCCCGATCCCGATTTGATGAATCATTGGGAAGACCCGCTCGAAGCACTCGCGCTTGCAAGAATCGAATGTCATTATTTTATGAATAATTCGTTTTTCGACAGCGAAAATTATCTGATCGAAAATGTTGATAAAATCCGCCACATTCCGACTGTAATCGTGCAAGGTCGCTACGATGTCGTTTGTCCTGCAACTTCCGCTTGGGAACTGCACCGCGCTTTTCCCGAAGCTAATCTGCAAATAATTCCCGATGCCGGACATTCGATTTCGGAAAAAGGAATTACCACTGCTCTGGTTGATGCAACGGATAATTTTAGGGATAAAGAGATCGAAAACAACTGAAATAATGGTGAATTGTAAATGGTTAATGGTTAATTAAGAAATATTGCTAAAACGCTTCGAGAAAAATTATGCCAACATTAAAAATTATCGGATATGAAACGGGTTTTCAGAAAGTTGCATTAACAAAACTTTTGCAGAAAGCACTTGAATTGGATCAGACGGAATCAAGAAAAATGACCGATGCGATAATGAGCGGAAATGTGATTTCGCTCGAAATGGACGACGCTGATTTTGTCGAAAGTCTGGCGGAAGAACTCGGCGAAGTCGGAGCGAGAGTCAAAATTGAATCGGACGAAGAAGAATAGAGCGTACAAGATTTTAACTTAAAAATATCAAAGTTTTGTAGTTTATATTATCAATACTTTTTTTGTAAAACCGTTAAAATTATTGCGAAAAGGTGAAACTTGGAGCAAATAGCTGTATTATAAAATCAAACTGTTTGCAGTTTTATAGAATTTTAAGAATAGAAAAACTTTTCTCGCCTTCAATGAGTCAAAGTTTTAAGGAAAACATTATGGCAGGTTTAGGAACAACAGAAATATTATTAATTGTTTTGGCATTATTTTTACTTTTCGGTGCGAGTCGCCTTCCGCAGCTTGCAAAATCAATCGGGCAAAGCAAACGCGCCTTTAAAGAAGGTTTGGACGAAGCCGAAAGAGAAGCAAAGGAAGAAGACGCAAAGAAAAAGATTTCTTCAGATGTCGGCGCACCGCAAATTAGCGCGATGACGGACGAAGAAATGTTGGCGGAAATGCGCCGCCGCGCGGAAGTCAAACAAAGTTAAATAAAAAATGCTAAACAAGCGCATAGCTTGGGATGAAAAAAAGAACAAATCTAATCAAATCAAACACCAAATCAGTTTTGAAGATGCGGCGACATTATTTTTTGACTCGTCAGCCTTAACTGTTGATGACCCGAAACATTCCGTGTCTGAACTTCGGTTTGTAACGATTGGCGAAAAATTATCGCAAAAATTAATCAAAGTATTTTACAGAGAGTCTGACACAGAAATAAGAATTATTTCTGCGCGAAAGCCAACAAAAACCGAAAGATTGGAGTATGAACAAGAAGATTGATTTCAGCAGAGGAGTAAGAGGCAAGCATTTTCAAATAAATTTGGAAATTATCGGTGCGGTTGAAAATACTTGGGCAGTTTGTCTTTCAAAAACTGATAAAAACTTAATTCCATTCAAACTTTATAAAATCGAAATATCTGAAAACTCCGAGAAAATTAAAGTAAAAAATGAAAAAGGCGAAACCGAATTTTATCCAAAAACTTGGTTTGCGCCCTTAAAAATTTCTCAAAATATAATCGGTTTAATTGAAAAAGCCGTTTAACATTAGGGTTTTTCTCCGCCGATCATCGTTGCTTTGACGGTAAAACAAAAACTCATATTATCGCGGTTTTGATCTATTGTTTGAACGAGTCTTTTCTTAACTTTTTTTGTTTCCTTTGCGTCCAAAAAATCGAACCAATTCGGCATCAGAAAATCCGAAACGAGCGTTGAATTTATAAATTCTTTGCCGTTTTCAAATTCAAAAATTTCGACCTCGGTTTTTGTCTGCAATTTTTCCAAGCCGGATTTTTTTGCAATTTCTTCAACTTCTGAAACTGTTAGAATTTCCTTTAATAAACGCTCGACTTCGCCACTTTTTTCAAATAAATCCTGACTGATTAAAACTTCCCAAAGCATCGAAAAAATCTCGCCGAAACTTCCCGCTGTCGGCAGAAAAAATACGGCTTTTTCTTCGGAAAGTTCGATTGCTTCGGTCAGAAAACTTTTGACTTTTGCAGGTTTTACAAAACTCGCGTCGGCGATAACTAGATCGTATCTGTCGGGCGGCGCGAAGGTTGAGAAACCGACGATTGCTCGAAGCGCATCGGCTTTTGCCGCCGCGATTATCGTTAAATCTTCGTTTTCGGTAACGCCGTAGATTTCTACTTTATTTTTTAATTTTTCGCGCAGAGCGAGAACGTGATTTCCCGTTCCGGCATTCATATAAAGAATTGATTCTTCTTTAGTAAATTTATAATTTTTGTCAAAATGTTCAGTAAAACGCGCCGTCCAATGTTCGTCCACGCTCAAATCGCGCAGAAAGGCGAGTTCTTTTTGTGTCTTACTCATAAATATATTTTAACTTTTGCGAAAAAAAGATGCACATGCGGAGAAGGTAAAAAGCAGCAGGTAAAAGGTAAAACTTTTGAAATTGATTTTTAATCTCTTGAAATATCTGTGTTAATCTGTAAATAAAATTATGGCAAAAAATATAAAAGAATTATTCGATCTTTCGGGTAAAACGGCGATTGTAACGGGCGGTTCGCGCGGAATCGGCAAGGAAATGGCGGAAGCTCTCGCGGAAGCGGGCGCGAATTTGATGCTCTGTGCGCGGCGCGAAGAATGGTTGACCGAAACCGCCGAAGAATTTCGCGCCAAAGGTTTTCACGTTCACGCAAAAGTTTGCGACGTTTCCAAAGCGGAAGATGTTCAAGCGGTCGTTGATGAAACGGTCGAAAAATTCGGCGCGGTTGATATTTTAATCAATAATGCCGGAATCTCTTGGGGCGCGATGCCCGAAGAAATGGCTCTCGATCAATGGCAAAAGGTTTTGGATGTGAATTTAACTGGTTGTTTTCTGATGGCGCAAGCGTGTGGCAAAGAAATGCTCAAGCAAAACAGCGGTTCGATCATTAATATCGCTTCGATTGCAGGTTTGACATCTTCGGCAAACGGACCTTTTTACGCCGGATATGTTGCAAGCAAAGCCGGACTTATCGGATTAACGCGCGAACTCGCGGCGAGTTGGGGACGCAAAGGAATTCGCGTCAATGCCATCGCGCCCGGATTTTTTCATTCACGGCTTGCTGACAAAGTAATTGATCTCTACGAGCGTTCGATTCAGGAAAACAACGTCATCCCGCGCGTCGGTGTAGAAGGCGAATTAAAAGGAATTACGGTTTTCTTGGCAAGCGACGCTTCGAGTTATATCACAGGACAAACAATCGCAGTTGACGGCGGAATGACGGTTTGATTTTAGATTTTAGATTTTGGATTTTTTTCTCTAAACATCTGAGTTTATCTGTGTTAATCTGTGGTTAAATAAAATTTTCAAAAATTATCTATGAACAATTCGGCTACTATTTTAAATCTCGCTTCGATCATCGAGCATCACGCTAATTTAACGCCTGAAAAGGAAGCGGTTATTTGGAATGATGTTCGGCTGACTTTTGGACAATTGAGTTTTTTATCGAATCGCGTGGCGAATGCTTTGACCGAAATGGGAATCGGACACGGCGATAAAGTCGCGCTTTCTTGTCCGAATTTACCGTTTTTTCCGATTGTTTATTACGGAATTTTGAAAGCGGGTGCGGCGGTTGTGCCGCTCAATATTTTGTTTAAATCGCGCGAGATTGCATATCATTTATCGGATTCCGACGCGAAAGCCGTTTTTGTCTTTGAAGGATCTGACGAACTTCCGATGGGACAATGCGTAAAAGACGGATTCGATCAAGTCGAAAGTTGCGAACACTTGATCGTAATGACAAAAAATCCCGATGCGACAAGTCCTTTTCCCGAACATAAAACATTAAATGAAATCACCGCCGCGCAAAGCGGAAAATTCGATATTTACCCGACTTTGCCCGACGATACGTGCTGTATTCTCTACACTTCCGGCACGACCGGAACGCCGAAAGGCGCGGAACTGACGCATTCGAATATTTACTACAATGCGATTGCCTGTTACAATCTGCACGTTCCCGCGCTCGATTATACGAACGGAATTCAGAAAACCTGTCTTATTACGCTGCCGCTTTTTCACACGACCGGATTAAATTCGCAATTAAACGCGCAACTTTTCGGCGGACATCGCGTTGTTTTGCTTCCGCGTTTTGAGGCGCAGACCGTTTTAGAAACATTCAAAAAAGAACAAATCAATTTTTGGACGGGCGTTCCGACGATGTATTGGGCAATCTTGAAATACGTCGAAGAAAATAACATTGACGTTGCAATGTATTCGGAAAGTTTGATCGTCGTCAGTTCGGGCGGCGCACCGATGCCGGTCGAAGTATTGAAAAAGTTTGAAAATATCTTTGATTGTAAAATTTTGGAAGGCTATGGACTTTCGGAAACTTCGCCCGTGGCGACATTTAATCATCCGCAGAGAGATTCAAAACCCGGCACGGTCGGGCAACCGCTGTTCGGCGTTCAGGTAAAATGTTTTGACGAAAATGACAAGGAAGTTCCAACAGGCGAACGCGGCGAAGTCGTCATCCGCGGACACAACGTGATGAAAGGCTATTACAAACGCCCCGAAGCAACTGCTGAAGCCTTCAAAAACGGCTGGTTTCACTCCGGCGACATCGGAATTTTCGACGAAGATGGTTTTTTGGCAATTGTTGACCGCAAAAAAGAAATGATTCTGCGCGGCGGTTACAATGTTTATCCGCGTGAACTCGAAGAAGTAATAATGACGCATCCGGCGGTTTCGCTGGTTGCCGTTATCGGCGTTCCGTGCGAAAGAATGGGCGAAGAAATCAAAGTCTTTATCGTCAAAAAACAAGGCGCGGAAATTACCGAAGACGAAATGATTAGTTGGTGCAAGGAACAATTTGCTGCTAATAAATATCCGCGTTTTGTCGAATTCCGCGAAGAACTTCCCGTCGGCGGAACGGGCAAAATTATGAAGCGCGTCCTCAAAGAAGAAATTCAGTAACATTTATCATTTATCGTTTATCATTTATCATAGAACTGAAAATTGATAAATGGTGAATGACAAATGATAAATGTAAATGTTTTATTCTTCGGCGGAACGGCGGAATCAGTCGGCGAAAGAGAAGTTGAAATTTCTCTGGACGATAATTTAAAAGCCGAAAATGTTTTTTCGCAAATCTTAGAAAAATTTCCGAATCTCGCTAAAAATCACGACAAAAAATCTCTGCATTTCGCGGTAAATCAAGAATATGCAAACGGCGATGAAATCATTAAAAACGGCGACGAACTGGCGATTTTTACGGCAGTTTCCGGCGGATAATTTTCAGTTTTAGCCGCAAAAAAGCACAAAAAACGCAAAAAACCTTTTAAAAATTTTGTGAATTTTGCGTTTTTTTGCGGCAGAATAAATTCAAATGACAAAAGATTTTTACGAAATCACGAATGAACCGCTAAATATCGGCGAAATTGCGCGGCGCATCGTTCCCGAAAATTGCGGCGCGATTGTTACTTTGGACGGATTTGTGCGAAAAATCACGAAAGGACGCGAAACTGAATATCTCGTTTATGAAGCCTACGAACCGATGGCTTTGAAGGAAATGGAAAAGTTGATTGAAGCGGCGAAATCACAGTTCGATATAGAAAATATCGGAATCGTGCATCGTTTGGGAAAAATGGAAATCGGCGAAACGAGTGTTGTCATATCGGTCGCATCGCCGCACCGCCGCGCTGCCTTTGCCGCCTGCGAATGGCTGATAAAAGAATTAAAACGCACTGTTCCGATCTGGAAAAAGGAAGTTTATGCCGACGGTGAAGTCTGGATCGAAGGTGATTCTCAAACCAAAATTTGAATAAGATTTGTTTGACCAAGCCTTAAACAGGACTTACTCAAAGTCGGAAATTGATCCAATGAGAATATTTTGTAAATTCAATCTGTCATCTTTCATCTGTCAGTTATCATCTATTGCGAAGGTAAAAACGGCTTAATTCGGAATAGATGAAAGATGAAAGATGATAACTGATAGATTTGATTTTACAATTTTCTATTTTGAATAAGCCTTAAAACTTAAAATCCAAAAATAATTTAATTTTGCGAAACTGCCGAAAAATCTTTGAGATAATCGCTAAGTTCGGCGTAAATTGTTGGCAACTGATTAATAATCCGCCGCGCTGTTTCCATATCGTTTTGTTTTCCGGCGGTTTCAAGATTTCTGAACGGTTCGATCATTGCCGTTATTCCCAAAGTCGCGCTCGATCCGAAACAGGTATGAGCGATGCGGTAAATTTGCTCAAAATCCCCGACTTCGAGCGCGTCGGAAAGTTCTTTGATTCTTTGATCTGTTTGTTCGAGATAAAGTTCGACCATTTCCTGCATCATTTCTGCATCGAGATCGGTTATTTCCCTGAGTGTTTCCAGATCAACAAGCGGTTTTTCCGAAATACTTATTATTTCGAGCGAGTTGGCGAATAAAATTTCATCATTTTCGAAAAGTTTAATATTGCGTTCGATTGTTTCGATAAGCATTTCTTTTTTGAAAGGTTTGCTGATGTAATCGTCCATTCCGGCGGAAATACATTTTTCGCGTTCGCCGTCCATAGCGTGAGCGGTCAAAGCGACTATCGGCGTGTAGTTGTTTCCTATTTCGCGGCGGCGGATTTCGGCGGTTGCCGTGTAACCGTCCATCACGGGCATCTGGCAATCCATCAAAACCAGCGAATAACTCTGATTCGATAATGCGAGCAGAGCCTGATTTCCGTCTGCCACGACATCTACCTGAAAACCCGATTTTTCGAGTTGCTGACGCGTAACTCTTTGATTTATTTCGTTGTCTTCGGCAAGCAAAATTCTTTGCTGTGATCTGAATCGGTTTTCGTTAATACTATGTTTTGTGACAAGTGGTTTTTGCATATTTTCAACTGTGAAATTCATATTTTCTCCCATTACGGTTGCGATGCAGTCGAACAAATTCGATTGTTTGACCGGCTTTAATAAATATCCGTTAATTCCCAAATCGCGGGCTTTTTGTCCGTCGCCGCGCTGTCCGTAAGACGGCATAATTATCAATTTCAGATTTTTGAGTAAAGGTTCGTTTTTAATAAACTTAGCCAGATCAAAACCGCTGATAATCGGCATCATTACATCCAGAATTGCCAATTCAAACGGTTCGTTAGATTCCGCCGCTATTTTCAGCATTTCCAAGGCAATAATGCCGTTTTCGGCTTCCTTCGGAGTCATTCCCCAAGATTTGGTCTGGTGCGACAGAATCTTGCGATTGGTCGGATTATCGTCAACAATCAACACCCGCAGATTTTCCAAATCGGAAAGTTTAATAACTTCTTTGACCTGATTTTCAACTTGTTTGGCGAGTTCAAGAGTGAAGGAAAATTCAGAACCTTTTCCTTCTTCGCTGACAACACTTAAATCGCCGTTCATCATTTCGACGAGTTGTTTGGAAATTGCCAAACCGAGTCCCGTTCCGCCGTATTTGCGTGTGGTCGAACCGTCGGCTTGGGTGAATGCCTGAAATAAATATTTTTGGGCTTTATCCGAAATACCTATTCCAGAATCTTTGACTGAAAAACGAAGTTTTATATTTTCATTAGTTTCACTCAATTTTGAAACGCGAATACTGACATCTCCTTTTTCAGTAAATTTCACCGCGTTGCCGATCAAATTTGTCAAAACTTGTCTTATTCTGCCCGGATCGCCGAGCAAGGCAAACGGCACATTGCTTTCGATGAGCGATGATAATTCGATTTTCTTACGCTGTGATTGTTCGGCAAAAAGTTCGACGACATTTTCTACCAAATGCAGTAAGTTAAAATCAATCGTTTCGATATTCAATTTTCCGGCTTCGATTTTTGAAAAATCGAGAATGTCGTTAATAACCGTTAAAAGTGCGTCCGCGCTGGTTTTGATCGTTTCGGTAAATTCAAATTGTTCGGTGCTTAGATTTGTATCGAGAAGAAGATCGGTCATTCCGATCACGCCGTTCATCGGCGTGCGGATTTCGTGCGACATATTTGCCAGAAATTCTGATTTCAAACGCGCCGATTCGATTGCCGCATCCCTCGTTTCTTTGAGTTCAGCTTGAAGTTGAGTGAGTTCGGTAATATCAACGACAGTTCCCAAATAACCCGTAATCTCACCTGCGTCATTTAATTGTGCAACGGCATTTCCCAGAATATTCCGAACAATTCCATCGGGAGTTTGGAAACGATATTGTAGTGAAAATTCACCGCCGTTCTGTGCCGCTTCTGACCAAACTTTGAAAACATCTTCGCGGTCTTCGTCCGCTATTGCCGAAACCCAACCTTCACCCATTGCTTCTTCGGGCGTGAGTCCGGTCATTTTGCACCATTGTTCGTTGACAAAAAGACAACTGCCGTCTGCCGCCGTTCTGAAAATTCCAACCGGCGAATGTGTGACCAGACTGCGGAAACGATTTTCACTTTCGCGTAATGTTTGCTCGATTTCTTTTTGAACTGAAATATCGTTGGCAATGCCCAGAAAATCAGTGATTTCGCCTTGTTCATTGCGAATCGCCGTTATTGAAAGCATAACCGGAAAACGGCTTCCGTCCTTTCTAAGATAAGTCCATTCGCGTTCTTCAACTTCCTGTGAGCGGGATTTTGCTATGAAAACCTCAAATCCGGGTTCGATTTCATAACCGAATTCGGCGGATAGTTCTCCGGCTCTGGTTACTACTTCATTTGCGTCGTGAATGATCGCCGGACTGACTTTTCCGATAACTTCATTAGCAGAATAACCGAGCATTTTTTCCGCTGTTTTATTAAATGATTTGATTGTTCCGTCGGTCGAAGTCGAGATAACAGAATAGTTTGCGCTATTGAGAATGGCTTTTTGCATCGAAGCGGTTTCTTCGAGCAGTTGCTGTATTTTCTTTCGTTCAGTAATTACTTCGGTAAAGAAAATAACTCCGCCAATCTCGCCCCGGTTGTCACGCCACGGACGAATTTCCCATTTCAGCCATTCCATACTGCCATCGGCACGCGGAAACGGGTCTTCATCGCATTTAATAACTTCGCCTTTCAGACATCGTTGATGAATTTCTTTCGATTTTTCGGAAATGTCGGGGAAAATTTCGTAATGACTGCGCCCGATAATGTCCTGATCGCCGAGTTTATAATCGGTCATCCAGCAACGGCTTGCCAAGACATATTTCATCTCAAGATCAAACATTGCAACTGCAGCCGGAGTATGTTTAACAAATAATTTCAAACGCTCTTCGCTTTCGCGCAAAGCCTTTTCCGCCGATTTTAGTCCGGTAATGTCCTGAGCGTAGCCGAGAACGTATTTTTTTTCGGTATCATCAACCAAAGTGTTGCTGAACTGCCAGACTTTTTCTTTTCCGTCCTTTGCCCTGATAAAAAACACGCCGGAAGATTTTCCTTCAGAAATAAGTTGATTTATTTGAGAATTGAAAAATTCACGGTAGCGCGGAGTGAGAAAATTACCGATATTTTGCCCGATTAGTTCTTCACTCGAATAACCGAGTGAAGTTGCGGCAGCTTCATTGATGGTCAATAAATTTCACTCTAAATCGTGCGTACAAATTAATCCCTGACTTTTTTCCGTCAATTGACGATAAAGATGTTCCGATTTCTCTAAAGCAATTTGAGTTTGTTGACGGGCTGCAATTTCAATTCGCAAGTTTGTGGTTTTGCGTCGGGCGCGGCGGGCAAAATATACTGATAAACCGAGCAATAAAGAAAATACCAAACCGGCGATAAGTGATTTTTCATCCGTCTGATTACTCAAGGCGGCAATCTGTTGTGTTTTTGGAGAAATTTCAATCTGCCATTCGTCATTTGTAAAGGAAATAGTTTGAATTGCCTTGACATCGAATAAATCGGCAAATTCGCCGCTTTTATAAATTATTTCATTTTCCTTAAAGATTTGAATGTCGTATTTGCTAACGATTTCAGGATTAATCATTGTTTCAAAGAGTTTTTCAACGCGAAAAACCCCGACAATAAAGCCCTTGAAATTTTCTCCTTGACCAATCGGACAGTATAAATTTACGCCGCGTCCGCCCTGAGCGAGTTGCGGTTTATGAAGTATAACCGCTTGTCCGTCTTCGCGGGCTTTGTCAAAAATTTCCCGCCAACCCGGTTGGTTTGTTAAATCGATATTTACAGCAGATTCGTTTCCTTTGAGCGGGATAATCCAGCGAATATAATATGTTTCGTCCGCCCACTCAACCGCTTGGAAACCTTTGAAATCCTCATAATAATTCTGAGCATCCATATTCCAAGCCGCGTGTGATGTTCCATTTGGTTGAATTGCCCAACGATCAGCCATTCTTTGAAGTGCCAGTAATCGTTCCCGCATTTCCAATTCGACACCGTTTTTAAGGCTTTCTGCCTCGATATTTACTGTGTTTTGTAAATACTTGCCTTCTTGATTACGGAAAGATTGCCATAGAAATAATGTAATGGCTAGCGAAATAAAAACCACTCCGATAGTAAGCCAGTTTTGTGAGATGGATTTAATAATTAGGTGAAAAAATTTATTCATAATTTAATTGGCTTTTATATAAAATCAAACACAAAGAAAATATTCAGATTATTAATAAGCACAATAATTGAACAATAATCAGCTATTACTGTGATTTTTTATGACAGATTAAAAAATTGAGATTTGATGGAAACAATTGCCTGATGCGGCTTTGATTCTTATCGGCGGTTTTGAAAAATTCTTAAATCATTTTCAAGATAACTAAAGGTGTGTAAGTTTTTTTGCCAAGAAAATTTTTAGAAAATAACTTGTAATACCAAGTTGCGTAAATAGGATAATGTAGAAAACGAGATGCGAGGCGGAAACGGGGCAGGAAAAGAGGGGGGGGGTTTTGGTTTTTTAAACGCTCCGTTTCAGTAGCGTTTGCGCCAATTTTATAAAAATTTTATAGA